>DASYSC010000168.1:0-2960 GCA_036003765.1 Candidatus Limnocylindria bacterium
TGTGAGTCACGGCGTCGTCCCGACGCGGGTAGCGCGAGGGACACGGCTCAGCCTGGCGCCGATCGCGCGCGGCGCCGCGCGCGTGGGCATCTCGGCGAACGTCGTGACGCTCCTCGGCGGCGGGCTGACCATCATCGGCGCGGGGCTGCTCGCCGCGGGCATGCCGCTCGCGGCGCTTGTGGTGCTCGCCGTCGGCACACTCGCGGACACGCTCGACGGTCAGATCGCGAAGGCGGCCGGCGGAGGCACGGCCTTCGGCGCGTTCCTCGATTCCACGATCGACCGCCTCTCAGACTCGGCGCTCTTTGTCGGCACGGCCCTGCTCGCGATGACCACCGCTCAGCCGGCTCTGCTCTGGTGGGCGCTCCTCGCGCTCGTCGCCTCGTTCCTCGTCTCTTACGTCCGAGCGAAGGCCGAAGCGTTGGGGGTGGGCGCGACGGTCGGGCCGGCACCCCGCGAGGCACGGATCGCCATCTTCCTCATTGGGCTCGGGGCATGGGCGCTCTTCGGTCTGTTCATGGCGTTCGTGGGGGCGGTCCTCGTCGTCGCGCTCCTCGCGACCGTCACGTTCGTCGTCAGGGTGGTCTACGTGGGCCACCAACTCTCGATCAAAGGAAGGTAGATAGCTCGACGATGCCGACAGCAAGCAAAAGAAAGCGAACGACCGCGCGGCGCACGGGCAGAAACCGGATCCGCGCGGCGATCATCGGCGTGGGCAACTGCGCGAGCTCGCTCGTGCAGGGCGTTCACTACTACCGCAACGCGAAGCCCGGCGACAGGGTCCCCGGGATCATGCACGTCGACCTTGGCGGGTATCACATCCGGGATGTCGACTTCGTCGCGGCGTTCGACGTCGACCGCAACAAAGTGGGCAAGGACCTCGCTGACGCGATCTACGCGGCGCCGAACAACACGTATCGCTTCGCTGACGTTCCCCGCACCGGCGTAAAGGTGTCGCGCGGCATGACCCACGACGGGATCGGGAAGTACTTATCGGCGGTCGTGCAGAAAGCGCCGGGCTCGACCGACGACATCGTCGGGATCCTGAAAGAGCGGCAGGTCGACGTCGTCGTCTCGTACCTGCCGGTGGGAAGCGAAGAAGCCACGAAGTGGTACGTCGAGCAGACGCTCGAAGCGGGGTGCGCCTTCATCAACTGCATCCCGGTGTTCATCGCGCGCGAGCCGTACTGGCAGAAGCGGTTCGCGCAGAAAGGCCTGCCGATCATCGGCGACGACATCAAGTCGCAGGTCGGCGCGACCATCACCCACCGCGTCCTCACCCGCCTCTTCATGGATCGGGGCGTGCGGCTCGACCGCACCTATCAGCTCAACTTCGGCGGCAACACCGACTTCCTCAACATGCTCGAGCGCGAACGGCTCGAGTCGAAGAAGATCAGCAAGACGAACGCGGTGACGAGCATGCTCGACTATCCCCTGGACGAAAAGGACGTGCACGTCGGCCCGTCCGACTACGTTCCATGGCTGCTCGACCGCAAGTGGTGCTACATCCGCATGGAAGGCACGACCTTCGGCGACGTACCGCTCAACGCCGAGCTCAAGCTCGAGGTCTGGGACTCGCCGAACAGCGCCGGCGTGGTCATCGATGCCATCCGCTGCTGCAAGCTCGCTCTCGACCGCGGGCTGGGCGGAACGATCGTGGCCCCGTCCGCCTACTTCATGAAGTCCCCGCCGCGCCAGATCCCGGACGATCGCGCCCGCGAGGGCGTCGAGGACTACATCAAAGGCACGAACGTCCTGACGCTCGCGGGGAAGGCGTAGTGCGCGACCGGCTGCTGCACGGTTCGGCGTTCTGGGCCTGGCGACTTGGCGCGACGCTCGCGCAGCGGCTGCCATCGTGGGTGACCTACCCCGCCGCGGTCGTCGGCGGAGAGATCGCGTACGTCCTCTGGGTGAGCAGGCGCAGGATCGCCAAGCAGAACTTCGCGGTCGTCCTGCACAAGCCCGCGCACGACCGCGAGGTCGCGCGCGTGGCGCGGCGCTCGTTCCGGAATTTCGCGAAGTACCTCGTCGAGATCATGCGGTTCCCGCGTCTCGATGGGGAGGATTTCGAGCGCCTCGTGACGGTGGATCCACGCTCCTGGTCTCACGTCCGCGCCGCCCGGGACCACGGCCGCGGATGCATCTTCGTCTCGATGCACTTCGGCAACTTCGAGATCGGTGGGGCGCGCATCGCCGACGAGATGCCACTCAACGTCATCGCCGACGAGCTCGAGAACCAGCGCCTCATGGATCTCCTTGTCGCCAACCGCGCGCACAAGAACGTGAAGCTGTTGCCGCCAGAAGGCGCCGTTCGCCAGGTGCTTCAGGCGCTGCGCCGCAACGAGATGGTCGGCCTGATGATGGATCTCGGCCCGCGCGCCCGCGAACTCGACAACGTGGAGGCGATCTTCTTCGGAGCCCGCACGAAGTTCCCCACGATCGCGGCGAACCTCGCGCGCGTCTCGGGAGCGCCGATCGTCGTGGCGGCGGTCAGGCGCGAACGTGACAACACCTTCCGGGGTGTCGCGCTCCCGCCGATCTTCGTCGACCGCACGAAGCAGGCCGCGCACGACATCGAGCTCGCCACGCAAGCGATCGTGCACGGGCTCGAAACGCTCGTCCGCGGCACGCCCGATCAGTGGTACATCTTCCGACCGATGTGGGCAGGTCCCGAAGGCGCCGCGTGACGACGTGAGCGCTGTCGACGCGCTCGCGCGCGCCGCCGAGGCCGTCCTGCCACGCGTGCCGCCGGCCTGGCAGGGCCCGGTCGCCGAGGTCGCCGGCACGATCGCCTACCTCGCCGCTCCGCGCGCGAGGGCCGCCGTGGCCGCGAACCTCGCGGTGATCGCGCCCGAGCATCCGCCGAGCGTGCGGACCGTGTTCGTCCATTCGGTGAGGCAATACCTCGAGATCTTTCACATCGCGCGTCTCGACCGCAGGCGCTTCCTCGCGTCCGTGCG
>DASYSC010000169.1:0-11144 GCA_036003765.1 Candidatus Limnocylindria bacterium
CTCGCCGACGCGGCGAGCACCGCCTGTGGAACGAACGTTGGACCGGGAATGCGGAGGTTCTGCGGACGGTACATTGAGCGCCCTCCCGGTGTTGATGATGCCAGCCGCCAATCGCGGCCACAAGGCGAAAGTCAGGCGTGGCTGAACCGAAGTTCGCTCCGTCCATCCTCTCGGCCGACTTCGCCAGGCTCGCTGAAGCGGTCCAGGCCGTTGAGCGGGCGGGTGCCGACTGGGTGCACGTCGACGTCATGGACGGTCATTTCGTGCGGAATCTGACGTTCGGGCCGAAGATGGTCGCCGATCTCCACAAGGCCACACGTCTGCCCCTGGACGTGCACCTGATGATCGAACGGCCCGAGGACTGGGTAGATCGATACGCTTCAGCGGGCGCCACCTACCTCACCATCCACGTCGAGGCCGCGCGCGACCTGGCTGGCACGCTCGAGGCCATTCGCGCGCACGGGGTGCGCCCCGGCATCACGCTGAACCCGGAGACCGCGGTCGACGCGGTGCTCCCGCACCTCGGCGCCGTCGACCTCGCGCTCGTCATGAGCGTCCGTCCGGGGTTCGGTGGTCAGAAGTTCATCGAGAGCGCGCTCGACAAGGTGCGCGCGATCCGCGCCGCGCTCGATCAGCGCCGGCTGCCCGCCCAGCTCGAGGTGGACGGCGGGATCAAGCCCGACAACGCCGCGCGCGTTGCCGCCGCGGGCGCGACGGTGCTGGTCGCGGGCTCCGCGATCTATGAGGATCCCGACGGGCCGGTTGCGGCCCTCGCGAAGTTCAAGCGCGCCGTACTGGGTTAGGTGAAGCGCGACCCGACGCGATCTCGCGTTTCATGCGTTCATGTTGTGAAATGGAACGTCGCGCGGCCGCCGCCGCGTTCATCCGCGAACGCGCCTCGGCGATCATGCCTCGCGTGATCGCCGAAGCCATCGTCGGTGACGCGTCGAGCGTCGATCCGGCCAGGACGCGGCGCCTTCTTACGGAGTACCTCGAACGACGTATTCCGCTTTGGCTGGTCGCGCTCGCCGCCAACGACGAGCAGCGCGACGACGCGATCGCGCGCCTCCTGCGTGTGGACGAGGAGGCCGGGATCGACGTCCCGCCCGTCGTGGTGCTCGGGACGGTCGCCATCGGCTATCACGTGATGGAGCAGGAGCTCCGCGCGCACGCCGCCGACTACGGCCATTCCGCCGACGAGCTCTGGGGCGAGGTGGATACGCTGCGCCGCCGGGTCATCGCGATGCGGCGCTCCATCTCCGATCGCGGCGAGGTGGCCTGACCCTCCGGCCTAGTCAGCGTCGCCCAGACCAAGCTCCTCCAGCCGTTCGTCGCTGATGCCGAAGTGATGCGCGATCTCATGCACGACCGTGTCGCGCACGATCGCGGCTTGGCGTCGCGGAGATGCGGTCATCCGCTCGATCGGGCCGCGGAAGATGCAGATGCGATCGGGGAGGTACGGCTCCTGGTAGCCGCGCGCGGTGAGCGGAACTCCTTCGTAGAGCCCGAGCAGCGTCCCGCCATCGCGCACCTGGTCCGAGCTCGGCTCGTCCTCGATCACGATCTCGAGATTGCGAATCCGCTCGCGGAACTCCGCCGGGAGCTCCGCGAGCGCGTTGCGAACCAGCCGCGCGAACCGTGCGCGACGCAGGTCGGACACCTCCGCACGATATCGCTCAGGCGCAGGCCGATCGCATCCGCTCGAGCGCACGCGCGCGCAGCCTGCACACGCCCGACTCGGAAAGCCCGATCTCGAGCCCGATCTCGCGGAGCGTGAGTCCGCGCCCGTACGAGAGGATGAGCACGCGGCGCTCGAGCGGCGGCAGATCCCGCAGCGCGCGGGCGACGACGGACCATCGATCGTCCCGGTACGTAGGAGTGCGCTGGCCCTGCGCGACATCGCCGATGCGGTCGAGCGACACCTCGACGTACGGCGGCGTCGCAACGCGCTCCGCTCCGCGTCCGGGGGCCCCTGCCCCCTGGGCCCCTGCCCCTGGATCCTCGCTGGCGCGTTGCGCCGAGCGGAACGCCCGGCGAGCGGAGCGCGTGAGAGGATCGCGTTCGCGCAGTGCATCCAGCACTTGGCCCCGCACGCGGCGCGCGGCGTACGCGCCGAACGACGCGCCGCGGTCTCCGCGGTACCGTCGCGCTGCCTGGACCAGACCGACGAGGCCCCACGCGATGAGGTCCTCGCGATCGGCGCCACGGCAGCGCGGATCGATCGACCGCGAGGCGACGGCCCGAGCGAACTGGAGGTGCGCGATGATGCGGTCATCTCCAACAGCCGATTCGGCCATCCGCTCCCCCGTGGCGGCGACCGTAGTCAGGCGTGAAGGTGGTGTCAATAGCGAATTGACGCAGTTATCCACCGAAGCGGAGCGCTTCTTCGTTCGTTACCGCTATCC
Source organism: Candidatus Limnocylindria bacterium (assembly GCA_036003765.1). Lineage (GTDB taxonomy): Bacteria > Chloroflexota > Limnocylindria > P2-11E > P2-11E > 3-1-20CM-2-70-9. The sequence continues at coordinate 2,406 of DASYSC010000169.1, forward strand.
CGATTGGCTGGCGACGCACAGTCGGGTGGTCGGGCGCATCGCGGCGGCGTTCGTCGCCGCGCGCCGGCCCGGGAGCGAGCCGATCGACGAAGACGCGGTGGTCCTCGCCGGGTACCTCCACGACGTCGGACGCAGTCCCCTGCTCGCCGGCGACGCGCGCGACCACAATGTCCTGTCCGCGCTCGTGCTGGCCGCCGAGGGTCTGGAGCGCTGCGTCGAACCCGCGCGCCGCCACGCGATCTACGCGGTGCTCGATCCCGCGCTCGCGCCGCGCACGTTCGCGGACAAGCTCGTCTACGTCGCTGACCGGCGCGGCGGCCAGGCCGTCGAACCGCTGGAAGAACGCGCGCGCAACACCGCACTGCGGAACCCGAAGTACGCGGCCGAGATAGAACGGGCGGTCCCTATCGCGAAGGAGCTCGAGCGCGAGGTCTTCGCGAACGTCACGTTCGCGTCAGAAGACCTGGCGCGGCGCGTTTCGTGATCGATCGCGGACGCCTCGAGCGCCGCATCGCCGAGCTGTCGGCGATCGGCGGCAAAGGTACCGCGGTCACTCGATTGGGCCTCTCGCGTGACGAGGAGCGGGCGCGTGCTCTCGTCGGCGGCTGGCTCGCCGCGCGTGGTGCTCGCGTCAGGCGTGACCCGGCCGCGAATCTCTGGGCACGCTTCGACCCCGCGGGGTCCGAGGGGCGGACTCCCTCGATCCTCGTCGGCTCGCATCTCGATTCCGTTCCGGAGGGCGGTCGATTCGATGGGGCGCTCGGCGTGCTTTGCGCCGTCGAGGCTGTCGAGTCGCTGATGGATCTCCAGGCGCCTCTCCCGCGGCCGATCGAGGTCGTCGGCTGGGCGGATGAGGAAGGCGCTCGTTTCGGAGTGGGTCTTTTCGGCTCCACCGCGGCGTTCGGTCGCCTCGCGCCTGGCGTCGCCGAGCGGAAGGACCGCGACGGCGTTTCCATCGAAGACGCGCTTCGGTCGCTTGGGGAGAGCGGCGACCCGACCCTCGCAAAGCGCGACCCCAAAGAGTTCCTTGCTTACCTCGAGCTGCACATCGAGCAGGGCCCGCGTCTGGCTGATCTTGGGCGGGCGCTCGGGGTGGTAAGCGACATCGTCGGGATCTACCACGCGCGTGTGACGCTCCGCGGGCGCGCGGATCACGCCGGCGCCACGGTCATGAGCGCGCGAGCCGACGCGCTCGCGGGCGCCGCCGAGATCGTCCTGGCCGTCGAGAGCATCGCGCGGGCGCACCCCGACGGCGTCGGCACCGTCGGCGAGATCGCCGTCCGTCCTGGTGCCAAGAATGTGATTCCGGGAGAGTGCGTGTTCTCGCTGGACCTCCGCGCGGCGCGCGGGCACGAGGAGCTGGTGCGAGGTGTCCTGGCCGAGGTCGAGCGGATCGCGCACACGCGCGGTCTGCAGCCGACGGTCGACGAGCTCGCGCGCGTTCCGGTGACGCCCCTCGACCGCGGGATCGCGCTGCTGCTCCGCCGCGCGGTGAAGGACGTCGGCGTCGACGCCGATCTGCTCGTGAGCGGCGCCGGGCATGACGCGCAGAACGCGCAGCTCTCAGGAGTGCCGACCGGGATGATTTTCGTGCGCTCGTCCGGCGGATCCCACACGCCTCGCGAATTCGCCTCGCTCGACGACGCGGCGCTGGGTGCGCGAGCGCTCGCGGGCGCGCTCCGCGAGCTCGCTGCCTGAGATGGCTAGTCTCTGACCGTGGCGAGCGTGTACGTTCCCGGCCTGCAGGGCATCGTCGCGGCGCGCACGCGCCTTTCGAAGGTCGATGGACGGAAGGGCGAGCTCGTCATCGCCGGCTATCCGCTGGAAGAGATCGCGGGCCGCGCGACGTTCGAGGAGATGGTCTTTCTCCTTTGGAACGACCGGCTTCCGAATGGCCGAGAGCTCGGCGCGTTCCGCGCGGAGCTCGCCGCACTGCGCGATCTGCCGGCCATCACCCGGGACGTCCTCGACGCAGCGGCGGCGCAGAAGCTCCCGGCGATGGACGCGCTGCGGATGGCGGCCGGCACGCTCAGCCTGCGCGCAGACGGCGAGACGGTTCCGGACGGTCCCTACCGCGACGCGCTCGTCTGCGTGGCACGCTTCGCGACCATCGTCGCGAGCTACGGCCGACTCCTCGCCGGCGAGGGTCCGATCGCGCCGCACCACGGCCTCTCGCATGCGGCGAACTACCTCTACATGCTCAAGGGCGCTCGTCCGAGCGAGGCGCGGGCGCGCGCGCTCGAGACGTACCTCAATACGGTGATCGACCATGGCCTGAACGCGTCGACGTTCACCGCTCGCGTGATCGTCTCCACCGAGTCGGATGTGATCTCGGCGATCGTCGGCGCGATCGGTGCGCTCAAGGGTCCGCTCCACGGTGGAGCACCCGGTCCAGCCCTCGACATGGTGTTCGAGATCCGGCAGGCCGCGAACGCCGAACCATTCATGCGCGTCAAGCTGGAGCGCGGCGAGCGGCTTATGGGTTTCGGCCATCGCGTCTACAAAGTTCGCGATCCGCGAGCGGACGTCCTGTCGCGCGCGGCCGAGGAGCTCTTCCGAGCCGACGGCGACGTTCAGCTCTACGAGCTCGCTCGCGAGGTGGAGCGCGTCGCGCTGCGGCTCCTCGACGAGTACAAGCCCGGCCGGAACCTGCGTACGAACGTGGAGTTCTTCACCGCCCTCGTGCTGCACGGCCTCGGCATCCCGGTCGATCTCTTCACGCCCACCTTCGCGGTCTCCCGCGTCGCGGGCTGGGCGGCGCATTGTCTCGAGCAGCTATCAGCGAACCGCATCATCCGGCCCGAGTCCGAGTACACAGGCGACACGACGCGCCAGTGGGTGCCGCCGGACGGGCGTTGAGACGCGCCGACAAAAAAAGGTCATGTAGTAGTATGCGACTATGTTGACCGTTCCGGAGGCCGCCCGTCGTGTGCGGCGCGATCCTGAGACCGTCCGACGGTGGATCCGCTCGGGAAAGCTACCCTCACGTAAGGTCGGGACTCAGCACGTGATCGAGGAGCGCGATCTCGAGCGCATCGCGCGCGGCGGCGAGGCTGAGATGCTGCCTCTTCCGAAGGAGTGGACTGCGGAGCACGCGCGCCTTCGACTTCCAAACCCGGTCGAGATGGTTCGACGGGCTCGGGAGAGCCGCTGACCCTCGTCCTCGACGCTAGCGTGGTTATGAAGCGTCGCTTCTCCCACGTGGATTTCGACGATTCCGAGGCGAGGACCTGGTCGCACCGCCGCTTCTCCGGCCTGAGGTCCGCGCGAGTCTTCACCAATCGGTATGGCGCGGTGACATTTCGGTCGATCTCGCGCGAGAGGCGCTGGACCGTTTCGGCGCCTCAGCCATCGCCTCCCGTTCCCCCGCCGGGCTCGGGGGAGAAGCCTGGCGACTCGCCGACGAGATTGGCTGGGCGAAGATGTACGACGCGGAATACGTCGCGCTGGCGCAGTTGCTGCGGTGCAGGCTGGTCACGCTCGATGCGGCGCTCCGGCGGTCGACAGCACGACTCGGGTTCGTCGTGAGTCCAACCGAGCTATGAGCGTCGGAGGGCGCCGTCCCGACCTGATCGGCGAAAGTCCCATACGGCCGCCAGTTGACGTAAACTGGCGGACGTGGCGACGGCGGCGCCCACCAGCTATCGCATCGGCGAGGTCGCGGCGAAGGTCGGCCTGACCGAGCGGACCATCCGCTATTACGAGGAGCGCGGGCTTCTCGAGTCGGTGAAGCGTCTGGATGGCGGTCAGCGCGTGTACACCGACGACGACGTCCGCCGCTTGAAGTTCATTTTGAAGCTCAAGGTGCTTGGCCTCTCGCTCGCCGAGATGCAGGAGCTGGAGACGCTTTACGGCCGTCACCATACGAACGCCAAAGTCCTCCCGCGGCTTATCGAGCTACTCGACGCGCACCTTGCGACGACGAAGGAGCGGATCGGCGAGCTCACGGCTCTGCGCGACGAGATCCGCTCGTACCGCGAACACGTCGCGCGGCGGCTCGGCGAAGAAGGCGCGAAATGAGGAGCGTCATCCTCGGCGCATCGCGCACGCCGATCGGCGCTTTCCTCGGCGGTCTCGCGCCAGTCTCCGCCCCGAAGCTCGGCGCGATCGCGATCAAGTGCGCGCTTGAACGCGCCGGTGTGAGGCCCGACCAGGTCGACGAGGTCTTCATGGGGAACGTCGTGCAGGCCGGCGTCGGGCAGGCGCCGGCACGGCAAGCCTCGCTCGCCGCGGGCATCCCCAACTCCGTCCCCTGCACGACCGTGAACAAGGTCTGCGGCTCGGGGCTCAAATCGGTCATGCTCGCCGCGACGCAGATCGCCGCCGGCGAGGCACGGGTCGTCGTAGCCGGTGGCATGGAGTCGATGTCGAACGCGCCCTATCTGGCGCGCGGTCTGCGCGCGGGCCTGCCGCTGGGAGAGCACAAGCTCGAGGACGCGAATCTCACGGACGGCCTCATGGACGCCTACGGTCACGGGCACATGGGTCTCGGCGGCGAGATCGTCGCGGAGCAGTGCGGACTCTCGCGCGCGGATCAGGACCGCTTCGCGCTCGGCTCGTACGAGAAGGCCCTGCGCGCGCAGCGCGAGGGCGCCTTCGACGCCGAGATCGTCCCCGTCGAGGTGCCGGGCCGAAAAGGCGCGGTGACGGTGGTGAGCAAGGACGAGACGCCGCGCGAGACGAGCCTCGAGTCGCTCGCCAAGCTCCAGCCCGCCTTCAAGCCCAGCGGCACGATCACCGCCGGCAACGCGTCCAAGCTGAACGATGGCGGTGCGGCGGTGGTCCTCGCATCGGAAGAGCGCGCGCGCGAGCTCGGCGTGAAGCCCATCGCGCGGATCGTCGCGCAGGGCCAGTTCGCGCACGAGCCCGAGCTGTTCCTCGCCGCGCCAAAGGGCGCGATCGAGCGTTGCCTCGAGAAGGCGGGCTGGAAGATCGATGAGGTTGACCTCTTCGAGGTGAACGAGGCCTTCAGTGGCATCGAGTGCGTCAGGCGCGAGCTCGACATCCCCGAAGAGAAGTTCAACGTGAACGGCGGCGCGGTCGCGCTCGGCCACCCCATCGGCGCTTCCGGCGCTCGTCTGCTGGTCACGCTGCTCTACGCGCTCCGCGCGCGCGGCAAGCGGCGCGGCGTCGCAACGCTCTGCCTCGGCGGCGGCGAGGCGGTCGCGCTCGCGGTCGAGCTGCTCTGATGGCGGAGCTGGCGCAGCCGGCGCTCACCAAGGTGTTCGCCTTCACCGCGAAGCGCGAAGAGGTCGCGCGATTCTTCGAAGAGGTTCTTGGTCTGCGCCGGCAGCAGCCGCAGGAGGACTCGGTCTGGTTCGAGACCGGGAACGGGGCGACCTTCACAGTGCACGATCCCGAGAATGAGCCGCCGCAGGCAGGATTCGTTCCGTGGTTCCATGTGCGAGATCTGGCTGCGGCATTCGAGCGCGCGCGCGCGCGAAGCGCGGTGGTCGGTGGAGTGCGCGACGGGTACTTCCTCGCGTGCGATCCCGACGGGCGGGTCTTCGGAGTGCGGCAGTGGCGGTGACGTCCGCCGAGACCGGCTTCGACCTCAGCCTCACCGAAGAGCAGGAACAGGTGCAGCGGATCGCGCGCGACTTCGCGACCGAACGCGTCCTACCTCGCGCGGCGGAGATCGACGAGCAGGGAAAGATCCCGCGCGAGCTTCTTGTCGAGATGGGGAAGCTCGGGTTCATGGGCACGTACGTGCCCGAGCGCTACGGCGGCGCGGGCCTCGACGCCGTGTCGTACGTCCTCGTCCTCGAGGAGATCAACCGCGCCTGCGCCTCGACCGGCGTCGTGCTCTGCACGCACGTCTCGCTTGCGGTCGATTCGATCCTGAACTTCGGGAGCGAGGCCCAGAAGGAGCGCTACCTTTCGGCCCTTGCGGGCGGGGAGAAGATCGGCTGCTTCGCGCTCTCGGAGCCCGCGTCCGGAAGCGATGCGGCTGCGATGCGGACCAGCGCGAAGCGTGCCGGCGACGCGTGGGTGCTGAACGGCACGAAGAACTTCATCACGAACGGCTCGATCGGGGACGTCGCGATCGTCTTCGCGCAGACAGACCCGTCGCTCCGCGGCAAGGGCATCGCGGCGTTCATCGTCGAAAAGGGGACGCCGGGCTTCTCTGTCGGCAAGCTCGAGAAAAAGCTCGGGATACGCGGCTCGGACACGGCGCAGCTCGTCTTTCAGGATTGCCGCGTCCCCCGGGCGAACCTGCTAGGCGGAGTCGGGGAAGGATTCAAGATCGCGCTCTCGACGCTTGACGGCGGCCGCATCTCGATCGGGGCGCAGGCGGTCGGGATCGCACGCGCGTGCCTCGAGGACTCGCTCGCGTACGCGAAGCAGCGCGAAGCCTTCGGCAAGAAGATCGCCGACTTCCAGGCGATCCAGTGGATGCTGGCGGACATGGCGACGGAGATCGACGCCGCGCGCCTCCTCACCTGGCGCGCCGCCGCGCTCAAGGACGCCGGTGAGGACTACATCCTGGCTGCAGCCGAGGCCAAGCTCTTTGCGAGCGACGTCGCCGTGAAGGCGTCCCGCGACTGCGTACAGATCTTCGGCGGCTACGGGTACCTCAAGGACTTCCCCGCGGAGCGCCACTACCGCGACGCGAAGATCACCGAAATCTATGAAGGAACGAGCGAGATCATGAAGCTCGTCATCGCCGAGGAGATGTTCAAGGAGTGATCGCGCCGACCGGCCCCTTCCTGCCATGGGGAGCGGTCCTGCTTTTCCTCGCGGTCCTCGGATTCGGCGCGTTCTTCTGGCGCGCGTGGCGCCTTTATCGATTCCTCCGGCTCGGCCGGTCCGAGGCACGGCTCGACCATCCATGGAGGCGCATCCGCGACGAGCTCGTCATCTATCTCGGCCAGCGCAAATTGCTCAAGCGCCCGTACTACGTGCGCGGCCTCGCGCACGCCTTCATCTTCTGGGGCTTCCTCGTCATCACGATCGGCACTGTGGACCTGCTCGTGAACGGCATCACCGGCTTTCACGTCCCGGGGACGGGCAGCGCGGTCTTCGCCTGGACGATCGACATCTTCGCGGTCCTCGTGCTCGGCTCGATCGCGATCGCGCTGGTCCGCCGGATCTTCTTCGCCCCTCCGCGGATGCACGTCGCGCTCGACGGCTACGTGATCCTCGGATTGATCGCGGTCCTCATGATCACGCTGCTCCTATTCGAGGGCGCCGGCCTCGCCGCGGGCTCTCTCGAGAAGGGCAACACGCCGCCGCCGCTCGCGGGACTGATCTTGAGGGGCTCGGTGTTCCCTGGCGAGTCCTCGGCTGTCGTCTTCTACTGGGCCTGGTGGCTACACGTCGTGACGGTGCTCGCATTCGCGGCGTACCTGCCGCAGTCGAAGCACCTGCATATTGTCACGACGCTCCCGAACGTGTTCTTCCGCAAGCAGACACCTCGAGGCGCGCTCGGGCTCATCGAGGACATCGAGAGCAAGGAGACCTTCGGCGCCGCCACGATCCGGGACCTCAGCTGGAAGCAGCTCCTCGACGGCTACACCTGCACCGAGTGCGGGCGCTGCTCGGACAACTGCCCGGCGCTTGCGACGGGGAAGCTGCTGGATCCGCAGAAGATCGTCCTCGACGTGCGCGACCAGCTGCTTGCCGAGGGGCCCGCGCTCCTCAACGATCCGAAGGCCGAGACGAAGCCGCCCGCGCACTGGATAGAGTCGAAGCCCGAAGAGCTCTGGGCGTGCACGACGTGCGCGGCGTGCGTCGAAGCGTGCCCGGTGACCATCGAGCACATCGACAAGATCGTGGACATGCGCCGGCACCTCACGCTGATGGAGGGCGCGGCGCCGCCCGAGGCGCAGCGCGCGATGACCAACATCGAGCGTGCGGGCAATCCATGGGGCGAGCCTCGCGAAACGAGGGGTGACTGGGCGAAGGAGCTCGGCGTGCCGACCTTCGCGGAGAGGCCCGACGCCGAATACCTCTACTTCGTCGGCTGCGCCGCCTCCGTCGACCGCCGCAACCAGCGCGTCGCTCGCGCCCTCGTGGCGATCCTCCGGGCCGCGAACGTCTCCTTCGCCATCCTCGGTGCGGAAGAGACCTGCAACGGCGATCCCGCGCGTCGCATCGGCAACGAGTACCTCTGGCAGCTGCAGGCCCAGCAGAACATCGAAACGTTCCGCAAGTACGGCGTGCGGAAGGTGATCGCGAGCTGCCCGCACTGCTTCAACACCATCGCCAACGAATACCCCCAGCTCGGCGGGACCTACGAAGTTCTCCACGCGTTGCAGCTCGTCGACCGTTTGCTGGCGGAAGGAAAGCTTCGGGTCGCGCGCGATGGACAGGAGATCGTGGCGTACCACGATCCGTGCTACCTCGGCCGTCACAACCGCATCTACGACCAGCCTCGGGCGGTCCTCGACGCCCTTCCCGGCATACAGCGCGCGGAGATCGCGCCCCATCACCGTGAACGCGGGTTCTGCTGCGGCGCGGGCGGCGGACGCATGTGGATGGAGGAGAAGGTCGGCCAGCGCGTCAACCACCGCCGGATCGACCAGCTCCTGGCGGCGAAAACCGGGGCGACGAAGGTCGCGAGCGGGTGCCCGTTCTGCTTGATCATGCTGGAAGAAGGCGTCGGGGCAAAGGGCGTGCAGGAGCAGGTGCGCCCGGTCGACGTGCTCGAGCTCGTTGCGGGGAGGCTGCAGAACTAGTGGACCTGACCGACGGCACGACCATCTTCGCGATCGTGTTCGCGTTCATCGCGCTCGG
>DASYSC010000170.1:0-50561 GCA_036003765.1 Candidatus Limnocylindria bacterium
TCCCCGGGTTGAGCGCGGCGTCCGTCTGGATGACGTTCTCGATGACACGGCCGTCGCGCGCGCGAAGGGACCGTCCCAGCGCGCTGACCACGCCTGTCGTGACCGTCGAGTGGAACCCGAGTGGATCGCCGATCGCGATGACGAGCTGGCCGACACGCAGGCTCTCGGTGTCCGCGAGCTCCGCGGCCTGGAGACCCGATTCTGGGATGCGGATGACGGCGAGGTCGGTCGCCGCGTCGCTCCCGACGACCGGTGCGCGGAGCTCCCTGCCGGTCATGAGCGTGACATCCACCGCTTGCGCGCCGTCGACGACGTGCGCATTCGTGAGCGCGTAGCCATCCGGCGCGACGATCACGCCGCTTCCACCGCTGCGGCCCCGCCGCACGTTGACCACACTCGGCGCGACCCGCTCCACGACCCGGACGACCGCCTGCGAGTACGCATCCAGGAGCGCGCTCGCAGGATCGGTGTCAGCGCGTGGGGCGTCGCGAACTTCAGTCGTCATTAGTTGAGCGGCCCCTGGGACCGGACGTCGCCGACCTTCGAGAGCGCCTCCTTCAGCTCGCCGACCCACGACGACTCGTTCTTCTCGACGAGCCGGACGCACCAGGCGAGCGCGTGCGAGCGGCTTCGAGCGACGCCCGAGCGCACGAGCGTGTCGAGCAGCTCGCGCTCCGGCAGGCGAAGCCGTGTCATGACCGGAACGGAAAGGTGCGTGAAGAGCGCTGTCTGGTCCCCGATCTTCGCGCCCCACGCCACGTTGCGGCGGAAGCGCTCGCGCCCCTCGCCGGCGATCTTGATGCGCTCCTCGCGCGTGGTCTCGCGGAATCTCTGGATCGCCCCTTCTCGTGCGGCTTGCAGGGCGTCGGCACCGCCGGGCGCGCTCACGTCAGGAAGGGTCCCGATGACCCAGATCTCGTCCTGGTCCATGCGGACCTCGGGCGTTCCCGTGTACCACTCCTTCGGGAGCCGCCCGGACAGCCAGCCTTTGACCTCGTCCAGCGTCGCCATCTCGTGTCCCTCCGCTACTTTCGCGACTAGAAAAATATGTAATGCCGCTTGCACACGCTGTCAAGGGCCGATTTCCGCCAATTTCTGGACATCGGCTGCCGGCGGGCCGCCGGCACCGGGGCTACTTGGCGCCGCGAAGGCGCGGGTCGAGGGCGTCGCGAAGACCGTCGCCGATGAGGTAGAGGCACAGCACCGTGAGAGCGATGCAAAACCCCGGCGGGTACACGAGCCACGGGCCGCGGGTGAAGAACTGGGAGGCGCCGTTCAGCATGTTGCCCCAGGACGGAACCGGCGGCTGGATGCCGAATCCCAGGTACGAGAGCCCCGACTCCGCCAGGATCACGCCCGCGACGTCGATCATCGCGATCACGATCAGCAGCGGCAGCACGTTCGGGAAGATGTGCCGCAGGACAATACGGCCCGGCGAAGCGCCGATGACTCTCGCGGCTGTGACGAAATCGCGCTCGCGCAGCGTGAAGGTCTGTCCCCGCGCCTGGTTGGTGATGAAGGTCCAGCCGAGCGCCCCGATGAAGACCGCGAGGCTGATGTAGTCCAGGCGGAACAAGAAGCCCACGATGAGCAGCAGGTATAGCGTCGGGATCCCGTTCAGCGTGCTCACGATCCATACGACGACGTCATCCCACCACCCGCGGAAGTAGCCCGCCGAGATCCCGAGGCCGACGCCGATGACGAGCGAAACGATCGCGCCGAAGACTCCGATGAACAGCGAGACGCGGGCGCCGTAAAGGAGCCGCACGATCTGGCTACGCCCCAGCTGATCGCTACCGAGCCACATCGCCGGCTGATCCGCGTTCGGCTTGCCGTAGCTGTTCAGGATGTCCTGCTTGGAGAAGCTCCACTGGAAGAAGTTGTCGGCGAGGAAGTCGGCCCCGATTGCGAGAACGGCGAGGACGAAGAGCACAGCGAACGCGGTCATCGTCGTTGGGTCGTGGCGAAGGCGCCAGAGCGCGTCGGACCAGAAGCTGGCGCTCACCCGTCGCACTTCGGCGGGAGGCACGAGCACGTGCGCGGCGGCTGTGCTCACGCCTTCACCTTGATACGTGGATCGACGATCACGTAGACGACGTCGCGGAGGATGTAGGAGAGGAGGAGCAGCGCGCTACCCACTACGACGTTGGCTTGCACGATCGGGAAATCCTTGTTCACGAGCGCCTCGAAGAAGAGCCGGCCGAGCCCGGGCCAGTTGAAGATCTGCTCGGTGATCACCGCTCCGCCGATGAGGATGGTGAGGATCCCGCCCAGCGAGGTCACCAGCGGGATGATCGCGTTTCTCAGCACGTGTCTGGTCACCACGAGCCGCCCGCGGAGGCCCTTGCTGTGCGCGGTGCGCACATAGTCCTGCGAGAGCTCCTCCAGCATCTGCGTGCGCAGGAAACGCGGATAGTTCGAGATCGCGCCGAGCGAGAGTGTGAGCACAGGACCGACCATGTGCCAGAGGCGGTCGAGGATGTCGCTCTCTCTCCCGATCGCGTTCATGCTCCCGACCGGAAACCACCGCAGCTGCACCCCGAGGACGAGCACGAACAGGAGTCCGAACCAGAACGTCGGGATCGCATGGCCGACGACGGAGGTGAGCCTGATGACGTGATCCGGCAAGCGCCCGCGCGTCAGCGCGGCGACGATACCAAGCGGCACGCCGATGACGAGCCCCACCAGGAGCGCGGCGATCGACAGCTGCAGGCTGTTGGGGAGACGCTCCGCGATCACCTGCATCACCGGCCGGTGGTAGATGAACGAGTTCCCGAAGTCGAGGACCGCCACCTTGCCCAGATAGGTGATGAACTGGACAGGCAGCGGTTCATCGAGACCGAGGTTGTGACGAAGCTCCTGCCGCTGCTCCTCGGTCACGTTGAAACGGTCGCCGAACATCAGCGCGACCGGATCCGATGGTGAAAGCCGCGTGAGCAGGAACGTCAGGAGGAGGATGCCGAAGAGTGTCGGCACGGCCTGGACGAGCCTGCGAAGGACGAACCGGCCCATGACCCTCCGGCGAAGCGGACGCGGGCGGCGGCCGCCGCCCGCGTCACGCTAGGCGCCTATTTCTTGATCCACCACTGCTCGATGTTGTAGATCGTGCTCACCGACGTCGGCGCGAAGTTCTGGATGTTCTTCTGCCCGAAGATGAGGTTGTTCCCCGAGTACAGCCAGATCACCGGAACGTCTTCATTCAGCTGCTTGTCAACGTCGTGCACGAGCTTGTTGCGTGTCGCTTCGTTGCAGTCCGGCCCGCTGTGGATCTGATCGAGCAAACGATCCACGCTCGGATTGCGGTATCGCCAGCGGTTGAACTCATTGGGAGCGATGTGCGAGGAGTGCCAGAGGCTCTCCTGATCGGGATCCGGCCCCAAGCCGGTAAATCCGCTGATCCAGCCCTCGAAGTCTTTGCCGCAGCAGCGGATCCGCTCGAGCAGAGTGTTGAACGACATGAGCTGCGCATCGATCGAGACGCCGATCTGCTTGTACTGCTCCTGGGCGAGCTGGAGGATCGTCTCGCGGACCGTATTCGGCTGATTCGTCTCGATGCGCATCTTCATGGGCGTGCCGTCGGTCCAGCGGTAGATGCCGTCGGACCCCATCTTCGCGCCGGCCTGCTCAAGGAGCTGCTTCGCCTTCTGCGGATCGAACGGATACTTGTTCAGATCGTCGTCCTTGTACGCGGCGTTGGCAGGCGGCTGCGCCGCATACACGAGCTTCCCGTGACCGAAGACGATCTTGTCGATGATCGCCTGTCGGTTGACCCCGTAGGTCAAGGCCTGGCGCACGAGCTTGTTCGCGAGCCACGGCGCCTTGGTCGACTCGGCGTTCCAGGCAAGGTAGTTCCACCCAAAGTCGGCGAACTCGAATCCCTTGAGGGACTCGACCTTCGTCAGCTCGTCCCAGTCCTTGGGCTCGACGCCCGCGAACGACACTTCGCCGACGAGGAGCGCCGCCTTGATGGCGGCCGCGTCCGAATACACCTTGACGATGAACTCATCGATGAGTGGCGCGCCGAGGTAGTAGTTCGGGTTCTTCGTGAAGGTTGCACGGTCGCCGGGCTTGAAGTCCTTGAAGACCCAGGGGCCCATCGACGCGGGGGGAGCCATGTTGAGCGGGTTGTCATCGATGGTCTTGCTCGTATCGGTCGTACGCGGATCGAAGTACTGCTTGAAGTGCTTGCTCGGCAGCAGGTATCCGGCGCCGGCGCCCGAGAGGTCCTCGACCGCCGTGCATAAGGTCTTGCTGAAGGTGATGACGATGCTCTTTCCACCGTCCTTCACCTGGATGCCCTTGATCTCGTCCGTCTTGCCGTCTTTGTAGTCCTGCGCTCCCAGCACATTCGTGAAGGCCGTCTGGCGGGTCGTCCGCTTGCTGCGCATGGTTGCTTCGGCGGTGTACTTGTAGTCCTCGCCGGTGAACGGCGTTCCGTCGCTCCACTTGAGCCCGTCGCGGAGCGTGTAGGTCAGAGTGAGCCCATCCTTGCTCAGCTCGAACTTCTCCGCGAGGCGACCGGTCAGCTCGCTTGTTTTGGGATCACGACGGAGGAGGTCCTGGTAGACCGCCTCGATGTAGCGGTAGGACGTCGTATCGGTGACCAGGATGGGGTTGAAGGACTTCGGGTCGCCGGTTACCGCCCTGACCAGAGTCCCGCCGGGGACCGGCTTCTCGCCGGCAGACGCCTGAGGCGTCGTTGACGGTGTCGCGGTGCAAGCCGTTACCACGAGGAGCGCCGCGGTGATGCTGGCCACGAGTCGTCGCATTTCGAGATCCCTCCCGCCTGGGCGGCCGCTCTGCGCGGCCGTCACCATGAAGTAGCTCCGCCTCGGCGGCACGGTTCGGTGGGCCGGAATCTAGCAGGGTCTCGGCACCGCTCCGGACGGCTGACCGGCCGCCGGCCTGGCCGTTCGCTAGCGTCCGCGCATATGCGCGCGCTGGGGGTCGGGCTCGTCACGGCCGTCGCCATTGGCTTCGGCGCGACGTACTCCGATCACGCCGCGCTCCTCCCGCTGCTCGCGACCGACCTCCGCCTGAGTGACGCCCAGGCGGGACTCCTCTCGGCCGCGCTGTTCCTGGCGTACATCGCGACGACGCTCCTGACCAGCGGTGTCCCTGATCGGATCGGGCCGAAACGAGCGATCGGCGTTGGCCTCGCCGTTTCCATAGTCGGTACGGTCTTGTTCGCCACCGCGAGCGAGCTCCCCGTCTCGCTCGCGGCCAAGGCGGTGCAGGGCGTCGGTTCGGCGCTCGCTTTCGTGGCGGCCACGCGCTACATCGCCGGACTCTACGGGACGGCTCAGGCGCACTTCGGGCTCGGCCTCTACGGCGCGGGGTTCCCGCTCGGATCGGCGCTCGCGCTCGTCGTGACGCCGACCGTCGCGGTGGCGCTCGGCGGCTGGCGCGCAGCGTTCGTGCTCGAGGCCGTCGCACTCGCGGCGCTCCTTGGCCTGTGGCTCGCCGCGCCGGCGGTCTCGCCCGTACGCCGCGAGGGCAGCATGCTCGACGCTCTTCGCTGCGCGAATTGCTGGCTCGTCAGTCTGCAACACGCGGCCGGGTTCGGGCTCGCGATCGCCGCGGGCTCGTGGATCACCGTGTTCCTGCTGCGCGAGTTCTCGCTGCCGCTCGCGCTCTCGGGGATCCTCGGCTCGATCCTTCTCTTCGTCGCGGTGCTCACGCGCCCGCTCGGCGGACTCGTCGTGACCAGAGGACTCGCGCGCACGAAGGCGGTGATGCGGATCGGCGACGCTGCGGTCTTGATGGGCGTCGCGCTGCTCGCCCTTCCGGGACGGCCCCTCGGGGTCGCTCTCGCCGGTGCCGTGATCCTCGGAGCGGGCGTGGGGCTCCCCTACGCACCTGTGTTCAACACCGCTGCCGCGTCGCTTCCGCGGGCCCCCGGCGCTGCGCAAGGTATGGCCGCGGCCGGGGGAACGGCGGGCGTGATGATCGGAGCGCCCGTGATGGGTTTCGCCGTGCAGACGTGGGGCTTCGCGGCGGCCTGGGGGTTCGTCGGCCTCGTTGGCTTGTGCGCGCTCGCGGGGACGCTCGTCATGCGCGGGGAAGAAGAGCTCAGGCCAGGCCGCGGATGACCTTCGCGACCGCACGCAGATCCGAGACGAAGAGCTTCATCTCCCGCTCGCGGCTCGCATCGTCCGGCGCACGCAGAATCGACGAGGGATGCACCGTCGCCATGACGTGAGGGGCGAGCGGCGAAGGGATCAGCTTGCCACGCCCTTGGGTCACCTTGAAGCTCGGCGAGATGAGCGCTTGCGCGGCGACCGCGCCGAGGCAGACGATCACTTGCGGCTTCAGGATCCCGATCTCGGCATCGACCCACAGGCGGCACGCGGCGACCTCGCTGCGGTTCGGCTTCTCGTGCAGGCGGCGCTTCCCCGCCGCTCGCCACTTGAAGTGCTTCACCGCGTTTGTGAGATAGACGGTGTCGCGATCGATGCCGGCGGCCTCAAATGCGTCATCGAGCACCCGGCCGGCGGGTCCGACGAACGGCTTGCCGGCGAGATCCTCCCTGTCGCCGGGCTGCTCACCAACGAGCATGACCTTCGCCGTCCGGCGGCCCTCGCCGAACACGGTCTGCGTCGCGTTCTTCCAAAGGTCGCAGGCCCGGCAGTGCGCGGCCGCCTCCCGCCAGGCGCCGAGGCTCTTGGTCTCGGGCAGCTCGGGGTAGCGATGGCCTGGCTCGGGTCCGCCAGCGTTCACGGCCGGTTTGACGGAGCAAGCGACGCGCCTGAACGTGCGCGCGTGCGGTACCTCGCGATGTTCGGCGCGGTCGCGGCCCTCGTCGCGATCGGCGCCGGCGAGTCTTGGGCGAGCGCGGGTCAGCTCGCTGACCAGCCCGGACGGGGCCGCCCGGCCTTCGCTCCGAGCGGCGCGGCCCTCACCCTCGTCGGGTTCATCCTCTCGGTGGCGGTGTACGCCGCGCTTGGCTGGGTCGCCGCGCGTCTTGCGATTGAGGAACGGAGCGCTCTGCGCGCGGGCGCGGCCGTCGGTCTTTTCGCGGGACTCCTCGGCGGGACGGTGCGGGCGCTCTTTGTTCGCGACTATCTGAGCGAGACGGTCTCGCGCTTCGGCCTACCGAATGAGTTCACGACGTGGTCGCTCGCGGTATTCGTCGCACTGTCGATGATCGCGAGCGCCGCCGGAGGCGGCGCCATCACTTGGCTGAGCTTCCGTTCGGCTCGGGCGCGCTCGCCGCAACCACGCTCCTGATCGTCTCGACCACACCTTCGCGATAGAGCGCGACGAACGCGCTCACGACCTCGGGGTCGAAGCGCTCGCCGGCGTCCTTTTCGATGGCCGCAAGCCCGGCCTGCACCGACCACGCATCCTTGTACGGGCGCTTCGAGGTGAGCGCGTCGAACACATCGGCCACCGACACGATGCGCGCGGCGATCGAGATCTCCTCGCCCTTCTTCCCGTCGGGATAGCCGCGGCCGTCCCAGCGCTCGTGGTGCTCGCGCGCGATCGCCCTCGCCGTCTCGAAGAACCTGGCCTCGCCGAGCATCTTTTCCCCGTCGATGCAGTGCTGCTTGATGACGCTGAACTGCTCGTCGGTGAGGTGGTGCTCGCTCTGGAGGATGTGGTCGGGGGTGTGGATCTTGCCGACGTCGTGCATGACGCTCGAGTAGCCGAACTCCTCGACGAGATCCTCGGGAAGACCGAGCCGCTGCGCGATCACCTCGACGTACCGGCGCACGCGCTGGAGATGCTCGCCGGTGGTCCGGTCCTTGATCGTCGCGGCGAGGAGAAGGTGGCTGATGCCCTGCAGGCCGGTCCGCCGCAGCTCCTCGTTCGCGATGCGTTCCTGCTCGAGCGCGCGCTCGAGCTCCTGGCGGCGTTCGCGCTCGCTGCGGAGCATCGACGCGAGATCCTCGGCGTAGCGCGTCGCCTGCTTCTCCATGAGCGTCATCTGGCGAAGCTGCGACTCGAACTCCTTGCGCACGCCCTGCTCGCGCTCGTAGACCTTCGCGAAGTCCAGGGCCATCCGCATCGCCTGCGCGTTCGCGAGATCGGCGACCCGGACGGCCTGATGAAGGAGCTGGCGGAAGACATCGGGCCGAGCCGGCTCCTCGCCGCTCTCGTCGGGCGGGCGCGGCGACGCGTCGACGGTTTCGATCATCTCTTTGGTGTCGTCGGCGCTCATGGCGATCCTAGCTGTGGGCGAGGATCCCGCGGATCGTGTCGATGAGCTCGAGCGGCCCGAATGGCTTGGTGAGGTACTGCGTCGCGCCCGCCGCGAACCCGATCGCCCGGTCACTGTCGCTCTCGTGCGCCGTGAGCATGACCACCGGGATGTCCTTCGTGGCCTCGTCGGCCTTGATCTGGCGGCAGACGTCGAACCCATTCGGCCCGGGGCCCATGTCCACGTCGAGGAGTACGAGGTCCGGCTTCTCGGAACGGACGAGATCGAGGGCCTCGTTCCCGTTCTTCGCCTCCACGATCGTCCAGCCCTGGGTGGACAGGGTGATGCGGACCATCTGACGGATGGGCACCAGGTCGTCGGCCACGAGCAGCTTTGCCATTTCTTGCGCCTCCGATGCTAGCGGTGGGTCCTACCGGCCCCACCCCCGAAAGGATGGACTTATGACCGTTCGGGGGCCGGACCGTTTCCCCCGCGCGGGGGAGCCGGGCGGTCGCGCGTCCACGACTCAAGAGTGACAAGCCCCAGCCGGGCCGCCTCGGCCACGGCCTCGAGACGCGAGTGCGCGCCGAGCTTGCGGAGTACGGCCTGCACGTGCGCGCGGAGCGTCGCGGTGGAGATGCCGAGTGATTCCGCGGCCGAAGTGGTGCTCGTTCCGCTCGCGAGAAGGCGCAGCACCTCGAGCTCCCGGCCGGTCAGCGGCTCGATGATCTTGCGGGCCGAAGCGGTTTCGAGAAGGAGTCGCTGCAGCTCGCTCGGCGCGAACAGGATCTCGCCGGATGCCGCCGACCGCACGCTTTCGACGACCTCGGTCAGTCCCCGGCCCTTGGTCATGTGGCCGACGGCGCCGGAGCGCGCGACGTCGTTCAGGGTCGCGGCGGATGGGTCGGCGGTGAGCACCAGGACGGACGTGTCCGGCAGCGACCCGCGCACCGCGCGCGCGAGATCCGCGCCGGTCCCATCCGGTAGGTGATAGTCGGCGATGACGACGTCCGGCTTGTACTCGTTCAGCGCGGCGATCGCGGCCTTCAGGTCGTGGACCACCGCCTGGACCTCGATGCCGTCCGCGGCTCTGAGGGCGACGCGCATCAGCTCGGCGAAGAGCCGCTCGTCGTCGACTATCACCACGCGTATCGCTTTGTCGCCCATCTCATTTCCCTCCGCTCGCGCGCACCTGCGTCGCGAGCGCGGCGACCACCGCCGCGTCCAGCTCGCCTCGCGCGACCGCGCCCTGAAGGATGCGCACGGCTTCCGACTCGGAGACCGCCGGCCGATCGGGCCGGTCGGCGAGGAGCGCCTCGAAGCGGTCGGCGACCGAGACGATCCGAACCTCCAGCGGGATCTGCTCCGCGCGAAGGCCGTCCGGGTACCCGGTCCCGTCGAGCCGCTCGTGATGGTGGCGAACGATCGGCAGGAGACCCGACAGCCGCTTGAATCCGGCGAGGATCTCCTCACCGAGGACCGGGTGGCGCTCGAGCATGGTCCGCTCCTCTTGGCTGAGCTCACCCGACTTCGCGAGCAAGGCGCCCGGCAGCCGCGCGTGCCCGACGTCGCGCAGCAGCGCACCAAGCCGGATGGTCATCCGTGTCGATTCGTCGAGACCCAGGGCGCGGCCGATCTGGACCGCGCGGGCCGCGACCCGCTCGGTGTGACCCGTGCTCGGCCGGTCGTGGGACGCGATGGCGGAGGCCAGCACGATCAGCGCCTCCGCCGCGGACTGGAGGTCATGATCGAGGCCGCGCTCGCGAACGGTGAGATCGACGATGCGCGGGAGCTGAGCGTCGACAGGGATGAGCTCGTTGCGATCGTCGGTGCCGCGCCCGGCGGTCACGCGCACGACAGGGACATCCTCCGGCGCGTCGGCTGGGAGAGCTGCGTTGCCTTCCAGGATGAGGACATCCGGAGTGTCGCTGTCCTCCGCGAGATCGAAGCGCGTGGAGAGAAGCTGCGCGACGTGCTCGCGGAGCGCCCCGTCCGCGATCGAGACCCGGGCCACACGCCGCTCGCCCGCCGCGCGCTCCGCCGGACGGGAGAGGCGCGGCACGCGCGGGTTCCGCGCCTGGCCCAGGACGGCGTCGATCCGCGCCAGGAGCTCCGCCGCCTGGAACGGCTTGGTGATGTAGTCGGCGGCCCCGCACGAGAGACCGCGGACCTTGTCCACGACCTCGCCACGCGCTGAAAGGAAGATCACCGGGATCGGCGCGGTGGACGAGTTGCTCTTGATCCGCAGGCAGACGTCGTAGCCGTCGGTGTCAGGAAGCATGACATCGAGGAGCACGAGGTCCGGGAGGAGCTCCTCGACGAGCTCGATGCCTCGGCGTCCGTCGTGCGCCAGGGACACGACCATGCCGTTCGCTTGAAGGCGGCGCTGCAGGACGTCGGCGGAGGCCTGATCGTCTTCGACAACGACCACGCGCGTCGCCGGCGCGTCCGAGCGGATCGCTTCTTCGACGGCCTTCACTTCTTCTTCGTCCCGTCGGTCTCGCCGAGCAGCCAGCGCATCGCGACGATGAACTTCGAGGGTCGCTCCTCGCGCGTGTTCTCCTTGAGATAAGCGTGCAGGTCGACGGCCCAGTGCGGGAGCTCGCCGTACCACTTCATCTCGACGATCACGTCGGGCTCCATCGCGAGCAAGGACCCGAGCGGCGACGCCTGTTGGCTGTCCTCGCGCGACTCCCACGGGAGCGCGAAGTACATGAGGTTGTGATCGGCCGTGAGGCGGATCGACGTGTCCAGCGAGTTGTACGCGAGCCGGTTGTACTGGGTCACGACGACCGGGCGCGCGCCGTCCTTCAGCAGCCGACCCGCGCGCTCGGCAAGGCCGTGATCGGGATCGGGCAGCGCCGTCTCGCCTTTCAGGAACGAGCGGGCGATGTCCATCGGAACGCCGAACCGCTCCTTGAGCGAGGTGTCGTCCTCGTCATCCTTGAACTCGATCCACGCGGGGCCCGGATTCATCACGCCTTGGGGACGGGTGCGGTGGTACTCACGGATGCGGAGCTGCATGGCCGAGCCCTTCTGCGCGGCGCGGAAGATCGACCAGTTGAGCGTGTCGCAGTAGGTCGTGGTGGACCACTGGTAGGGCCGGTCGTCGCGCGAGAGCGGGAGGTTGTTGGCCGTCGTGCGCATCACGAGGCGAGCGATGCTCTCGCTCACCTGAAAACGGTGCTCGTGCCGGCGCTCGGCATCGGCCTCGTGGGCCGGGATCACGGGCGTCGTCAGTTTTCTGGGCACGTTACTCGGTCACATCTGCCGCGACGGCAAGGACCCCGCGCCGGGTGAGCGCGACGCGCACGCCGTGCTCCACATCCGCGGGGATGGCGCCGTCGAGCGTTCGGAGGAGCTCGTCGGGGACCGTCCCGTGCTCGGTGGCCAGTATCTCGGCCGCGCTTCGCCGGAGATCGGGTTCGACCGAGGTGATGTTCGCGAGGATCCGGCGGCCGAAGATGCCCATCGTGTGCCACGCGTTGTAGACGTAGACCGCCGAGAGTCCGGTCGCCGCGGCGAGCAGCACCTGGTTGTCGTGGAGCTGCAGCCCCACGAGCAGCGCCACCGCGGCGGCGAAGTTGCCGAACGCGTTGACGCCGCCGGAGAGGAACGCTCGGGCGCGCGGCCGGATCGCCGCGGCCACCTGGCTGTAGACGAGCTCCGTCGCCGGACGGTGGATCGCCGGGATGACGATCCGCTCGCTGAGCTGGATCGCGATCGCGGTGATGATGTTGAAGCTGTACGTCGCCGCGGCGTACGACCCGAGGAACCAGAGCGGGAGCACGAACAGCACGCGCGCGATGCCAAAGCGCCGCAGCAACGCTGCCGTGAAGACGCTCTGGATAAAGAGCGCGACCAGCGACGAGCTCGTGTAGATCGACGCGTAGAGCTGGCTGAACAGGTCCTCGCTGCCGGTTCCCGTGCCAGCGGTCTGCTGATCGAGTCCGACGAGATACAGGAAGTTCCCGAACTGCATGAGGAAGTACCAGAAGAACACGCCGACGCCGAACGTGCGCAGCATGTTGTCGGACGCGACCGTGCGGTAACCCTCGACCGAGTCCTTGATGCTCGCCAGCATGCCTTCTGGGCGCTCCTCTTCGAGCCGACTGCCGTGACCCTCGGGCAAGCCGCGGTACACGACGAGCGCGAAGAGGCACACGAGGAACCCCACAGCCTGCGCGCCGATGAAGTTCTCCGCATGGATGATCGGCGCGATGCCCGCGCCGATCGCACCGCCGAGTATCTTCCCGACGAGCACCGAGCCGGCGAAGAACGGGAACAACCGCGTCGATTGCCCGGCGTCGTAGAGGTTCCCAGCGTAGACCCAGAAGAGGATGTAGATGGTCTCCTTCACGCCATGCGCGAAGACGTACGAGATGGGCTGCACGATCCAGCCGTTCTCGAGCTGCGACTGGAACGTGACGCCGGCCTGGATGGCGATCGACAGGAGCGTGACGCCGGCCACGTACCAGAGGAGCATCGTCCGCCGGCGGACGCGATCGACGAAAAAGAAGATCATCGCCGACACCGCGAGCATCACGATCGGCGTCACGATGTACATGACCGGCACGTAGTTGACGCCCCAGCGCTTCACGAAGAGCGAGTCGGCTCCGAGCTTTCCCACCCAGTCCGCCGCCACCATGAGCGTCAACAGCCCGTAGAGGAAAAGCCCAAGCCCCCATTCGCCGCGGCGCATGGGAATGGCATGCCGGAGGACCCGCTCGAACACGGTCGTTAGGCCCCGGCCGCGGCCCGGTCGGCCGCGGGAAGGGTGAACTGGACGATCGCCCCGGTCTCGCCGGGGTTCACCACGGTGATGGTGCCGCCGTGCAGCTCGACGGCGAGCTTGCAGAACGCGAGACCTAGCCCGGTACCGCCGCGGCTCCGCCCCGCCCCTTGATAGAAGCGGTCGAAGATGTGCGGCGCGTCATCGGCCGTGATCCCGGGGCCCGTGTCGTGCACGCGCACGATGATCGAGCGCTCGAGCGATTCGTCGCGCACGCTTTCGATACGGACCTTTCCGCCGGTCGGCGTGTGCTTCACGGCATTCGCGAGCAAGTTCGTGAGCACGCGGACGATGAGGCCATCGTCCACGAACACGGCGACCCCCTGGGGCAGCGAGCTCTCGAGCTCGATCCCCTTCGCGAGCGACTCGGGCGCGACCTGCGCGATCGACCGCTCGGCGAGCGCCGAAAGCGCGATCACCTGCGGCATCGCCTCGAGCTTCCCTTCCTCCATCTTGTAGACGTCGAGCAACGCGTTGACCATCCGCAGGAGCTCGCTGATGTTCGACTCGGACAGCCGGAGAAGCTCGTCGAATTCGCGGCGGCCGGGCTCGAGCTGACCCATGCGCACGAGCTGCATGAAGGCGACGACGCTGTTCGCGAGGTTGCGGATGTCGTGGCCGAGCATGCCGATGAGCTCTTTGCGGGATTGCTCCATCCGCTGAAGATCCGCATTGCTCTTTCGGAGCTGGTCCTGCAAGTGCTTGGTGAAGATGGCGCTGCGCACGCGGGCCGCGAGCTCGATCGGCTCGAACGGCTTGGTGATGTAGTCGATCCCGCCGACTTCGAAGCCCTTGCTCAGATCTTCGTACCGGTCCTTCGCGGTGACGAAGATGACGGGTATGCCCGCCGTCTCGGGCTGCGACTTGAGACGGCGGCAGGTCTGCCACCCGTCCATCCCGGGCATCATCACGTCGAGCAGGATCAAGTCGGGCTGCTCGGTGCGCGCGAGCGCGATCGCCCGCTCGCCGGAGCTCGCGACCTGGGTCTGGCAACCGATCGCCTCGAGGCGTCGCGCGAGGAGCTCGACGTTCGCGATCTCGTCGTCGACGATGAGCACTTTGCCCAGCTGGATCGGGACGGGTCCGCGGACCGTCGGCTGCCCGTCGCGAGCTGCCGGGACCTGAGCGGCGCCGCCCGGGAAGTACCGGAGCAGGATCGCCCGCAGCTCGGCAGGCGCGAAGGGCTTGGAGACGAAATCGTCGCAGCCCGCCTCGATGGCGCGCGCCCGGTCTGACGGAAGCGCGAGCGCCGAGACCGCGATGATCGGGATGCTCGCAGCCCACGGCTCCGAGCGGAGCGATCGCGTGAGGCTCCACCCGTCCATGCGCGGGAGGAGCAGGTCGACGAGGATGGCATCCGGCCGTTCGACGCGCGCGAGGTCGAGCCCCGCGACGCCGTCCGCGGCCACGAGAGCCTCATGGCCGGACGCGCGGATGATCCGCGACGCGACATCGAGGTTGTTGGCGTCGTCCTCGACGACGAGTACGCGCGCCATCAGCGGCTCCCTGTCCGCGTCAGCACCGCGGTCTCGCTTCCCGCCCGGACTCGGATCGGGAGCGTGAAGTGGAACGTGCTGCCTCGTCCGACTTCGCTATCCACCCAGATGCGACCGCCGTGCAGCGTGATGAGGCGCTTGGAGATCGCGAGCCCCAGGCCCGTGCCGCCGTACCGTCGCGTGGTCGAGCTGTCGGCCTGGCGGAACTCGTCGAAGACGTAGGCCTGCGCCTCCGGCGTGATGCCGACGCCGGTGTCGGCGACGGAGATGGTCACCCAACCTTCCGCAGTATTCGCGGAGACCGTGACCGACCCACGCTCGGTGAACTTCACGGCGTTGGCGAGCATGTTCGCAAGGACCTGCCGCACGCGCGCCCGGTCAGCCCAGACGTTCGGAAGTGAGGTCGGGATCAGTGACCGGACCTGGATGCCCTTCTCGTCGGCATGCGGACGGACGAGCTCGAGCGCCTCGTCGGTGACCTCGTTCATGTTGACCTCTTCGACGTTCAGCTCCATCTTGCCGGCCTCGATCTTCGCGAGGTCGAGCAAGCCGTTGATGAGCCCGAGGAGGTTGTCCGCCGCTTGGGCGACCCGGAAGAGGTCGGTGGACTGCTGCGCCGTGAGCTCGCCGTCGAGACCGTCGAGCATCAGCTTCGTGTAGCCGATGATCGCGTTCATCGGCGTGCGCAGCTCGTGGCTCACGCTCGCGAGGAACTCGCTCTTCAGCCGGTTCGCCCGCTCGAGCTGCAGGTTGTTCACGCGCAGCTCCCCGACGAGGTCCGCGTTCTCGTTCGCCACCGAGATCAGACGCGCGATCGTTCGCAGCGCGCGCGCCTGTGTGTCGGAGAGGTCCCGCTGCTCGCGGAAGTACGCGGAAAGGAGGCCGATGGTGCGACCGCGCGCGGACAGCGGGACGTGCGCAACGAAACGCAGGTCGCCCGCGGACACGCTCGACAGCCTGATGCGGTCGCTATCGGCCTCGGAGCGTACGAGCACGCGCATCGCGAGCGTCACGGCGGTGTCGGCATCGATGCCGACGGTCGCCGGAGCGTTGAGGCGCCCTCCTGATCCCGGAGGCGCCCCGGGCGGATCCTCGCGGATGACGATCGCGCCCCCGTCGGCGGACAGGAGCGACACCATGCGGTCGAGGGAGCGGGCGAAGATCCGCTCCGCGTCGGTGACACCGACGACCGCGTCGGCCACCTCGTTGACGGCGCGCACTTCATCGAGGTATTCGCGCTGGGCGCGTTCGCGTTCGTACAGCGACGCGGCCATGGTGTCGAACGCGCGCTCGAGCGTCCCGATCTCGTGTGGCGACACTTGCTGCACCCGAGCGGCGAGGTCGCCGGCCTCGATTCGCTGGGCGGCCGCCGCGAGGCTCTCGAGGGGCTGCGTGATGCTGCGCGCCGTGCGGTACGCGAGGAGCGTGACGATGCCAACAAGGGCGAGGCCGAGCACGATCAGGATGCCCACAAGCGTGCGCTGTGCCTGCTCGACGCCGGCGGTCGGCACGAGCACCGCGAGGAGTCCCGGGTTCTGCCGCTGGGAGCGGACCACCCGGAAGATGCCGTAGTAGTTGGTGTTGTTCGTCGTTACGTTCTGGATCAGGACGTCGTTGGGCTCGGCGTCGACCTGCGCGACGCTCGGGAACACGGTGTTCGCGCCGAAGTCGACGCTCGATGCGCGCACCTGCCCGTTCCAGATCAGCGCGAGGTCGGCATTCGATCGCGTCTTGATGCTCTTCAGGAAGCTAGACCCGAGGACGTTGCCGACCTCCATGATCCCGATCGGGTCCTGGTCGGCGTTGCGGATGACGTAGATGGCGCGGATGACGAGTCCCTGCGGCTCGTCGAAGAGCACCGAGGACTGCTGGACCTGCGCCTTTGCGAGCGTCACGAGCTCGGGCTCGAGCGTGTCGCTGATCTTCTCCTGCGCGGTGGCGATGATCCGGCCTTCCGTGTCGGCGACGCTCATATCGTCGACCCCGATCCGCGCCTTGACCGGAAGGAGGAAGTTCGTCAGTCCCTCGGAGTCGCGCTGCTCGGTTAGCTCCCGCGTGGTCGGTAGGCTCGCGACGAGGCTGGCGGCGTTCGTCGCAAGCAGCTTCTGGTCATCGATCTCGTTGGAGGCCACGTCGGCGAGGATCGCGGACTCGTCCGCGAACTGGCTCAGGATAAGTTCATTCGACTCGTAGATGGCGACGGCGGTGACCACCACGAGCGCGAGGACGCTCACCAGCACGTTCCGGCTGACGAGCGCCCTTAGCAGGCTCGGCGTGAAGAGCTTCTGCATCAGCTCTCGAGTCGGCCGAAAGGCCTACAGGCCCGCCAGGATCTTCTGGCCTTCGGGCCCCTTGACGAAGTCGAGGAACGCCTTGATCGCGGGCTTCACCTTCACCGGATCGGAGCTGTAGACGAAGTAGAGCGGCCGGCGGACCTGGTACTTGCCGCTGTTCAGATTCTCACGGGATGCCGCGACGCCGTCGATCGTCGCGAATGCGATCGTCGAGTTGCCGAACGTGATCGCGTTCATCGTCACCATACCGATCGACTCTTTGAAGGAGTTGATGACCTTGACGGTCTCGTCGATCGTCGTCACCTCTATGGCGGTCGGCGCGTACGCGAGCTTCTTCCCGTCGAAGAAGTAGGCCTCGAAGGCGCTCCGGGTGGACGCGCCGGACTCGCGAATGAGCACGCGGATCTTGCCGGGCGTACCCCCGACGTCCTTCCAGTCGGTGATGGCCCCGGTGAAGATCTTGGCGACCTGGTCCTTGGTAAGCGACTTGATGGGGTTCGACGCGGCGACCGCCACCGCGGTGCCGCTCGCGCCGATCGGCAACGCTTCGACCTTGCCCTTCTCGGGGTCTTTCAGATCGCGGCTGATGTAGCCGAGATCGGTCTCGCCGCTCACCGCGAGGTTGACGGCGGCGTCGGAGCCGATGTCGGAGAGGCCTTGCCAGGTGATGTTCGGGTGTTTGACCTTGAACGCGTCGGTCAACGCTTTCACATTGTCGAGCGCTCCGCCGCCCCCGTTCACGATGTACTGGCCGGAGAGCGGGTCGAGGGTCGGCGCCGACCCGATGGGGAACGCGCCGCCGCAGCTCGCGGCGAGTAGCGCACCCGCGACGAGCAAGTATGTCCGCAAAAAGCGCATTCGGGCCCTCCTCATGGGTCGAATCGAGACAATCGAGACATTAGTCTCTGATCTTTGTATAGGGAGGTCTATCCCTCCGTCGGCGGATTCGCGTTACACATTGGGATAGACGGCGTCTACTCCAAATGCGGTAGCCGACACCGAAAGTGGGCCAAAAGCGTTCGTTTCGGCGGCATACTGGCGCCCGATGAGCGAAGGGAACACCACGATGCGGGCGCAGAACGTCCCGACAGGGCGGCTCGCCGACCTGGATCTACGAGGACGGAGGCTCGTGGTACCGCTCACGCTTCTCGGCGTGCTGGGCATCCTGGCGATCTTTCTGGTCGATATTTCGACCGGACCCGAGTTTGGCTTCGCGATCTTCTACCTGATCCCGATCGGTCTCGCGAGCTGGTGGCTCGGCCGGGCGCCAGCAGTGCTCCTTGCGCTTTTGTCGACCATCGCCTGGATCTGGGCGGACTACGTCGCACGAGCTGCCCTGTCCTTCTACGCGAGCCTGTGGAACGGTCTGACCCGCGCGGTGATCTTCGTGATGCTCGGGATCCTCATCGATCAGGTCCGGCGCGAACGCATCGCGCTCCGTAGCGTCGACGCGCATCGCGAAGAATCCCTCGCGCTCATCGCGCACACGCTTCGCCGGTCGGCTGGCGAGATCGAGTCCGCGATCCCCGACCTCGCGAGGGCTCCGGCTCTGAGCAGCGCGGAACGCAGCGCGATCAACGAGCTCCGCCGGCAGAGTCGCAACTTCAACCGATTCGCCGAAGACGTTCTCGAGGTCGGCCAGCTCGAGGCCGGCCGTTTCCGCCTGAACCGCGGCCGGTTCGACCTGAGCGAATTCGTCGCCGAGCTCGCGAAGGAGACCGATAAGGCTCGGCTCCAGCTCGTGGCCGAATCGGATCCGGTATGGGTCGACGCGGATCCGGAGCGCCTGCGGACGGCTATCGAGCACCTGCTGAACAACGCGATCCGTTTCTCGCCGCCCGGATCGACCGTCCACGTCACGGTGAACCGGAAGGATGGTCACGCTCGCGTTACGGTGAAAGACCAGGGGGTCGGGCTGGCGAAGTCACAGCTCGGCGTGATCTTCAAGAAGTACGGACGCATCGAGACCGAGGCGACCAGGGACAAGATCGGGGTCGGCCTGGGCCTCTACGTGTCCCGGCTGATCATCGAAGCCCACGGCGGCACCGTGTCAGGGAGCAGCGTCGGCCTCGGGCTCGGATCGACGTTCAAGCTCGAGCTACCGCTCGCCGATGCCCCCGCCTAGCGCGGTGGCGAAGATCCTGGTGGTCGAGGACGAGCCCAATAGCCTCGAGCTGGCGCTGCGCATCGTCCGGCACGCCGGGCACGAGGCCACCGTCGCGACCGACGGCTACGCGGCTCTCGAGCTCGCGCGCGCGCACCGGCCGCAACTCATCCTTCTGGACCTGCAGCTGCCGAAGCTGGATGGATGGACGGTCGTGAGGCGGCTGCGCAAGGAGCCGTGGGCGAAGGATGTGCCGATCGTCGCCATCTCGGCGTCGGCGACCCCCGGTGACGAGTCGAAGGCTATCGAGGCCGGATGCACCGAATTCTTGTCGAAGCCCTACTACCCGGCGACGCTCCGCGACGTGCTCAACCGTTATCTGCCGGCCGCCTGAGGGAGAAAGAAAAGAAGGAGAAGCAGCCCGGCACGCTGGTGATGCCCCTCAACCCTGTGCGTGCCTTGACCGCCTCTCCTTCCGAAGAGCGCTCGGCGCAGTGTGCGGTCATGCGGAGCCCGGAGTAAATCGGCCCGTTGGTGGAGATTTCTCTAGCGAAGATGGATTAGCTGCGCGGCTCTGCCCGCGCGGCCCCCTGCGCTTCCGGCTCGATCGCCTCAAGGAGCCGGCGAGAGGCACGCCCCACCTCGCGGACGGCGGCGTCGAACGCTCGGGTGTTCCGGCGTGAGGGGGCGCGGTAGCCGCTGACTTTTCGCACGAACTGGAGCGCGGCGGCCGCGATCTCCTCGTCCGATGCTCGGCCCTCGGCGCGGCGGAGCGTCTTGATGCTGCGGCACATTCCCTTACGGTAGCGTCCGCGCGGGACGCGGGCCTTGTCGAGGGCACCGCTCCAGGAACGGCCCCGCTAATCCGCAAACCTCGGCATTTCGGTTGACGTGTTCCAAGGGCGGCGCGAGCTTGCCAGGGTGACCGCCGCTCTCCTGTCGGTGATCGTCAGCGCCTCGTTCGCGGCCGCCATGGGTTGGCGCTACGCGCGCCGAAGGCGGCCATACCAGCTCGCGTGGACCATCGGGTTAGCGATGTTCGCGCTCGCGGCGCTCGCCGGGCTGCTTGCGCGAAGCGGCGGTGCGACGGAGAACGAGTACCGCATCTTCTATCTCTTCGGCGCGATCCTCAATGTGGCCTGGCTCGCGCTCGGGACCCTGTACTTACTGGCACCGCGCATCGCGCGGTGGTCGCTTTTCGCTGTGCTCGCGCTGACAGCCGCCGCTCTGGTGGCCGTGTTCGCCAGCCCGGTGGACATCAGCGCCGCCGTCGACACCGGCAAAGGATTCGACCGCTCCCCCATCCCAAGAGTCCTCGCAGGCATCGGAAGCGGGGTGGGAAGCCTGATCCTCATTGGCGGCGCCCTCTGGTCCGCATGGGTCTTTTTCCGGCGGGGTCACGAAGGGCGGCGCGCACTCGCGAACGTGATCATCGCCGTAGGCGTGCTAGTCGCGGCGGCCGGCGGGACGGCCGCCTTTACGGGCGCGAGCGGTGTCGTCGAGTGGACGAACTTCGCAGGCGTGAGCCTGATCTTCATCGGCTTCCTGCTCGCCTAGCCCCGTTCTGCGAGCATCGCTCCGTGCTGGTCCTCTCGCGCGCCGATGTCGACCGGCTCATCGATCTAGACCGCCTGCGAGAAGCCGTCGCGCGCGCCATGGCCGATCTCTCCGCGGGCCGCGCCTCGATGCCCGCGCGCATCGCCGCGATGGTTCCGGAGCGTGACGGACTGTTGGCTGCGATGCCCGCGTATCTGCCATCGTCACGCGCGCTTACAACGAAGCTCGTGTCGCTCTTCCCGCGCAACACCGACCGCCCCACCCACCAGGCGGTGATCGTCGTTTTCGACCCTGAGAACGGGACGCCGGTGGCGGTCATGGACGGCGAGGCCATCACCGCCGCGCGCACGGCGGCGGGATCGGCCCTCGCCACGGATCTGCTGGCGCGCCGCGACGCGCGGGTCCTCGCCGTCATCGGCACAGGCGTGCAGGCGCGCGCCCATCTGCGCGCGGTCCCGCGCGTCCGCGAGTTCCGCGAGGTCAGGGTCGCGGGACATCACTTGGAGAAGGCGCGCGCGCTCGCGGACGAGGCCCGCGGGTGGCTCGGCGCCACGGTGCGCGCGGTCGCTACGTATGAGGAGGCCGAGATCGGGGCGGACGTGGTGTCCGCCGCGACGCACTCGCCCGAGCCAGTGGTCCGCCGCGAGTGGCTTTCGCGCGGCGCGCACGTGACGTCAGTCGGCTACAACACCGCCGGGCGAGAGGTCGATGGCCCGACGTTCCGCGATGCTCTCGTGGTCGTCGAATCACGCGCGGCGACGCTCGCGCCGCCTCCGGCGGGATCGAACGACATCGCGATGGCGATTGCGGAAGGCGCGATGACCAAAGAGCGCGTGCACGCCGAGCTCGGCGAGCTCGTCTCGGGCACACGTCCGGCGCGCGCGAACGCCGACCAGATCACGCTGTACAAGTCGGTCGGGGTGGCCGTGCAGGACGCGGCGGCCGCCGCGCTGGTGCTCGAAGCCGCGCGCCGAGAACGCGTCGGGCGCGAGATCGAGCTCTAGCTCCTCCTGGCGATCAGCGCGAGCACGAAGCCACGATGAGGATCGGGACCAGCCAGGGTAGGCTCCGGGGGTGGCGCACTACCTTTTCAACTTCGTGAAGGAGGACGCAGCGAAGGGGCATGCGCTACTCGAACAGGCCGCTGGGTTCCTGCGGGTCAGGATGTGGGGCGTCGACGCAGACGAGCCGCACCGCAACGCGCTTGCCTCCGGCGACCTCATCCTCATCTATCTGGGCGCACCCGAGCGGGAGTTCATCGGCCGCGCCGAGCTTGCCTCAGCGGTCCATGATTGGACACCGTCCGAGGCACAGGTGTACCCAGGCGATTCCCCTAGCGGAGTGTTGCTGGCTCAGGTCGAGGAATGGGACCCGCCCGTACCGATGAATACCGTGCTGTCGCAAATCGACCCGGCAGGGAATGCCAAGGCCGACTTCCAAGCGGGCGTCGTTCGGATCACCGCTAACGAATATGAGACCGCCCGCGCCGTGGCGGCCGGACGTGCGCCCTCGACTGACTGATCTGGACGGCGCGAGCGGCACGATGCCTAGGAGACGGCGATCTTCCCGGGATGGCGGCCGATGCGGCAGCCGGTATCGACCAGAGCGCACGAGACCCACTCATAGACCCACTCGTCGCCGACCCTGGCCTGTACTCGATAGGGCGACGGCTTCCCGGCATCGAGGGCGGCGACGACCTCGTCCGAAATGCCGAGCACGACCCAGGCGACACTCGAGGGCTCGCCTTCGATGATTCGCGCGTGACCTTTCTGTCCGGGCGCGAGGGGAATGCACTTGCGCGTCTCGACCACGTTGTCCTGTCCGTCGATGAGCCGCACCACCGTCGGTACGAGCTCCGGTGTCCCACCCTCGAGCTGGAGCCAGTGGAGATCGCCGTCGTCATGGATGCAGTAGCGGAAGACAACCTTCGGAAGAAGCCGCGGCGCGGGCAGCGGCGCGGCCGGAGCGGCCGGGGGCACAAGCGAGCGGACAGCGGTGACGATCTTCTCCGCGGCCTCGTGCAGCGCGGGCTGGCCCCCGAGGACCTTCGCCCCGTAGGCGAGCTCCATCGTCGCCCGTCCGACCTCGCCGATCGGCAGCATGAACTCGACGTAGCGCGCGTACTCGTTCGCCGCACCGTCGACGTCGCCGCTGTTGGCCAGCATCGCGGCGAGGCGCCGGTGGGCGCCGAGGTCGGTCGGGTCGATCGCGACGGCCGACCACATGAGCGCGAGCGCTGCCACGCGGTTGCCCGCCTGGGTCAGCATCGCGGCGCCTTCCTTGAGCGCGTCGAGGTCCGAACGGACCCGCTCCGCGTCGGTCAGCTCTTCCTCGGCCGCGGGCGCGGCGCCTTCAGTCGCCCCGATAACGCTGAGGCGAATATCGTCGCTCATCCAGAACAGTCTTAGACCTGCGTCAATTCGCTAGGTTGCGTAAGTCAAATGGCTCTCCCCCACGCGAGTGACGCCGGCCGTATCGTCGCGCCCGGGAGATGCCCATCGACGCTGAGTCCGCCGCGCGCTGGCGCCCCCCGCCATCCTGGCGGCGCGTCGGGACCATCGAGTCGCACGCCGCGGGCGAGCCGCTTCGGGTCATCGTCGAGGGGCTCGACCCGATCCCGGGCGCGACGATCCTCGAAAAGCGGCGCTTTGCCCGCGAGAGGCTCGACGGCCTTCGCCGGGCGCTCATCTTCGAGCCGCGCGGCCACGCCGATATGTATGGGGCGATCCCGACCGCGGCGGTCACACCGGACGGCGACCTCGGCGTGCTGTTCCTGCACAACGAGGGCTGGAGCACGATGTGCGGCCATGGGGTCATCGCCCTGGTCACCGTTGCCCTCGAGGCCCGCCTGCTTGAAGCGAAGAACGAGGTCCGCCTCGACACACCCGCGGGCCGTGTGACCGCTCGTCCGCGGCGCGACGGACCGCGAGTGAGCAGCGTCGCGTTCGAGAACGTTCCGTCATTCGTGGTGTCACTCGACGACCGGGTCGATGTCCCGGGCATAGGCGAGCTCCGGTACGACCTCGCGTTCGGCGGAGCGTTCTACGCGTTCGTCGACGCCGCGACTCTCGGCCTGGCACTCACGCCCGAGCGTTTCCGCGATCTGATCGCCGCAGGGATCGCGATCAAGCGCGCGGTCCAGCGCACGCGCGACGTGCGTCATCCACGCGAGGCCGATCTTTCCTTTCTCTACGGGACGATCTTCACCGGACCCGCGATGGCAAAAGACGCGGACTCGCGCAACGTCTGCATCTTCGCCGATGGTGAGGTCGACCGGTCGCCGACAGGCACCGGTGTATCCGCACGGGTCGCGATCGAGCGCGCGCGCGGCCGCCTCGCGCCGGGTGCGGCTTTCGTCGTCGAGAGCATCCTCGGGACACGCTTTGTCGGGCGCTCCGTGCGCGACGTTCGGTGGGAGGGGTACGACGCCGTCGTGCCCGAGGTCGAAGGGAGCGCGTGGATCACGGGACGCAGCGAGCTCTGGTTCGCGCCGGACGATCCTCTGCCCGAGGGCTTCATCCTCAGGTAGCGGAGGTCCCCTGGTACGGTCGGGGTAGGAGACGCGGCCTCGTCACGGCGCCGTCGGCCAGACGTTCAGTTTCTAGATGGCTAACTCCGCCGCGGCTCGACCGCGCTCGTGGCACAACGATGGCTCGCTCACCGATCTCGACCGCCGCATGCTCGCTCATGTCGAAGGGCTGTATGGACCGGTCGCCAAGCCGGCGCCCCGCGAGGAGAGGCCGGCGCGCGAGGCGGCCGCCCGCGCCCATCGTCGGACTCTTGGGCTGGCCTTCCGGACACTCCTGCTGTGCGCCCTGGCGGTCCTCGTCGTATCGGCCTCACCCTACGCGGCTCGGGTCCGCGACTGGGCTGACAGCGTGCCGCTCCTCTCGGCGATGACATCGGAGGACGCCGCGCTCGATTCGCTTCGACCGAAGTGCGTCGAGAGCCGCGCCGAGCTCGTCGCCGCAGCCACGGTCGTGGCAGCGTCATCGGGGCGACCGCGTCGCGAGCTTCTCGTCGCGGTAAATCGCAGGCTCTCGTCCGAGACCCGCGAATCGTGGCCGGCCGTGTGCCGAGCGCTCCTCGGAGCGCCGAACCCCTAGACCCCGCGACCCGGCTGATCGATCGCGCCGTCATATGGGGAGACTATTCGCCGATGCGGGTATTCCTCACGGGCGCCACCGGCTTCGTCATGGGCGCGGTGGCCCGCACGCTGCGCGCGCGGGGCGATGACGTCGTAGCCCTCGTGCGCTCGACCGCGCGAGGACGCGACCTCAGCGCGAGCGGGTGCGAGCTCGTCGAAGGTGACGTCGTGGACCTCGGCCCCGGCGCGGCCGATCGCCTCGAGGCCTGCGACGCCCTCGTGCACGGCGCCGCGATCTACGAGATCGGCGTGAGCCCCGCGCGCCGTCGCGAGATGGAGGAGACGAACGTCACCGGCACGCGGCGGATGCTCGAGGCCGCGCGCGCCGCCGGCCTCCGCCGCGTCGTGTACGTCTCGACGATCGCCGCGTTCGGGAACACCCGGGGCGCGGTCGTCGCGGAAGGGCACCGCGCCACGACCTCGCCGACCTCAACATACGAAGACACCAAGCGCAGAGCGCACGAGATCGCCCTCGAGTTCGCGCGTACTGGGCTGCCGATCGTCATTGTCCAGCCGGGACAGGTCTATGGCCCAAACGATCACTCGGAGGTGGGCGCGAATCTGGGCGCGCTCGCGGCGGGACGGCTGCGCTATCGCGCGTTCGGAGGCGTGGGGCTGAACTTCATCCACGTCGACGACCTCGCCGACGGGATCGTTCGCGCGCTCGACCGGGGGCGCATCGGCGAGTGCTACGTGCTCGGCGGCGAGATCGCGACATTGGACGACGCGTACGGCGCCGTCGCGCAGCTCACCGGCCGCACGCTCCCACGGCTGGTGGTGCCGGATGTGGTCCTGCGCGTCGCGGGGCGCTTGGTCCCGAGTCTTCGTGAGGTCGTGTCTTCGGCGGACGGGGTCACGTTCTGGGCGACGGACGCGAAGGCGCGCGCCGAGCTTGGGACTCGACCGCGCGGATTGCTGGACGGCATGCGCGACACATTCGGGTCAAACTCGAGGCCTGAGTGGCCGTCATAATCCCCAGAGAAGCAGGGGAGGGCGAGTGATGCGTGGTTTGCGGCTGACGAGCGCGGCGATCCTGGCTTTCGCGGTCATCGCGGGAGCGTGTGCGCCGACGGGGCCGACGGGGCCGGCGCAGTCGCCGAGCAGCGGTCAACCCAAGCGCGGCGGCACGCTGATCCTCGCGCGCTCGGGCGAGGTCACGAACCTCGACCCGCATAAGGTGCCCGCGTTCACGTCGGCGCGGGTCTTCGAGCTCGTCTACAGCTATCTCATGCGCCTCGATGAGAACCTCGGCGTGCAGCCTGACCTGGCCGAGTCG
This sequence comes from Candidatus Limnocylindria bacterium, assembly GCA_036003765.1. Classification (GTDB taxonomy): domain Bacteria; phylum Chloroflexota; class Limnocylindria; order P2-11E; family P2-11E; genus 3-1-20CM-2-70-9. The sequence continues at coordinate 25,810 of DASYSC010000170.1, forward strand.
GCGCCGGTGGTCTCGTCCGACGGGAAGCAGGTCACGGTCAAGGTCCGAAAGGGCGTGAAGTTCCACAACGGCGACCCGCTAACGAGCGCCGACGTGAAATACACGTTCGATCGAATCATCGACCCCAAGACTGCCGCCGTGGCTCGGTCGTTCTTCACTGACGTGAGCACGATCACCGCGCCGGACGACTCCACCGTCGTGTTCGATCTCAAGAACCCGAACGCCGCGCTGATCGCCTACATGGCCCATCCCAACACAGGCATCGTCTCGAAGAAGATCGGCGAGGCGAATCCCGACCTCTCCAAGAAGGAGACCGCGATCGGAAGCGGCCCGTTCAAGCTCGCGGAATGGGTGCCGGACAACTTCATGCGCTTCGAAGCGAACAAGAGCTACTACGTCGAAGGGCAGCCGTACCTCGACGGCGTCCGCATTAACGTCGTTCCCGACGAGTCGGGATTGGCGGCTGCCCTTCGCACGAAGGCCGCGGACATGGCCATCGTCACCGACGCGAAGGTCGCGCGCACGCTCCGCAACGAGACGGGCGTCAAGCTCTCCGCGAAGCCGAGCCTGAGCTACAACCTGTTATTCCTCAACACGAAGCGGAAGCCCCTCGACAACCTCAAGGTCCGACAGGCGATCGCCTACGCTATCGATCGCAAGGCGATCATCGATGCAGTCGCCTTCGGCGAAGGTGAGGTCGCCGGCCCGATCGCTCCAGCCCTCACGCAATACGCCCTTCCGACGTCGCAGTACCCGCTCTACACGCGCGACGTGGCGAGGGCGAAGCAGCTGGTGCAGGAGGCGAACGTCGGGCCGGTCCAGTTCACGATCCTGACGGCGACGACGGAGCCTTCGTACGGCAAGGATGAGGCTCAGCTCGTGCAGGCACAGCTCGCCGAGGCGGGGATCACTGTGAAGATCGAGACGACGGAGTTGACGCAGTATGTGGACCGCTGGCTCAAGGCCGACTTCGATATGGCGACGGGCCTAAACGGCGGCGGACCCGACCCCGACTTCTACGTCTTCCGCTATTTCACCGACGACGGCAATCTGAACTTCGTGACGAGCTACAAGAACCCCACGTCGAGCGACGCTATCAAGGCCGCCCGCGCGACCAACGACGTCGCGAAGCGAAAGGACCTCTACACGACCGCGCAGAAGGAGCTGGTAAACGGCGTGCCGTTCATCTGGCTCTTCGTCGGGCGCGACTACAACGCCACGCTCCCGACGACGAAGGGGTTCACGCACCTTCCGAACGGCTCGATCATCTACTTGCGGCAGACCTGGCTGGATAAATAAGGAGTAGCGCTCAGCGCGCTATCTCGCGAAGCGCCTCGCCGGCGCGATCCCGACGTTGCTCGGGGTCTCGCTCCTCACGTTCCTCTTTATCCGCCTCATTCCCGGCGACGCGATCGCGGCGCGGCTCGGGACGTCGACCGCGCTCACGCCCGAGCAGCTCGCGAGCCTTCGCTCCTACTTCGGGCTCGATCAGCCGCTGCCGCTCCAGTACTGGAACTGGCTGACCTCGCTCCTCCGCGGTGACGCCGGCTACTCGATCCGCACCGGCCGGCCGGTCTTTCTCGAGATCGCGCAGCGGCTGCCCGCGACCCTCGAGCTCGCGCTCGCGGCCACCGCAATAGCCCTTGCCGTCGGCCTGCCGCTCGGCTTCGTGTCCGCACTGCGTCCGCACTCGCGGCTGGATGTCGCGGCGCGCATCGGTGGACTTGTCGGCCTGTCGCTGCCGAACTTCTGGCTGGGCACGCTGATCATCGTGCTGTTCTCGCTGTACCTGCGCTGGCTCCCGAACACCGGCGGCTACGTCGACCTGTTCCAGGATCCGTTCGGCAACCTCCGCCTGCTGCTCTTCCCCGCCATCACGCTCGGGCTGGCGCTCGCCGCCGCGACGATGAGGATGACCCGGTCGGCGATGCTCGATGTGCTCGGGGCGGACTACGTGCGCACCGCAACGGCGAAGGGCCTCGCGCCGCGCGTCGTGCTTCGACGTCACGTCCTCAAGAACGGGCTCATCGTGGTCGTCACGCTGCTCGGTATCCAGGTCGGTCAGCTCCTGGGCGGCGCGGTCGTCGTCGAGGAGGTCTTCTCGGTGCCCGGCGTGGGCCGGCTGCTGCTGAACGCCATCGTGCAACGCGACTACGCGCTCGTGCAGGGCGCCGTCCTTGTGATCGCGATTCTCTTCGTCCTCCTGAACATCGTGGTGGACCTGCTCTATGGCTACCTGGATCCCCGAATCCGCCTCGCGTAGCGCGCCCGCTGCGCCGAGGACGGGCTTCGGCCTCAGGGACCTCGCGGCGGCGATCACGCACGAGCCGGCGGCGTTGGTCGGTCTGCTCATGGTCGCGACCTACGCGCTCATCGCGCTGACCGTCGGCCTGTTGCCCGTGCGCGATCCGCTCGAGATCTCGTCCCAGCGGCTCGCCTCGCCGACACTGGACCACCTGCTCGGCACCGACGCGCTCGGTCGCGATCTCCTGAGCCGCATCCTCTTCGGGGCACGGCTCTCGATGCGCGTCACGCTGCTCTCGGTCGCCGCGGCAACGCTGGCCGGCGGGACGCTCGGCCTGGTCTCGGGCTATCTCGGCGGTCTCGCGGATCTCGCCATCGGCCGCGTCATGGACGTCTTCTTCGCGTTTCCCGCGATCCTGCTGGCGCTCGGGATCGTCGCGGCTCTCGGGCCGGACCCGAACAACGTGGTCATCGCGATCGCCGTCGTCTACACGCCGATCCTCGCGCGCGTCGTGCGCGGACCGGTGCTCGCGCTCAAGGCGCGCGACTTCGTGGAGGCGGCGCGCGCGATCGGGGCGAGACCCGCTCGCATCATCCTTCGCCACATCCTGCCGAATCTTCTCTCGACGCTGATCGTGCAGGTCAGCCTCGCCCTTTCGTGGGCGGTGCTGACCGAAGGCGCGCTGTCATTTCTCGGGTTGTCGGCGCAGCCGCCCGCGCCTTCCTGGGGTGTGATGCTGAACGAGGGACGGCAGTACCTCGAGTTCGCGACGCACCTCGCACTCTTCCCAGGGCTCGCGATCATGATCGCCGTCCTCGGATTCAATCTGGTGGGCGACGGGTTGCGTGACGCGCTCGATCCGCAGCGCCGATGAGGATCGCGTCGGCGACCGGGGCTCACATTCCGGCGATCGCGGCGCTCATGGCGGCGTCGCCGTTGCTGCGGCGCTACCGGGTCACGGTGCGCAGCGCGCGCGTGAGCGTGACGGACGCGTTGCGCGCAGGCGACGAATTTCGCGTCGCCGTTGACGGCGACGCCGTCGTTGGGTTCGCGTGGTCGATCAGAACGCGCGCGCTCGATCGCGCGGCGTACCTGCGGCTGCTGCTGGTCGCCGAGGACCGGCGGTCGCGCGGGATCGGAGCGGCCCTGCTCGCACGGGTCGAACGCGATGCCCGAGCCGCCGGATCCCGCCACATGGTGCTGCTCGTGACCGCGACGAACCGCCGCGCCCGCGCCTTCTACGCGCGTCACGGTTACCGTCATGTCGCGCATCTGCCGGGGTTCGTCCAACCAGGGGTCGCCGAGTCGCTCTACGTGAAGAAGTGGCCGGCGCCGAGGCATCGCAAATGACCGGAAAGACGCCTGAGGTCCTCGCCTTGCAGCCCGTTACGCCGGTGCCCACGATCGCCGAGCAAGCGCAGCTGATCGCGACGCTCGCGGAACGGCGCTGGGGCCTCCTGCGGGAGGACGACGACGCCGGCGTGCGTGATCGAGCGCGCCAGCTGCGCGAGCACGTCCGCGCCTACATTCTTCCCCGGGTCGCGGCGCTCGAGCTTCCCTTGATCGTCGTCCTGCTCGGCCCGACCGGCGCCGGCAAGTCCACGCTCATGAACACTCTCGCGCGCGCACCGGTGAGTCGCACCGGCGTTCTGCGGCCGACGACGCGCGAAGCCGTGCTCTTGGCGACGGACGCGGACGCGGAAGCCCTCTTGCATAGCGCGCTCCGCGGCATGCCCGAGGCAAAGCTCGTCCGAGCGCCGGCTGCGGCCGCGCGCGCCGGCGTCGCGATCGTCGACGCGCCTGATCTTGACTCGATCGAGCGCACGAATCGTGTCGTCGCCGACGCCCTCGTCGAGGCGGCGGATCTCGGGATCTTCGTGACCACCGCGGTGCGATACGCGGACAAGGTGCCGTTCGACGTCCTGCAGCGCATCGCTGCGCGCGGGCTTCCGCTCTTGATCGTGGTGAATCGCCTTCCGGGCGAGGACGCCGATCGAGACGTCGTGCTCCGGGACCTCCGCCGGGTCCTCGCCGGCACGCCGTTGCGCGGGCTCGACGATGCACGGATCGAGATCATCGGCATCGACGAAGGGAGGCTGACCGAGTCGGGCGAGAGCTTCGCGCCCGATGCCGCGGCGCGGGTCGTCGAGCGGGTCGACGAGCTCGCGACTGACCGCGAACGCCGCGTCGCGCTCGCCAAACGGGCGCTCGCGGGAGCCCTCGCGGGCCTTGTCCCGCTGGTCGAGAGTGTCGCGGTCGATGTCGAGCGCGAAGCCGCCGAGGCCGACGCCGTGCGCGCGATCGCGCGGAACGCCTACGACGCCGAGCTCGCCGCCCTCATCGAAGAGCTCCGCGGCGGAACGTTCCTGCGCGCCGAGGTGCTGCGGCACTGGGAGTCGTACGTCAAAGCCGACCAGATCACACGGTTCTTCTCGCGCGGTCTCGGGCGGCTGCGCGGGACGATCATCACGGCGATCCGCGGAATGCCGGAAGCCCCGGTCGGGGTGATGGAGCGCGAGGTCACGAGCGACGTCGTCTCGGCGACGGTCTCCCGCGCGACGGAAGCCGCGCGACGCGTCGCAAGTGAGTGGTCGAGCCGGCCGCGGCCCGCGGCTCGGCTCGCGAAAGATCCCTCGCTCTGGTCAGCGTCTCTCGATTTCCCCGCGCGCCTCGAGCCTCGGCTCAAGGACTGGGTCGCGAGCATCGCGACGGAGGTGCAGGCCCGCGGCGCAGCGAAACGCGATCTCGCGTTCGGCGTCTCGCTGGGCGTGAACGCGCTCGCGGTCGCCGCGATGGTCGGGGTCTTCGCGCACACCGCGGGTGTGACCGGGACCGAGATCGGGATCGTGGCCGCGACAGGATTCCTGAACCAGAAGCTCCTGCAGGCGATCTTTGGCGAAGCTGCGATGCGCGAGATGATCGCGGGGGCGCGCGAGCGTCTCGAGGCGCTCCTTGGAGACGAGTTCGATCGGGAGCGAGCCCGCTACGACGCGCTCGTCGCGGATCCGGCCGAGCTACTCGACCTCGCGATCGGTTTGCGCGGCGTACAAGCGCCGCTCGAGCAGTGACGCTCGCGATCTGCCTCGCCGCGTTGGCCGACGCGGTCGATGCCGCCGGATCCCTCGCCATCGAGGCGACCCGCGCGCGGAGCGTGCTCGAAAGCGCGCGCTCGCGCCTCGGCTTCGAGGGGTCCGCGTACGTGCTCGCGCTCGTGGGTGGTACCGGCGTCGGCAAGTCGAGCCTCCTCAACGCGCTGGCCGGCGAGGTCATCAGCCCGGCGGGCGCACGGCGTCCCACGACGGACGACCCCGTCGCCTGGGTGGCGGCCAGCGCGCGACGCGAGACCGCTCCGCTGCTTGAGTGGCTTGGCGTGCGGGAGGTGCGCGATCACAAGACAGGTCACTTCGGCGACGTCGCGATCCTCGACCTGCCGGATGTCGACTCCACGACGCCCGAGCATCGTGCGCGGGTCGACGAGCTGCTGCCGCGGGTCGATGCGGTCGTGTGGGTGGCCGATCCTGAGAAATACCGCGACGCGATCCTTCACGACGACTACCTAAGGCGATGGGCGCCGCGCCTCGCGCGGCAGCTCGTCGTAGTGAACAAGGCCGACCGGCTTTCGCACGACGCGGAGCGGGTGCGAGAGCATCTCGCGTCGACCCTGCGCGACGCGGGTCTGACCGGCGTTCCGGTCGCAGTCACCAGCGCCGCGCACGACGGCGAAGTGCGCGAGCTGCGGGACTGGATCGCTGAGGGGGTCGAGGCAAAGCGCGTGGTCATCGCACGCATCGCCACCGAGCTTCGGGAGGCGGCCGCCGATCTAGCCGCGCGGGCCGGCGTGATCGGCGGTGCGACCGCGCTCATCTCCGCCGATCGCCGAACGCGCACCCTCGCGGACGTCACGCGCGAGGCGGCCGCGGTCATCGATCTGCGCGGTCTCGAACGGCAAGCCGTCGCCGCAACACGACTGGCGGCCCGTCCGCGCGGAGCGGGACCGTTCGGCCACCTCACGGCGCTCGTCTACCGCGCGAGCGGACGAGATAGGTCCGCCGCGGACCCGGAGGGTTACATGCGGCGGTGGCGCGAGCGCGGGACCCTCGCGCGACCGGCGGAGCCCATACGCGCGCTCGTCGCGGAACTCATGGCGAGCGTCCCGCCCGGGACGCGCGGTTCGCTCGCGGCGCTCATCGACGTGGAAGCCTTGCGCACACGGATCGCCGGCGCGATCGACGCAGCCGTGTCGGCGCGGACGACGGACGTCCGCGCGCCGACGAGCTTCGTCTGGAGCGTCATCGGCTTGCTGCAGTACGCGATCACCGCCGGGCTTCTGTTCGTAGGACTGTGGATCGCGGCCGTCTTCCTCCTGCACGCGCCGTTCGCGAGCGTAGACGTGCCGATGCTCGGACCGATCCCCACGCCGCTCGTCGCGCTCGCCGCGCTGCTCCTCGCGGGCTACCTGCTGGCGCGGATGCTCGGAGCGCACGCCGGTTTGCTCGGGCGACGCTGGGCGCGCCGTCTTCGCCAGGACCTCACGCGCGAGCTCGAAACCCGCTTAGGCGACGTGCTCTTCGCGCCGCTCGCGGCGATCGATGCAGCGCGAGCGCGCATCGCCGCCGCGCGCTCGACGATAGAAAAGGAGTGCGGCGTCACGGCACAGATCGATCGTTCTTCCGTCTCCTGATAGGGCGACCAAGCCAAGGCATAGTCGACCGCGCCGCACTTCCCTTCTCGCGATCGCATCGGTGTCTGAGTTGTTTCAGTCCGCATTTGATTTACCCGAGGTTTATGCCGAACGCCAGCTTCACTCGTAGGGTCGATGCGGGGGAATCCATTAGGGCATCCCCACCCTTGCAATGACCCACCCTCCCCCACCTGCGTGCGGCGGGCTCCGGTCCCGCAGACCGGAGTCCGTCGCCACCTTCGAGCTACAGGCTTCTGTTCGGCAGGAGGCCGACCGTCTGGAACCAGTTCGGCTCAGGAAAGGGATTGCGCTCGATCGTCATCCCCAAGCGACGCATGACGGCTATCGACCGTTGGTTGTCATGCTCCGTTGTGGCCACGACCCGTTGCAGATCCAGCTCGTCAAACGCGTACGCAAGCATCGCGCGCGCGGCCTCCGTGGCGTAGCCCTTGCCCCGATGTTCAGGCAGCAAGGCCCAGAACAAGCCAACCTCCGCGCTCCGATGCGGTGCGCCGCCGAAGGATGGCAAGAGCCCGAACGGCGCCAGACAAGGTGCGAAACCGACGGCGCCGACAAGGACGGCGCTGCCCTTCAGAGCTACCGCCCTGTCTTCGTACGGCGGTTGGTGCAGGGCATCGTGCGCCGCGTCAGCCAAGACGTTGTAGTGCAGCAGTTGGCGGATCGCGTCATTTGATCCATATGCGCCCGGTCCGAATGCGGAATTGAGCAGATGCCTGAACTCGTCCGCGTCATCCATCGCGAATGCGCGGATGAGCAGACGATCGGTCTCGAGAGTCCTCACGGCGTGAGAGTAGAGCGCGACCGCGGTCGCCAAAGATGCGTGCGAGTGCGCTCCTCGGCTATGCTATGTAGAGACATTCGGGCACCCAGAAGAGATTCGTGACGGGGCCGCGCTAGGCGGTCCGCTTTTTTGCAGCCCCCGGGAAGGATCCTCACCCTTTGATCGCACTCGCTCCAGATCTCGACCGCACCACCCGAGAGCTCGGCTGGACGACGCTGACTCCCATCCAAGAGCTCGTCATCCCGCACCTACGGGCGGGGCGCGATCTCTTCGCGCAGGCCCAAACGGGAACCGGGAAGACGGGCGCCTTCGCGCTGCCGATCCTCGAGCGGATCGACGGTCGCGCGGCGGCCCCGTTCGCGCTGGTGATCGTGCCGACCCGCGAGCTTTGTGCCCAGGTCGCCGCCGAGTTCCAGGCGCTCGGACACAAGCGCTCCGCACGCGTCGCCGCTCTGTATGGAGGCGTCGGGTACCGCGACCAGGAGGTCGCGCTCCGGCGTGGGATCCACGTCGCGGTGGCGACGCCCGGTCGTTTGCTGGACCTCGTCAGTCGGCGCTCTCTCGACCTTTCGAAGGTGCGCGTGCTCGTCCTCGATGAGGCCGATCGCCTCCTCGACCTGGGCTTTGCGCCCGACATCGCTCGGATCGTCGCCCTCCTTTCGGCGCCGCGGCAGACCGCCCTGTTCTCGGCGACGCTGACCGCCGACGTTCGCGCCATCGCGCAGCGCTACACGACGAACCCGGCGGCGGTGGCGGTGCGTCCGGAAACGCCGACCGTCGACGCGATCGATCAGGCCTGGATCGAGGTGCGTGAGGTGGACAAGGTCACCGCGCTCCACGAGCTGCTCGGGCGCTCTGGCGTCGACCGCACGCTCGTGTTCCGCCGCACGAAGCACGGCGCCGACAAGCTCGTGAAGGCGCTGGACCGGCTCGGCCGGCCCGCACGCGCCCTCCACGGCAACGTGGGACAGCGCGAGCGTGAGCGCGTGCTCGAGGGGTTCCGCCGCGGCACGATCCCGACGCTGGTAGCAACGAACCTCGCGGCGCGCGGCATCCACGTGGACGATATCGGCCACGTCGTGAACTTCGATCTCCCGGAGAACGCCGAGACCTACGTCCACCGCGTCGGTCGGACCGGGCGAATGGGTCGACGCGGCATCGCGTACACGTTCGTGAACGAGACACAGCGCAAGGACTTCGAGGAGATCAGGCGCCGTGCGAAGGTGCCCTTTCGCCGGGAGCCGCTGGCGATACACGGCAGCCGTGAGCGGCGAGCACGAGCGATCGGACCGATCGACACGACCCCGCGTCCTCGGCGCCGTGTACGGAAGAGCGACACGCTGGCGCGAGTCGCACCAGCTCGACCGAGAGGACGGCGCTAGATGGGGCGGAAGAAGAGGGTCGGCTTCGCGGACCTCCAAGGCACGCGCGCCGAGCTGGGCCACGGCGAGCTCCGATGCCCCGAGTGCAAGCGAAGCGTGTCTGAGGCCGACGGACTCAAGTTCGTGCCAGCCTTGGGGCAGAGCGAGCCCTCCCTCGCGACGCTCAGCTGCCCGCGCTGTCGAGCGATGCTCAGCATCCGCTTCATCCCCGTCAGCTAGCCGAATCCCCCATCCGGACGATAGGAAGAGCCGCCGGCCCGGTAGAACCTTGCTCAGAGCAAGACGGAGGCTAGTGATATGAGCTGGATGCCCGAACCCGAACCGACCCCGCTGCGCATGCGGCTGGGGCCCCGATCTGAGGTCCCTCTGCGTCAGGCGTTCGCCCTCGACTACGACGAAACCGGCGAGCTCGTGGTGGCCCCCGAGACCGTGATGACCGTGGACGAACCCTCCGCACCTGCGAATGAGGCCGACACCGAGAATATCGAGACTGCCCAGACCGTGAAGACAGTGGAGCTACCGACGGAAGCTCCGATCGACTCGAAAGAAGCGCTCCGGAATGCGGCGCGCGAGGAGCTGCAGCGTGCGGTCGACGAGACCGCTCGACGCGTGGACCGCTGGATGGCGGATCAACGACGCCGGCTCACCGACGGTCTTGATGCGATGTTGGTGCAGCTCAAGGAGCAGCGGCAGTTCGAGGCCGCAAGCCTCGAGGTGTGGAAGATCTCAGAGCGCGAGCGCGCAGAACGAGAGCTCGCCGAGGAGAAGGAGCGCTTTCACATGAAGCTCATGGAAGAGCTCGTCGCTTTCGAACACCAACTCGGCGAGCGTCTGCGCGAGCAGGAGGAGCGTCTTACTCGGTGGTGGGATGAGGCCGAGCAGCTCGCGACGGAGCGCTTCGCGAGCCTTGGATTGTCCGCGAGGTCCGAGACAGGCGAACCTCCGAAAGAATCCGTCGCCTAGCTCGTGCAGCCCGCCGCGAGGCGATCCAGGTTCCCTTCAAGCGCAGCTCCCATCGCGCGTGGTCCTCGCAGCCGCAGACATGATGCAGGGTGCGGACTACGCGTTTCTCATGACGCTTCCGTCATGAGAAACGCTCAAACATGGAGAAGACTGGCGCTCAGCGATCGTCGCGCGGCTCCGCCGCCAGGCTGATGCCCGCCGCGACGTGCAGCAGGGCAGGAGGAACCGTGATGGATAACGATCAGATGGCCAAGCGTATCCGTGAGGTGTACGAGTCCGGCGACCTCGAGAAGTTCGCCAAAGCGCAGCACGAGATGTCGGCCGACTCCATTGTCCTGGAGTGGCCGCAGTCCGGGGAGCGGATCAGGGGCCGCGAGAACATCGCGGCGGTGAACCGCAACTACCCGGCGAGCACGGGCACAACGCCGAAGATGGAGCTACGCCGCATCCTGAAGCCGGGTGACGCATGGGTCATTGAAGGGACGATCGACTATGGTGATGGGATACCGGTGAGCTCGGTTTCGATCATCGAGACCGGCGTCGATGGCAAGGTCATTCGCCAGACCGACTACTTCGCGAATCCATTCGAGGCACCGGCTTGGCGCAGCAAGTGGGTGGAGCGCATGGAGCCCGCCGGCGTCCGTTGACGCCTGGCGATCTGCGGGTCAGTGCCTAGATCCGCGAAAAGCGCTTCGGCCTCTTCAACGGTCTTGCGCCCATGAGCCCGCGGCGTTCCCGCCACCTTCGCGCCGGCCTCAGCCGAGGCGGGACCCTCATGGGTGGTGGATGACGTTAGCCGCAGCCGGTCGGTCGGGTGATCGTGTGTTGACGCAGGCCGCCCGGGTGGATGAGCTCTACCTCACGGTGCTCAACGCTTTGCGCCAGCGCTAGACCAATCAACGGACCGCGAGATTGGGAACGATCAGCATCACGGCCGACGGCGGACGGCAGTTCTTGCCAACGAATCAGCTCGTGCCTCAGCCGCCGTTGTAGGTCGATAGAATCGCACGCCGTGGCCGACTGGGTTCGCCCGCTCTTTCGAGCGACCGGTGCATCGCGTGAGTGGCATGCCCCCCAGATCAAGGGTCTCACCACAACCACGCAATGCGGCGAGACCTTCGAGGGAGCGCTCGAGATCGCGCGTGAGGACCGTGCCGAACGCGAGGGACGCTGCGCGAGGTGCGCGACACACCTGACCCCGTCGATGCCGAGTCCAGCCGTGAAGGATGCCTCGGTGAAAAAGGTCGCGGCCAAGGGGTCCGTCACCAGGCCCGCACCCAAGAAGAAATCGGGCAAAGCTCCGCTCGCGGAGCGCTCGATCGGCGGTTCGCGGCGCGGAAGGGCCTAGGCCGGACTCGAGTTCGCGCTGCAGACGGCGCCGAACGACTGCTCGGTACGCGTCCACGGGTACGAGCCATTCCAATGGCTCGGCGAGCCTACGGCATTGACCCGAAGAGTTTCTTCTCGAACTCGGTTCGAAACGCGGTCAACTCCGCATCGAGCTCATCCGCGGTGAACCCCGAGCGGGCCGCCCGCTGACCAATTAGCCGGCGCGCCAAACCGAAGGCGATGCTCACGAGGCCGCGTTCGATGATGGCTGGGACGTGATGCTGTTCCGAGACCTCCCGCACGCTCGCGACGAGGGCCTCCAGCTTCCGATCCCGTTCGGTTCGGTCTGCCTCGACGAGCGCGTCCAGTGCGGACGGCAGCGTCGCGCGAATGCTGCGACCGTAGCGCTCGGCCACATCGCCGGTGAGCCCGAACACGTTGCTTGCGCGGACCGCCTCCGCCACCACGCGCTCGACCATCTCGGTGGCGACGTCATCGAAAATCGTTGCGAGAGCCGCGCGCCGGCGCGCCTCGAGGTCGCCTTCCACCGACGCCCCGCAGCATAGATTGCAGCAGGACTCGGGCCGACCACGCCGACGGGACGACGGCATTCGGTGCGATCGTCATCCTCGCCGGTGTACCCGGCCTGATCCCACCACGCAGCCCGAGCGGCGAAGGCGACCTGCGGTTGCGAGGGAGTCATCATTCCCAACGCGGGGGCTCCCGAGGGTGTGTTGCAGGAGCGCTGTCCTTACGCGGCGCCGGATCAGATGGTCTGTGGCAGTGCCGGCTCAGGCCTCGCGCTGGAGGACGGCGGTCGGTGCGGTGATCTGCGTGATCGGGTCGCCGTGGCGGTGGATGAGCTTCCATGCACCACCTTCGCGGCGGAAGATGTGTGTCGCGCCCAGCTTGCCTCCAAGGAAACGCGATGCGGCGAACTCAGTGTTTTGCCGAACCCGGTCCCAGCCCTTCTCGTACGAGCCGAACCCACCCATAACGGTCACGTCATCGGCGTGCGACCAGAGTTCCAGGAGCGGACCTGCCTCGCCGTGGAGCAGGCGACCGAGTGCTGCTTTTGTCCGGTCGAGCGTCGTGCGAAGGTCATCTTCCGGGGACATGGGCCCTCCCTATTGATTGCTCCATCCGCCGACTACGTCGGCGTCTGCGAGGCGCCTAGCTCCCGCAGCTCGCCGCGAGGCGATCCAGATCTCCCTTCAGGAGATCGGCGATGGCATCGCTCACCCGCGACTTCGCGTCGCCGATCGGCTCCCATGCCACCCGCACCTCGATTCGCGAACCTGTCGGCGTCTCGGAGAGGATCTCCGTCAGATAGAAGGCGTCGCGACCGCCGAAGATGTGAAACGTCGCGCGGCTCTGACCTGGCTCTCGGTCGCTCCGCACCACTCGCATAAGCTCCACGTCGCCCTCGTGATGGCAATGGATCTCCTGCCCGAGATCTGACCCGCGCGCGCCTTGCCGAGCGACGGTATGCGCGACCTCGGCGCCTGAAGTGGGCGGGGTCTGCCGGGCACTGGTGTCGTTCGCTCCCGGGGGACCTTCGAGCAGCTGGAAGTGCTCACCTCGCCAGCCGCCAAGAACGTCTTGACGGACGACGTCGCGTGCCCGTGCGATCGGCACAGGCAGCTCGCGCTCGTCGACCCACTGCGCCTCGCGGCGGTCGAGGTGGTCCGTGCGCTCCGTCAAAGCGCGAGCGCGAAGATCCGACAGGTCGATGTATGCACATCGCACCATACCGTGATGATCGACGTGCTCTTCATGCGGCACGGCGCCCTCCGTTGCTACCGCCCGCAGCGCGGCGTCGGTAAGGAGGACGTATTCGTGGGACGGCACGCTGTTTTTTAGCAGACGGTGCGCAAGCACGAGGTCGTCGCCAACAAAGTGCTCGTTCCCGGCAACGCGCTGGCGGACCCACGATCCGCGATGCACGACGAACTTGAGCGTCAACGCGCCAACGGAGGCGCACGCTCGGCAGGGACACGTCGTCGCGATTGTCATGAACCGCAGACGCCGGTGATACTCGACGAACTTCTCTTTGAGGACATCGACGAGATCGGGGGCATCGTCCCCGCACAGCCAGAAGACCGCGTCGCCTTCGAGCTGCGCGATGTTCAGCCTCCCGGGAGCGCATTCACAGAGTGTGCTGAGAAGCTCCGCCAAGATCTCGCGCGAGTGCTCGAGCTCGGTGGTCGCGATGAACTCACCGTAACCGGAGACGTCGCCCAGAACGATGAATCCATGCTCGACCGCCATGCCGCGGGATTATGCGCGGCGATGTCATCGCGAGTGAGTGTCGGAGCGGAAGACGGACTCTCGGCGTCCGTGATGTTGAAACGGCCCGGGCTGGTCAGCAATGACCGCGGCTGGCTTCGGCTGTTTCTACCTTGACCTGCGAGTCGTGGCCCTCTTGGCGGCCTTCAGTCTTGTGAAGGCTGCACGCGACTTCTTGCCGACCGCGAGCCGACGACCACGCGCAGCGGCCCAGTCGACGACATCGACCCAGCGCCAGACGCGGTCGCGGCCAATGGTCGCAAGCGGCGGGGGGAAGCGCGCGGGATTCTCGCTGAGCTGGCGCACGCGCTCGCGCGAGATCTTGAGTCGGCGCGCGACCTCGCCGCCCGAGACAAGCTCGTGGCGGTCCACGCGGTCCACGCGGTCCAGCTCAACGTCAAGGATCACGATCATCGGCTTGCCGAGGCCGGCGATCTTGGCCGCCTCAAGGAACGATGCCTTCGTGGTCCTAAACGCGTGGTCAGGCGACTTCGCGTCGATCGAAGTCGTGAGTCCGACGGTGTTGAGTGCCAGGTTGGCGCTCGGCGCCGGGCCCGCAATCCGGCGATCTGCGAAGAGCGCGGACGCGTACGCGTCCAGCGCATCTGGCGTGACCTTTCCGGCCAGTGGCGCGCTTTCGATGTTGACCGTGTAGCTCTCCGTCATGTCGTCATCCCCTCGGCACGAAGCCGTGCCGCTTCATTTGCGCGACCGTGTTTCTCTTCCAGCGATGGTCGCTTGGCGTTCCTGCGATCCACACGATTCCGACTCCGTCCGGCGCTAGGCACTTCCAGTGACCGCTCGCGAGTCGTTCGCAGCGCCATCCTTGACGCTGGGCCTCCTCGACCAGTTCGCGGACCTCTTTGTTGCTCATCTCACCCGCTGCTACTTGCGCCATGTCAAGGGTAGCGGCAGAGATTGTGTTATGTCAATGGCCAGGCAGATGGCCAACTCCCGACACGATTCCGTCCCAACCCATCACTCAGGTCGTCACTGCACCCGCCCCGTTCCTAGATCCGGTCGCCTCAGCGAGCGGCGACGCTTATTACAACTCGAGTCGGCGCGAGGCGGCTCATATCTGAGCGAAGACAACTCACGTCGGTGATGTTGAAACACCCCGAACTGGTCTCCACCGCGAGCAGTAATGGCCACAGCCGCGATCGCGGCAACGATGACCGCCAAGTAGGCGACGCCGAAATTGACCGTCGCGCAATCCGACCGGAGCCTTAGCTCGGCGGGATGTTTTGGTTGATCCGAAAGAAGTTGTCGGGATCGTACTTACGCTTCAGAGCCTTCAGCCGGTCGTACTTGTGCGCTCCGTACGCCAACCGGATACGGTCTTCGCCTTCGTTCATCAAGAAGTTGACGTAGACGCCCGTGTGGTAGGGGCCCAAGGCCGTCCAGAGGTTCCGCGACCACTCGCGCTCTTCATCGAATCCAGCGGCACTCGCGGTCGTTGCGTTGATGTTGATGGTGTGGCCCGCCCTGCGACCGGTAAAGGCGGTGTCGTCCTCGCCAACCCGTCGGATCGCTCCCCCGAGTTGGAAGATCGGGAACGCTGTGAGTGGGGAGGTCATCCGCGGCGCCTTCGCCGCGATGATGTCGATGACATCGTCGGTGAGTTCGGCGAGGTCCGCGGACCGGAAGTAGTACCACCACCCCTGAGGGAACGACGGGTCGAACATCGATTGGTGGGCGAGGAACGGCTTCGGCACGCACAGGTCCAGGAAGGGTGACCTGAACTGCTTCATCGGGCGGATGACCTTCTCGCCCTCCGCGACCGAGCCTGCATAGCAGCAGATGACCGTCACGACCGGCTTGCCGTGGAACTCGTTGGGGATTTCGGGAAGAGGAGGGACCCTTCGGTGCACCACGATCGTGGTCAGCTCGTCCGGCACGTCGGCGATCCAGTCCCGGTAGAAGCGCAGTACCTTCGCGGACTCCTCCATGGGCCAGAAGATCGGGCCGGCCAGCACGATCGGCCCGACCGGGTTCAAGCGGAACTCGAACTCCGTGATGATTCCGAAGTTGCCGCCCGCCCCGCGAATCCCCCAGAAGAGGTCCGAGTTCTCTGACTCGCTTGCCTTCACGAACTCGCCGTCCGCGGTGATCATGTCGACCGCGAGCAGCTGGTCCACCGTGAGACCGTACTTCCGCATCAGCCACCCAATCCCGCCACCCAGCGTGAGACCGGCGAGTCCCGTGTGGGTGACGATGCCGGCCGGGACGGCGAGGCCGAACGCCTGCGTCTCTCGGTCGAGCTCCCCAAGCAGCACGCCGGCCTGAACCCTCGCCGTCCGCGTCTTGGGGTCGACGCGGATCCCCTTCATCAAAGACAAGTCGATGACAATGCCGTCGTCGCACGTGGAGTGTCCTGGAAAGCTGTGCCCCCCGCTACGCACGGCGACCGGCAGGTCCGTCCCACGAGCGAACTTCACCGCCGCGATGACGTCGGCCACCCCGGCGCACCGGGCGATAAGAGCCGGGTAACGGTCGATCGAGCCGTTCCAGATCTTGCGGCGCTCGTCGTAGGTCGGGCCTCCCCGACGTACGAGTTCCCCGCGGAAAGCCGCATGCAGCGCGCTCAGCGCCGCTTCGTCGAGCTTGATTTCCGTCGCGATGGCACCCACGGCTTCCCTCCCTCGATCGAAGGTGACAAGTCTGCCACGACACCCGGACCCCCCGACCAGACCGCGGTGACCGCCGTAGGCACGAGCGTCTGCCGCTCATTGCTGGCCGACGCGCGCCATCGGTGCACGTCACGATGTCGGACTGCCGATCAAAGGTCGCTGCGCCGATCAAGAAATCCCGGGGATCGCCTTCGTCGTGAACCCGCGGTCCGACGGCATCGTGTTCGCACCGCGGCGACGAACGAAACTCAGATCGGGGTCGCTCGCCGCCAACAGATCGACCCCGCGGTGTGACGGCCCCTGCGGCTGCCTGTTGAGTGGCCGTGGGCACGGTATTGAAGGACGAGATGCCGAGGCGAGGACTAAACACGGTTGCGCACCAACCGCTCAAGTGATCACCTAGGACTCCTCAATGGCGAGCCGTTCGAATGAAGGCCTCGTGCGTAGCGATCACGGAAGAGGTGTCGTACGGCCGATCTTTCGCAAGGTGGGATGCGGATCGATTCAGCGGAGGTTGAATCAGCCGACGCGCCTCTAGGCGATCGCGACGGTCATCCGGCAGATGGTGAAGTCGCGCGCGCAGCCACGCCCGAACCCGTCAGCCAAACGGGTGGCCACAAGAACGGCACTCCTGCCTTGGGCATGCGGCTCGGGATCTTCGGCACAGGCTACGCGGGGCTTGTCACCTCGGTATGCCTGGCTCAGCTCGGCCACAGCGTGACTGCGATCGACAAGAATGCGGCGACCGTCGCGGCCCTCTCGCAGGGCACGCCGACCATACGCGAGCCGGGTCTGCCGGAGCTTCTGGCCGCGAACCTCGCGTCGGGGAGGCTGCATTTCACGACACGGCCCGAGGATGTGATCTCGGCCTCCGACATCATCTTTGTCTGCGTGGGCACGCCGCCCCGAAACGACGGGCGTGCCGACCTCGCTCAGGTCGAGGAGGTCGCCCGTACGATCGCGCCGCTGCTTGACGGCTACAAGCTCATCGTCGAGAAGAGCACCGTTCCCGCCCGCACCGCCCGCTGGATCGACTGGACGATCCGACGCATGGCCGGGCCAGAGCGCGAGTTCGATGTCGCCAGCAATCCGGAATTCCTCCGCGAGGGCACGGCGGTCAGCGATTTCCTCGAGCCGGACCGAATCGTCATCGGCGCCGACAGTGCCCGGGCCCGGTCGTTGTTGCTCGACCTCTACAAGCCCTACTTCGATTGCCCGATCGTGCTCACGAGCGTGACGACCGCGGAATTCATCAAGCAGACGGCAAACGCCTTCCTCGCTGCCAAGGTCTCGTTCATCAATGTTGTGTCCGATCTGTGCGAGGCGCTTGGCGTCGATGTGACGACGGTAGCGAAGGGCGTCGGCCTGGATCGCCGGATCGGCGGCCATTTCGTGAACGCGGGCCTCGGCTTCGGTGGCTCCTGCCTGCCGAAAGATTTGAGCGCCCTCATCACGGTGGCCGAGGACCATGGCGTCGACATCGACCTGCTCAAGGAGGTGGAGCGCATCAATAACGCGCGCGTCGAGCGCCTGCTCGCGAAGATCGAGCGCGCGTTGTGGGTGCTGCGGCACAAGGTCATCGCCGTGCTCGGCGCAACCTTCAAGCCGAATACCGATGACATCCGCGGTGCGCCGAGTCTGACCGTCATCCCTTGGCTCCATGCCGCCGGAGCCAACCTCCGCGTGTACGATCCGGCGGCGGTCCCCAAGCTGAAAAAGCTCTTTCGGCCTGATGACCGGCTCACCTACGCTGCAACGGCGCTCGAGGCGGCCCGCGACGCCAACGCGCTGGTCATCCTCACCGACTGGGATGAGTTCCGGATGCTCGACCTCAAGCTCGTCCGGTCGCTGATGCGAACGCCGATCATCGTCGACGGGCGCAATATGTTCGAGCCGGCGCAGATGCAGGACGCCGGCTTCGAGTACTACAGCCTCGGGCGCGGAGACGTGACCCCGGGCGCCGAGCCACACCGGGCGTGGACATGAGCGCGAAATCGTCCCCGGCGGTACTGATCACGGGGGCGGCCGGATTCCTCGGATCTCACCTCTGCGAACATTTCCTCGCGCGGGACTGGCACGTTCTAGGGATGGACAACCTCCTCACCGGGGTCGTCGGGAATCTCGCCCACCTCCAGGGGGACGCCCGCTTCCGGCTCCTGCAGCAGGACGTGACCAAGCCATTCGCCGTCGACGATCGCGTGGATCTCGTCCTGCACTTCGCTTCACCCGCCAGCCCGCGCGACTATCTGAAATACCCACTACACACGCTCGAGGTCGACAGCGTGGGCACGCTCCGCACGCTTGCGCTGGCCAAAGCCCATGGCGCGCGTTTCGTACTCGCGTCCACGAGCGAGGTCTACGGCAGTCCGCATGTCCACCCGCAACATGAGTCGTATTGGGGGAACGTCAACCCGATCGGACCGCGGAGCGTGTACGACGAGGCCAAGCGCTTCGCCGAGGCCGTGACGATGGCGTACTACCGCTTGTACGGTCTCGACGCGCGCATCATCAGGATCTTCAACACGTACGGCCCGCGCATGCGCGTCGACGACGGTCGTGTCGTCCCGCAATTCATCAGCTGTGCGCTCTCCGGTGTTCCTCTGCCGGTGCACGGCGACGGCCGGCAGACCAGGAGCTTCTGCTTCGTGGACGATCTCGTCGAGGGGATCTATCGGTGTGCAAGCCAGGAAGGACTCGCTGGAGATGTGTTCAACCTCGGCAACCCGGAAGAGGTCACGGTTCTTGAGCTCATCGACAGCATCGCGGCGCTTCTCGGACACAGGCCGGTCACCGTTCACTTGCCATTGCCCGAAGACGATCCGGCACGCCGACGGCCGGATATCGGCAAGGCCGAGGCTGTGTTGGGATGGACACCAACGGTCCCGCTCCGCGAAGGACTGCGCCGAACGATCGAGTGGTTCGCGCGTGTGATGCCGGCGCACGATCCGCGCATCTCCGCGTAGGAGGCCCGCATGTCGATCGGCGGAGGGAGCTCGAGGGTTGCTCCGGTCCTGCCCGATCTGTCCCGGGTGATCGCGGAGTCCTCGCCGCTTGCGCTCGGTCGGCCGCTGGCGCGAGGCAAGTTCGTCTTCGCCGGTGACGAGAAGGTGTATGTCCGCGGAGTCGTCTACGGCGCGTTCCGTCCAGATGCGAACGGACGCGAGTACCAGGACATCGGAGCGATCGAGCGGGACTTCGCCCTCATGCGGGCGAACGGTCTCAACGCCGTCCGCATCCCGCACACGATGCCGCCTCGCTCCCTGCTCGACGTGGCGCGGCGGCAGGGCTTGTGGGTGATGGCCGGACTGTCCGCCGAGCAGTACCTCGGCTTTCTCATCGACCGAAAGAAGACGCTCTCCGAGATCGAGACGCTCGTCCGCGCGAAGGTCCGCGAGTGCGCCGAACACCCCGCGCTCTTGTGCTACGCACTCGGCAACGAGATCCCGGCCTCGGTGGCGCGCTGGCTCGGGCGCAGAACCATCGAGCGGTATCTGGAGCGGCTGTACCGCGCGGTCAAAGCGGAGGACCCCGAGGGACTCGTCACATACGTGAACTACCCCACGACCGAATACCTGCAGTTGCCCTTCCTCGACCTCCTCTGCTTCAACGTCTACCTCGAGTCACGGTCGCGGTTCGATGTGTACCTCGACCGCCTGCAGAACCTCGCCGGGAACCGGCCGCTGCTCATGAGCGAGCTCGGGCTCGACAGCCTCCGCAATGGCGAGGCCAGCCAGGCAACGTCGCTCGATTGGCAGGTCCGGACGGCCTTCGCGGCGGGATGCGCGGGTGCGTTCGTCTTCTCGTGGACCGACGAGTGGTACCGGAGCGCTCACGACGTCGAGGACTGGGCCTTTGGCCTCACGCGCGCTGACCGCTCGCCGAAGCCCGCGCTCGCCACCGTGAGACACGCTTTCGGCGAGGTACCCTTCGCACCGGACCTCCCCTGGCCCCGGATCTCGGTGATCGTCTGCACGTACAACGGCGCGCGCACCATCCGTGATTGCCTCGAGGCGTTGGAGCGGCTGACCTACGCCGACTACGAGGTCATCGTTGTGGATGACGGCTCGACGGACACCACCGCCGCCATCGCGCGGCGATACAACTGCAGGCTGATCCAGACCGAGAACCGCGGCCTCGCGAGCGCGCGGAATACCGGCCTCCGGGCAGCAAGGGGCGAGATCGTCGCGTACATCGACGATGACGCCTACCCCGATCCGGACTGGCTCACGTATCTCGCGAACAGATTTCTGAGCGCGGCACATGTTGGCGTGGGTGGACCGAACATCGCGCCCGCGGGTGACGGGCGTACGGCGGAATGCGTCGCGCGCGCGCCGGGCGGACCCGTTCACGTCCTGCTCAGCGATCGTGAGGCTGAACACATCCCTGGATGCAACATGGCGTTCCGCAAGGAGTCTCTCGAGGCGATCGGGGGGTTCGATCCGCAGTTCCGCGCGGCCGGCGATGACGTGGACGTTTGTTGGCGGTTGCAGGAGCGGAAATGGACGCTCGGATTCAGTGCGGGGGCTGTCGTCTGGCATCACCCGCGGCGCTCGGTGCGCGCGTACTGGAAGCAGCAGAGCGGGTACGGCCGGGCGGAGGCGTTGCTGGAGCGGAAGTGGCCGGAGAAATACAACGCAACCGGGCATCTGACGTGGTCGGGCCGCCTCTATGGCCAGGGCCTGCCCCAGCTCCTCGGTCGCGGCCGGATCTATCACGGCCCGTGGGGCAGCGCTCCATTTCAGTCGCTCTACCAACCCGCGCCGGGCGGTTTCTGGTCTCTGGCCGGGACCCCGGAATGGATTCTCGTGATCATCGCGCTCGGCGGCCTTTCGCTCCTTGGCGTCGTCTGGCACCCGCTGCTCCTCACGCTGGCGCCATTCGCGATCGCGGCGCTCCTGCCTCTGGTTCACGCCGGACTCGGCGCAGCGCGCGCGACATTTCCGCCTTCGTACACACCGGGCGCGCGGGCGCGGCTCCGCCTCCTTGTGGCGTTTCTCTATCTCACTCAGCCGCTGGCACGCCTTCGCGGACGGCTCCAATCAGGCCTAACCCCGTGGCGGCGGCGGGGAACCGCCGGACTCGCGCTGCCGCTTCCGCGGACGGCGGCGCTTTGGAGCGAACGCTGGCTGGATCTCGACCGGCGGCTGCTAGCTATCGAAGCGACGCTCAAGATGGCCGGCGCCGCAACCCGTCGTGGGGACGCCTTCGAAAGCTTTGACCTAGAAGTTCGTGGCGGCCTCCTCGGCGCGGTCCGCCTGCTGGTCGCCGCCGAGGACCACAGCGGCGGTGCGCAGCTGATCCGGTTTCGCTCGTGGCCGCGGTGCTCATACGCCGGGGTCGCTGTGGCGGCCGTGTTCGCGGCGCTTGCCGGCGGCGCGACGCTTGCCCACGCCTGGACGGCCGCGGCCGTCCTCGGGGTGGTGAGCGCGCTGCTTGTCTTCCGCATGACGCTCGAGTGCGCCGGCACATCGGCCAGCGTTGCGCGCGCGCTCGGGTCGGACGGTAACGGAGCGACGTAGACGATGGCGGCGTACACCGACGTCCTCGTCTTCAGGCGAGTGCTCCGCGAGGCGCGACCCTGCTGGTCACTCATCGGCGCCTTGTTCCTGCTGAGCCTGCTGGCGAGCCCGCTGGCACTGCTCGCGCCGCTTCCCTTGAAGATCGCGGTCGACAGCGTGATCGGCGCGCGCCCGCTGCCCGGTGTCGTCGCGCCGTTCGTGCCCGACGCGATCGCGCATTCTCCCGACCTCCTTCTGGCGTTCGTAGTCGGCCTCCTCCTGGCCGTTGTGTTGCTCAGTCAGCTTCAGGCGCTCGCCGTCGCGGTGCTCGGCGCCTTCATCAACGAAAAGCTCGTGCTCAGCTTCCGGACGCGACTCTTCGAGCACGCCCAGCGCATTTCGCTCGCCTACCACGACACTCGAGGCACCGCCGACACCACCTACCGGATCCACCACGACGCCCCCGCTATTCAGAACATCGTGACCGACGGCGTGATCCCGTTCATCGCGGCGGCGGCGACGTTCGTGGG
This sequence comes from Candidatus Limnocylindria bacterium, assembly GCA_036003765.1. Lineage (GTDB taxonomy): Bacteria > Chloroflexota > Limnocylindria > P2-11E > P2-11E > 3-1-20CM-2-70-9. The sequence goes on from DASYSC010000170.1 coordinate 48,159, forward strand.
CATGGTCTACGTGATGGCGCGGATCGACTGGCCCATCGCCGTGATCGCCCTCGGCATCTCACCTGGACTGGTCATCGCGGCACGGCTCTTCCGCCCACGCCTGCGCCGCCAGTCCCGAGCGCTGAGGAAGCTCGACAGCCACGCGCTCGGGGTCGTTCAGGAGATCTTGGGCGCGCTGCGCGTCGTCAAAGCGTTCGGACAAGAAGGGCGCGAACAGCAGCGGTTTGTCCGGCGGTCTCGAGAGGCAATGCGCGCCAAGTTGCGGCTCGCCGGCCTCGAAGGGACGCACCAGCTCGTCGTGGGCATGACCGCGGCGGTCGGCACGGCGGCCGTGCTGCTCATCGGCATCAGCCACGTCCTGACCGGCGTGCTCACCCTCGGCGAGCTGCTCCTGGTGATGGGGTACCTCACACAGCTGTACGAGCCGCTCCGGACGATCAGCAGGAAGGCAGCCTCACTGCAGCTGCACATCGCCAGCGCCGAGCGAGCGTTCGCGCTGCTCGACGAACCGTTCGACGTCGAAGAGCGGCCGCAGGCACGGCCGGTGTCGCGTGCCATCGGCGCGGTCGCCTTCCATCACGTCTCATTCGCGTACGGTCCCGGACGTCCCGTCCTGCACGACATCTCATTCGCCATCGAGCCCGGCACTCGGCTCGGCATTGTGGGCGCGTCCGGTGCGGGCAAGACCACGCTCATCAGCCTGCTCACGCGTTTCTACGACCCGACCGCCGGACACATCGCGCTCGACGGGGCCGACCTGCGCGACATCCGCGTCGCCGACCTCCGCCGGCAGTTCGCCGTCGTCCAACAGGACCCGGTCCTCTTCTCCACCACGATCGCCGAGAACATCGCTTACGCCAGGCCCGAGGCCGGCGAGGCGGACGTGATCGCTGCGGCGCAGGCGGCGAACGCGCACGAGTTCATCCTCCGGCTTCCCCGCGGGTACGACACGCAGGCCGGCGAGCGTGGGATCCAGCTCTCGGGAGGCCAGCGTCAACGGATCGCCATCGCGCGCGCGTTCCTCGCGGACAGTCCGGTGCTGATCCTCGACGAGCCAACAAGCGCCGTCGACGCCGAGGCGGAAGCCGCGATCGTCGACGCGATCTTGCGGCTGATGCGAGGCCGCACGGTCGTCTTGATCACGCATCGCTCGAGCCTGCTGAACAGCTGCACGTCGCTCGTCACGCTCGATAACGGCCGCGTCGTATCTGAAACGACGTCGGCCGCACCGATCGTCGTCTCACGCCGAGGGCCATCTCCGGCTCGCACGGGGCAGCCGAACTTGATGAGTCACCCGGCCGTTCAGGCTTGGCGTCAGCTGTATCCGCGCTCGGAGCCGGATCGCATCGCGCCACTGCGGGTCTCCGCGCGAAAGCCGACGGTGTACCGGCTGGAGGGGGCAGGCCCGGCCGGCGTCTCCGTCATCGCCAAGCGCTCCCGCACCGCCGACGCGCAGATCGAGCGCACCGTCTACGAGGAGATCCTTCCCACCCTGAACGTCCCTTCGCTCCACTACTACGGCTTCCTCGAGGGGCCGGACGGGACGTTCTGTTGGTCGTTCCTCGAGGAGGCGTGTGGCGCCCGGTACTCGACGCTTCTCGGCGCGAACCGCGAGCACGCGGCGCGCTGGCTCGGGATGCTGCACACCTCGGCCGCGGAGTCCGCGGCCGCGGCACGGCTTCCTGACGCCGGCCCGAACCGCTACCGCGAGTTCCTACGCGCCGCGCGCGAAGCGATCCCGCGGCAGTTCGGCAATCCGGTGCTGACCGCGGACGACGTCGAATTCCTCGAGAACGTCCTCGCAGGTGTCGCTGAGCTGGAGGCGCGCTGGAGCGACATCGAGGAGCTGTGCGCAGGCGCGCCGGCGACGCTGGTCCACGGCGATTTCAACGGAAAGAACATCCGCCTCGGCTCAGCGGGCGGTGACACCACCTGTCTCGTCTTCGACTGGGAAGACGTCGGATGGGGCATCCCGGCCGTCGACCTGGCCCAGCAGGCGGTGCCCGCGAGCAATCTTTCGGCGAGCCCCGACCTCCCCACCTATCTCTCGACCGTGCACGAGCGGTGGCCTCACATGAGCAGCGAAGCGTGGTGGCGGCTCGCCTATTGCGGGAGCGTCTTCCGCACGCTGGCGGCGCTCTACTGGGAAGCCCCGGGTCTAGGGACCGAATGGGCCTCGACGAACGTGGCAAATATCCGGCTCTACGAGTCCGAACTGGCTAACGCTCTTTCGCGTATCGGATGGGACGGACACTCAGCGTCCCGGTCCGCCGCGGATCTGATCACGACGGGACGACAGTCGTGAGCACCGCGGTCTGTCTCGCGCCGGCCCGAACGCTCGCGTATCCCCAGGGCGGCGGGCACCTGTGGGTATATCTCCAGTGGGCGCTGGGCTTGCGGGCG
>DASYSC010000171.1:0-6431 GCA_036003765.1 Candidatus Limnocylindria bacterium
TTGCACCAGCCGACGACCTTGCCGTCGACGTACGCAAGGAGACCCCGGTGGCGACCGCTCCGAATGAGCTCGGTCACGAGCGCGCGGTAGCGCTCGCGCCGCTCGGGTCCGGACTCACCCTCGGGATCGGACGGGTCGTCCCAGAACCGGCAGTAGCAGGCCGACCACCAGGGGAAGTCGGTGAAGGCGTCGCGGTCGAAGAAGGCGAGGTAGTCGTCGAGCAGCGCTGGGACGAGCTCGCGGATGTCGAGCGTCATTCGTCGGTCGTGGCCGCCGCTTTCACGGGGACCTCCGGCATCGCCAGAAGACTGAACACGCTTCCTCGGTCCGGGATCGGCGTGCGCTGGTGGATCAGCTCCAGGACCTTCTTGCGGCCTTTCATCTTGCCGACCAGGATCGCGCCGACGAGCCTATCCCCGAGAAAGAAGAGCCGCTTGTAATTGCGGCCCTCGTAGTCCACCTCCACGAGCGCTTCGGCCTCCGGCTCTTCCTCCGTGGTCACGCCCATGACCGAGATGTTCGAGTTGAACATGCCTGAGGCGTACGTCGGCACCTCGACGTACGGCTCCTTCGCGCCGAGCATGTTCTTGGCGACGTGCCGGCCGTGGTTCAGCGAGTTGTCCCAGGTGCCCATGCGGTGGTGCCGCTGCGAGACGACGTCGTAGAACTCGGCGACGTCTCCGGCCGCCCACACGTCCGGGATGTTCGTGGCGAGAAATTCGTCGGTCAGCACGCCCACGTTCGTCTCGAGGCCCGTGTCCTCGAACACGTCGATGTTCATCGTGAGGCCGAGCCCGACGCCGACCATGTCCGCGGTCGCGGAGAACCCGTTCGTGCCCATGACCTTGGTCTGCCCGTTGATCGGCTCGAGCTTGTCGATGGCCTCGTCGTAGTGAAGGTGCACGCCAGCGTCCCGCGCGAGCAGCGTGATGACCTCGCCGCCGTCCTTGTCGAGGGCGCGCCGCAGGAACCACGGACCCCGCATGAGCCAGTGCGTCTCGAGCCCACGATGGGCAAACGCTTCGGTGAGCTCATACCCGATGAAAGACCCGCCCAGCACGACCGCGACCTTGGACTCGGGTATCCGGGCGACCATCCCCTTGGCTTCGTCGAAGTACTGGAAGTTGAAGAGATACTTCGCGTCGTCGGCGCCCGGGCACCGGAGCGGATTCGGGCGACCACCGGTCGCGACCAGCAGCCGGTCGTACGGGATCTCGCCGCCCGGCTCCATGTGCAACGTCTTCTCCTCGAATGAGACCTGGTCGACCTTCGTTTCGAGCCGGAGGTCGATCCGATTCTTGACGTGCCATTCCATGTCCCGCACGTACACGCGCTGCTCGAGGAGGACGCCCCGCAGGTAGCGCGGGAGCGAGACGCGGTTGTAGAGGGTGTACGGCTCGTCGTCGATCATCAGGATCTCGCAGGCCGGGTCGAGCTTTCGAAGCTGCTCAGCGCAGTACGTCCCGGCGGCGCCGTTGCCGATGATCACGAACCGTGTTGGCTGATTTGCCACCTCTGCCAGTTTGGCCGAAGGCCGCGCCGGTTGCTGCTGGCCGCAGACTCTGCTCGGCTGGATCGGAGTTCGCACTAGCTCTGGGCTCTGTGCCGGCCGAGGGACTCGAACCCTCACTTGATCCGTCTTAAGCGGATTGTCTCTACCGGTTGGACTAGGCCGGCCTCTCAAAGAATAAGTTCCCGCGCGCCGCGCTCGGCGGCGGGGTCGTCAGGCGGCCGGGCCCGCCACGTTCACGACCAGCTCGCCGCTGCCTGAACGGACGACGACGATCTGGGACTCCTCGAGGCCGTCGTTGCCCTCGCGGTGGATCTCGCCCGGAGGTAGGTAGATGCAGTCGCCGGGCCGCCCATGGAACGTAGTCTTGCCGCCCGGACCGCAGTCCAGCTGCACCTTTCCAGTGACGACATAGATGACCGATTCGTATGCCCCGTGGTGATGCCAGCTCGAAAATCGCCCCGGGTCAGTGAACGCGACTCCAACCCATAGGCCTGGCGTGTGAATGGCTTCTTCACGCCTCATTCCGGCGGTCTGCCCGGTCTGAGGATGACGATCGCTTGCCCGGATGAGCCGCGGCTTCCGCTCGGCCAACGTTCTCGTATCCTCCTCGTCGGCGTGCCAGCGCTCATGTTGGACGTGAAGCTGGGCGCCGCGCCGCGCGATCCAGTTCCGGATGCGCTCGCGCGCCGCGGCATCGGTCGGCAGCTTGACAGTGTGTCGATGCCGGTTCGCGCACTCAACCGTGACCAGCCCATCTTCCTCGGCGACCGGCGTCATTGGCAAGCCGCACCGCTCGCAATCGCGCGTAGCGTCGGGCAGGAGCTCGCTCAAGTGCCGGCCGATCTCCTTGAGAACGATGCGTTCCTTCGCTCCCTCCCGTACACTACGCATATCCGCCGCGGCAGCTGGCCGCGGCGCCTTTTCGCCCCGGGCCAGAGGTCCGCGGCAAGCCCAAGGAAAGGACGATCGATCGCCGAATGAGGCCATACGAGCTCATGTATCTCTGCCCACCCACCGTCGACGAGGAGCGCCTCGGCGCGGTGAGCGAGCGCATCCAACAGGCCATCGCGACTCTCGGCGGGAAGGTCGAGAAGGTGGTGCCCCACGCCAAACGGCGCCTCGCCTACGAGGTCGCGCACCACCGCGACGGCCAGTACGGCGTCGTCGAATTCGCGCTCCCGCCCGCGCAGGCGCGCGAGCTCGAGCGCACCATCCGCCTTACGGAAGACATCCTCCGACACCTGGTAGTGAGAAGGGACGAGTGACCTCATGGCATCAGTGAGCAGGATCATCATCATCGGCAACGTCGGGCGTGACCCCGAGCTCCGCATGACTCCGAATGGCCGTCCGGTGTGCGAGTTCAGCGTCGCGGTCAACCGCATCACCGGCCGCTCCGACGGCGGGGATCGTCAGGAGCAGACCGACTGGTACCGCGTCAGCTGCTGGTCGCAGCTCGCCGAGCGGGCGCAGCAGTTCATCACCAAGGGCCGCCTGGTCTACATCGAGGGGCGCTTTACCCCCCGCACGTACACCGACCGCGAAGGCAAGGAGCGGATGAGCCTTGACATCAGCGCGAACGACTTCCAGATGCTCGATCCGCGTCCGGACCGCGGCATGGCTGCCGGCGATGCGCCGGCCCAAGCTCGCGGGACCGAGAGCGACAAGAGCTTCGATCCCGACGAGATCCCGTTCTAGGAGCCACGGATGACCCAGGAGACCTCACCAAGCTCGGAAGGCGGGCCACGCTCGGGACCGCCGCGGAGCGGGCCGCGCCGTGACGGACCGCCGGGCGCGGGCGGCGCCGGCGGGCGCTACGGCGGGCCTCCCGGCCTGCGACGCCCACGCCGAAAGGTCTGCACGTTCTGCGTCGACAAGGTGCAGCGGATCGACTACAAGGACGTCGGCCGCATCCGCCGCTACATCAGCGATCGGGGCAAGATAGACCCGCGGCGCAAGAGCGGCACGTGCGCCAAGCACCAGCGCATGCTCACGACGGCGCTCAAGCGCGCGCGCCTCATGGCGATGCTGCCGTACACCGCCGACCACGTGCGCGGGCTGATGTCGCCGCAGGCGCGCGCGATGGCCGGTGGCCCGCCGCCACCCAAACCGGAGCGTCCGCCATTCCGGCCCGCGGGCGAGTTCCGCCCGGCCGGTGCCCCACCGCGTCCCGCGCCGCCACCGCAGCCGGCCGCGCCGGCACCTGCCCCCCAACCTCCAGCGAACGAGGGCTAGCGCGGGAAGCGCGGCACTCCGCTGCTCATCAGATACGGGATGCCGAAGATCGCGATCGCCATCAGGACGATGACCAGGATCGCGATGAATGTCTTCGCGCCTGTGCTCTTCCAGGCGTGGCCCGCAGCCGTACCCGCCACCGTGCCCATCGTGACCATCGGGTAGAGGAGCGCGAGCGGCAGCCCGATCAGGTAGCCGATGGCAAGGACGATCGCGTTCGTCGGGATCCATCCTGATTTGAGCGGCAGGTAGAAGGCAGCGGCGACGATGGCCGGCACCAAGACGAAGATCGTCGCTACGGCGGCGAGGCCGGGGACAGCGTTCGCGAGCGTCGAGTCGGGGTTGGCCGGGAAAAAGACGGCGTCGACCGGGACACTCACGCCAACGCCAAGGGCGAGGCCGATCGTGTACAGGGTCGCCGGGATGAGGCTGCGCCCGGACCAGCGGTTGGTGGCCCAACTCCAGCCCCAGAAGATCGCGATGGGCACGAGGACCTCCGCTGCCGCGACGGCGCCGTTCCCGCTGAGCGCGAACGGACCGATGGGCGGAATCAGGGACCCGTACTGCTCGAGCGCGACCCAGGCGCCCGCGATGACGATGCCCGTGATGAGTCCGGTGATGAAGCTCATGTCGGCGAATCCTACGGAATGTCGAAGGCCGGTGAGCCCACCAGCTCACCGGCCTCGTTGTGAAGTGGAGTGGTCTTGTGGTACCCGGGTTACGGCACGAGACCGGCGGTCTCGCACGCCTGCGCGCCGGACACGTCCGCGACGCCGTCGGCGGCGGTGGGCACGTTGCCCAGGCTGAACCGGAGGCTGGCGTTTTCGTCGTCGGCCGCGCCGCCCTCGTCGCTGCGGTACGCGCCGAGGAGAACGAACTTCCTCACCTCGGACCTCCTTCAAGGATCGGAGGGAACCGTATGAGCTTCGCCGAGGTGAGACGACCGTCCGTCTGACGTGCAAGCTGTCGTCCTCTTATCCGGCGTTGTGTGTCCGGGGATGCGCTGCGCGCGCGACGTTAGCGGGTCGGCGGTGCGGTGATCGCCGGCGTGATCGGCTGGCCGATCAGCGAGAAGCGCAGGTCGAACGACATCTCAAACGTGCGTTTGCCTGACGGTGACGCCGCTCCGCCGGCCGAGAGACCGAGGCTCCCTTCGATGTCGTACGAGAGCCTGACCAGCTGGCGAATGATCTGCGTGTCGTCCGTCCGGACCCAGACCTCGCCGGTGCCGGTCACGTTCGATGGCTTGAACGAGGTCGCGCCGGGCGCGCTTCGCATCTTGTCGGCGAGCTTCTGCGCGTCGACGGCGTACCTGAGGTGCCTTGTCTTATTGCCGTCGACCTCGGGCCGATCGATCTCGGCCACGCTCACCACCGTGGAGAGATCGGTCTGACCAATCGGATCGAGCATCCCGCTTTGGGTCGGGTCGGTGGACGCGCCCTCCGTCCAGGTCGTCCCTTGCAGCCCCTTCGTGAACGTTCGGCCGCCGATCGTGATCGTGTCGACCGAGAGCGACTGGCCGAGAAATGCCATCTGCGTATTCAGGCGCGCCTTGTCCGGAACCTCGGCGTCGCCCGTCATCTTGAAGTCGAACGAGAGGTTCATCCCGTCCTTGATCGCGAACGTGCCGGTCCCGTCGATGTGCGTCGTCTTAGCGGCTTTGAGGTTCGCGCTCGCCTTCTGCAGGAGCGTGCTGGGCGAGGCCTCGACCAACGAAGCGACCACGGAACAGGAGAGCGCGAAGCTCGCGGCGATCGCGATGAGGAGCGCGCGGGTCGGCATCGCCGGAGTCTATGAGGCCGGTCCCGCGCGGACCGGCCTCAGCGGCGTCTCAGGTTCGTGGCCTGCTACGCGGTCTTCTGTTCGTGTAGCGCTTTCTTGTCGATCTTGAGGATCGCCTGGTCCTTCGCCGGGACCGTGAACGGGATCACGCCCGGAATGAGCCACTCGGTCCACATCTTGTCGACCTCGGCCTGAAAGTGCTCCACGTCCTCATCGATGAAGTGCGCGAACCGCCCTTGGCGCTTCAGGTACTCGTACACGGGCTTGCGCTTCTTGCGGCCCTCGGCGATCTGGCGCGTCGGCCCGGTGAGGTTGCACACGCCGTCGAGGACCTCGTAGAGCGGCCAGATCCCGCACTCGACCGCGAGGTGGCCGAGCTCCTGCGAATACTGCGGGTGATAGTCCCAGCCCTTGGGGCACGGGTCGAGCGTGTGAACGAAGGTCGGACCGCCGAGCTCGAGCGCCCTGCGGATCTTGTTCATGAGGTCGACCGCGTACGCGGCGCAGCCCGCCGCGATGTACCGCGATTCGGGATGGCCGGCCGCGAGCATGCCCGGCACGTTTTTCTTCCAGCGGGTGTGCATCAGGCGCTTCTTCGACCCCGATGGCGAGAACGTCGTGACGGCGCCGTACGGCGTCTGGCTCGAGAGCTGGATGTCGGTGTTCGCATAGCTCTCGTTGTCGTAGAGCAGGACAAGGCAGTTGTATTCCTTGTGCGTGAGGGTCGCCGAGATCGCGCCGATGCCCATGTCCGCGCCGCCGCCATCGCCGCAGAAGGCGATGACGTTGATCTTCTCGTCCTTGAGCTTGCCCTTGCGCATCAGGACCTTGAGCCCGGCGGCGGTGCCGAGCGCCGCCGATCCGGACGCGCCGAGCTGGGTGTGCATCCAGGGCACGACCCAGG
>DASYSC010000172.1:0-3060 GCA_036003765.1 Candidatus Limnocylindria bacterium
CCACACGACCTGCCACTGCACCACCCGGAAGAGTCCGGCGTTGCCGAGCAGGAAGATCACGCCGAGCGCCATCAAGAGGTACCCGAACGCCATCCGCCGGCGTTCCGTCTCACGGTCGTGCGCTTGCGGGTCCACGACGACTGGGGTGGTCGTCGCGGCGCCTTCGCCCGGCGGAGCCGTGTCGCTCTGTGGCCGATCTCTGAACGACTTGCTGATGTCGTCGGCCGTCCTGCGGAGCTGATCGGCGACTTCCTCCACCGTCGCACCGGCGGACGTGGCGAAGCTCGTCGCCGGTCGGCCTGGCCGCGGCATCAGAAAGACGAGGGCGACATAGAGGATCAGGCCGAGGCCCCCGGTGAAGAGGATCATGAGGAAGAAGAGCACGCGGACGACGGTGGAGTCGATCGCCAGATACTCGGCGATCCCACCGCACACCCCCGCGATCATCCGGTTCGTGGTGCTGCGCTCGAGTCGTGCGCTAGGCATCGGCTCGCTCCTTCCGCGTGCGGTACTCATACGCGACGGCGAAGGCCACCGCGGCGAGGGCGGCGATCGGAATGGTCGGCTGCTGCATCGTTCGGACCGCCGGCTCGAGGGGCACGGCGATCCACGCGACCAGGGAGATCGCCGCAGCCAAGGTATCGCTCGCGAAGGCCGGTGCGAGTGACGAGATCGTGACCGCGCCGGCGGCGAGCAGAGCCGCGGTCGCCAGACTGGCGAACAGCGAGGACGCGACCGAAGCGAGCCCGAGCGGCCGTTCCTCGCCGCGGGCGGCGATGGCCGCGACGTCGAGCCGTGGCGGGAGCTCGCTGGCCTCGAGGCGCAGCGCGCGGCGCAGGAGCGCCTCGTCGAACAGATCGGCGTCTGGAGGCATCCGGCTCACCCCGTCGCCCCGAGCGTGCGGCGGAGCAGCGCGCGGCCGCGGAGCAGCTGAACGCCCACGGTCGAGGCGGGTCTGCCCGTCACCTGCGCGATCTCCTCGATGCCGAGCTCGTTGAAGTACCGAAGCACGATGACGACCCGATACAGCTCCGGGAGCGCCGCGACGGCGGCCCGGATGCGCGTCCGGTCTTCCCGCGCGATCGACGCGGCATCCGGCGCGAGCGCGGGATCCGGCAGCGCGCTTGCCGCGTCCGCGTCGGCTCTGCGTCGCAGCTCCCGGCCGCGGCGACGCGCGTGCGAGATGGCCTCATTGGTCGCGATGCGCAGCAGCCAGTAGCGGATCGGCCGCGACGGGTCGTAGCGGTCGAAGGCCCGGTAGGCGTTGAGGAAAGTAGCGCTGGTCACATCGAGTGCCGATTCGCGGTCACCGGTGATGCGGAGAGCGACGCCGTAGACCTCGTCCTGGTGGTCGCGGACGGCCTCGGCGAACGTCAACGGCCGAGGCGTGGCGATCGCGGGGACAAAGGAGCGCAGGGCGACACTCGCGGCCATTCCTCTCCAGTACGCCGGCCGGGGCGCTCCTATTTCATCAGCCGGGCAAGAGCCGCGGCGGCCGAAGGCGGGAGGCTCACCACCTTATCCCGGGCAGTCTCGCCCTGCTCGATCCGCACGTCGCCGGGCCGGACGCCGAGCGCCTCCCCGAGCACGGTTTGGGCCGCGCGGTTGGCGGCCCCACCCTCGGGCGCCGCGGAGACGCGGACGACGAGACGACCGGCGCGCAGCCCGGACACGCGATCCTCCCTGGCGCGCGGGATCACGCGGATCGCGACCTGCACGCGACCCCGCATCGCGTCAGACCGGCTGCGGCAGCAGGCGGAGGAGGAGGCTCGTGGCGAGCTGGATCAGCAGGAGCGCGATGAACGGCGAGAAGTCGACTCCGCCGAAGAACGGAGTGGCGCGGCGGATCGGGCCGAGGATCGGCTCGCTCACGTTCCACACGAACTCGCCGAGACCGAAGGGGAGGCGAGCGTTCGGGATCCACGAGAGGACCACCCGCACGAAGATGGCGATGGTGAGCGCGCCGGCGAGCACGTTGATGAAGGCCTCGACGAAGACGATGGCGAGACAGGGCGCGCACACAGCTCAGGGCAGGTCCAGCCGGTAGCGCGACGGCGTCGGTCCGGTCTGACCCTGATAGGAGGAGCCGAGCTCGGGCGAACCGTACGGACGCTCCGCGGGGCTCGTGAGCTCGAAGAACGAGAGCTGACCGATGCGCATACCGCCGTAAAGCGTGATCGGGATGGTGTTCACGTTCGAGAGCTCGAGCGTGATGTGGCCATCCCAGGCCGGATCGATGAATCCGGCCGTGCTGTGGATCAGCAGACCGAGCCGGCCGAGGGAGCTCTTCCCTTCGACGCGCGAGACGAGGTCGTTGGGTAACCTGAGCCGCTCCCGCGTCGAGCCGAGGACGAACTCGCCGGGATGGAGGATGAACGGCGTGCGCTCCGGGACCTCGACGAGCTCGGTCACGTCGTCGAGCGGCCGTGCCAGATCGATGAACGCGTGCCGGCTCGAGCGGAACACGCGGAAGCGGTGATCGAGACGGATATCGACGGACGCGGGCTGAACGCACTTGGGATCGAACGGATCGATGCCGATGCGTCCCGCCGAGATTGCGGCGCGGATGTCACGATCGGACAGGACCACGGGACCCGAGTATGGCCGGTCTAGCGGCGACGACGGCGCGGGGCGATGGCAACGGTCTCGCCGATCGGAAGGACGATCTGCTCGGCGACGCGACGGTCACGCGCCTCCTGGCGGCGACGGACGAGCGACGCGAGCTCGTCGTATAGCGCGTCGATGTCCTCGAGTCGCGAGTACACGATCTTGAACCGGAGGTAGCTGAGCGGGTCGCGCTCCGCGAGCCGCTCGAGCACCATCTCGCCGATCCGCTGGGAGGGCACCTCGGACACGCCGCTCTGGCGCAGCGAGGATTCGAGGTCGTCGATGAGTCGATTGACGTCGTCCGCGGCGAGGGCCTTCGACGCCGCCTTTTCGATCGCGCTCGCGAGCTTGCGGCGATCGAATTCCTGTTTCGTTCCGTCTCGCTTCTGCACCTGGATGCGCGCCGACTCGCTGCGCTCGAACGTCGTGAAGCGCTCCTCGCACCGATCACAG
>DASYSC010000173.1:0-7337 GCA_036003765.1 Candidatus Limnocylindria bacterium
CGGTGTCGGGGCGAACTCGGGCCCCTCGCAGGGCCACGACCCGCGGCCGGGGTCCCCGCGCAGGATGTAAAGACCCTTCTTGGTGCCGACCAGCAGCGTGACCTTCTTCGCCATGACCGTTCCTCCCTCTTAACCGCCCGATAGCGCGGGGATCACGTGCACGATGTCGCCCTCATGGAGCGGCGCGTCCTCCCAACCGAGCAGGCGCGCGTCGTCCTGGTTGATGAAGAGCGCGAGATGCGGACGCAGTGTGCCGCGTTCGTCGCGTAGCCGCTCGGCGAGCGTCGGATGCGCGCGCACCAGCGCCTTGAGCGCCTCGCCCAGCGTCACCGCATCGAGTGTGACGTCACGAGCACCGCCCGCGAAACCGCGGAAGGCGCCGTGCAGCAGCATCCGCACCTGGGGACGACGAACGGGATCGGCGGCTTTCGACACGTCCGAACACGTTAGCCCGACTAGGATTTCGATGTGGCCGATCCAGTCGCCGAGCGGTCTGTAGCTCTTGATGCACTGCGCCGGGCGGCCGACGCGGCAACGCAATTCCTCGCCGAAATCGACTCGGACCGCGTGCGCCGTCCCGGCGCGGATGCGGCCGCCGCTCGGCTGACCGCCAGTTTCCCGGAGGAGGGTTCGGGCGCGCTCGCGGCGATCGACGAGCTCGTACGCGCGTCGGACGCCGCTCTCCGCTCGTCCGGTCCGCGCTTCTTCCACTGGGTGATCGGCGGCGACACCCCCGCGGCGCTCGCCGCCGATTGGTTGACCTCGACCTGGGACCAGAACGCCGCCGCATACGACTCGACACCGCTCGGCGCGCGGTGCGAAGAGATCGCGCTCGATTGGCTCAAGGAGCTCTTCGTCCTTCCCGCGTCGTGGGGCGGGGTCCTGACGACCGGCGCGACCATGGCCAACTTCAGCGGCCTTGCCGCGGCGCGACGCTGGTGGGCGAGGCGGCACGGCGTCGACGTCGACCAGCGCGGCTTCGCCGGTCTGCCGGCGGTCCCCGTGTATTCGAGCGGGTACGTCCACCCGAGCGCGACGAAGGCGCTCGCGATGCTCGGTCTCGGCCGCGAGACGGTGCGCCGGTTCTCGCGTGACGACATCGGACGCCTTGACCTCGGAGCCATGGAGGCGGCGCTTCGCGATCTGCGCGGCGCTCCCGCGATCATCGTCGGCAACGCCGGCGAGGTGAATGCCGGCGACTTCGATCCGATCGACGCGCTCGCCGATCTCGCGGAGCGCTACGACGGGTGGCTACACGTCGACGGCGCGTTCGGGCTCTTCGCACGCGCCACCCCCCGCACCGCGCACCTCGCGAAGGGTGTCGAGCGCGCTCACTCGGTCATCGCCGACGGGCACAAGTGGCTCAACGTGCCCTACGACTCGGGCTTCGCCTTCGTGCGGGACGCCGCGCTCCTTGGCGGGCCGTTCGGTATCGGCGCGGCATATCTGCCCAAGCCAGGCGAGCACCCGATGTTCGCCACGCTGGGACCGGAGTCTTCGCGCCGCGCCCGCGGCATCGCGATCTGGGCGACGCTCCGCGCGTACGGTCGCAAGGGCTATCAGGCGATGGTCGAGCGCCATCTCCATCTCGCGCAGCACCTCGCGCGCAAGGTCGACGAAACGCCCGACCTCGAGCGTCTAGCGGATGTGCCGCTCAATATCGTCTGCTTCCGCTATCGGCCGAAGGACGCGACCCCTGAGGAGCTCGACGCCCTCAACTTGCGTCTGGGCGCCGAGCTCCTCGCCGACGGGCGGGTCTACGTCGGCACGACCCGCTACGGCGGGGTCGTGGCCTTCCGGCCCGCGATCGTGAACTGGCGCACCACCGAATCGGATGTGGAGCTCATCGTCGATGTGGTGCGCGAGCTTGGCGCGCGCGTGCGAGTCATGGCCGCTCGCTGACGGGCGAGCGCTTGGCGACGGTGCCAGTTGACCGAAGTTATCGAGATCCCGAGCGCGGCGGAGATCTCTTTCGACGTGAGACCGAGGCTGAAGAGCTCGACGACCTGCGCCTCGCGAAGATAGAGCGAAGACATTCGCGGCCTCCCTGCAAAAGCCGCCATCACCGGCGAAGGGAACGTACCCCGCACGCCGCGGCGCGCGAGGGTCGGCCGCGTATCGGTCTTCGTCGGTTTTCAACAAGGTTTTCCACAGGCACGCGCGACATAGACTCGGAAGCTAGTGAGCGGGGACGGGCGGATCATCGTCTACACCGGAAAGGGCGGTGTCGGAAAGACAAGTGTCGCCGCGGCGACCGCGCTGCTCTGCGCCGAGCGCGGCCAGCGGACGCTTGTCATCTCCACCGACATCGCTCACTCGCTCGCTGACTCCTTTGATCTCCCGCTCGGCGGCGAGCCGACGCAGGTCGCCGAGAACCTCTGGGGCCAGGAGTCGGACGTCTACTACAACGTCCGCCGCTACTGGGGGACGGTGCAGCGCTATGTGCAGAGCGTCTTCAAGTGGCGCGGTTTGGACGACGTGCTCGCCGAGGAGATGACCGTCCTTCCCGGCATGGACGAGCTTTCGAGCCTTCTCTGGATCGCCGAGCACCACGACGGCGGCAAGTACGACGTGATCGTGGTCGATGCCGCGCCGACCGGCGAGACCGTGCGCCTGCTCTCGCTCCCCGAGGCGGGCCGCTGGTGGCTCGAGCGCATTTTTCCGATCCAGCGCCGGGCGATGCAGATCGCCGGGCCGGTGTTACGGCGCGTCATGGGCGTCCCGGTCCCTGACGACGCCGTCTTCGCCGCCGGCGAGGAGCTCTTCCATCGCCTCGACCACATGCAGCAGCTCCTCGCCGACGAGACCATCAGCTCGGTGCGGCTGGTCCTCAACCTCGAGAAGATGGTCATCAAGGAGGCGCAGCGCTCCTTCACCTACTTCCACCTCTTCGGCTATCCGACCGATCTGGTGGTCTCCAACCGCGTGCTGCCGGCGGGCGCGGGCGCGTACTTCGAGGCGTGGCACGAGGCCCAGCGCCGCTACCAGCCCCTGGTCGAGGAGTCTTTCGCGCCGGTCCCGGTGCGGAGCGTGCCGTTTTTCGACCGCGAGGTCGTCGGGCTCGAGATGCTGCGAAAGCTCGGCAACGCGCTCTTCTTAGAGGAGGACCCGGCGCGCTTCTTCTACCGCGGCCGTCCGTACCGGGTGCGGCGCGAGAACGGCGGCTACGTGCTCACGCTGGATCTGCCGTTCACCTCGAAGGAGCAGGTGAGTCTCCTGCGGAACGGGGACGAGCTCGTCCTGCAGGTCGGATCCTGGCGGCGCAACCTCGTGCTACCCCGCGCGCTTGTCGAAGCGCCCGCCAAAGGCGCAAAGTTCGAGGGGAACACGCTCCGCGTCGACTTCGCGGCGCCATCCCGCGAGTAGGGGAGAAGACCATGGCCACCGCCACCGAGCTCGAAGCGCGCGTCAAGCAGCTGGAGGAGCGCCTCCGCGAGATGGAAGAGCAACGCGATCGCTGGCGAGGCCGTGCGCTCATGGACGAGCTCTTCCCGCAGGAGACCCGCAAGCACATGCGCGCCGCGTGGAAGCACAACCTCCTCGCGATGCGCTCGGTGCTCGATCACTGGATCGAAAAGCAAGAGAACGGCGGCACGAAGGGCACGAAGCGTCGCGAATCGATCTCGGTCGAATAACTAGACGCGCACCGCCTCGATCTTCGTCGGCACGCCCTTCGCGTACGTAATCAGCACGCCCTCGCCGTAGCCAAAGGACGCGCCTTCGAGTCGAGCGCGAAGCCGCTCGGCGAGGATGATCGCCGGCAGCTCGATGATCCCGCCATGCGAGACCACGAGCGCCCGCTCTTTCTCGCCGACGCGCGACGCCAGGCGTGCCCATGTCGCCAGTTGTACCGCGGCGAACTGCCGCGCGTCGTCGCGCTCGCGCAATACCTCGGCCCAGTCCGCGAGCGCGCGCATCTCGCCGAAGATGCGGTCGCCGATCACCCCGCCCATCTCCGGCAGGAGGCCGGGGTCGGTGCCGTCGAGTCGGCCGGCGATGAGCTGCGCGGTCTCTTTCGCTCGCGGCAGTGGGCTCGAGAGCACGAGCGCGTACGGTCCCGCCCGCTTCGCGATCGCCTCGGCTAGCGCGCGACCCGCGGGCGAGAGTGAGCTCTCGTTGTTCTTCTGGTCGGCGCGTTCGACGTGGCGGCGGATCTCGAGGATGGGCATGCGGTCGAGCGTAGGCTCTGCGCCCGGAGGGGACCATGAAGACGATTCGCCAGAGCGCCACGATCCGCGGCGCGACGCCGCACGACATCTACGAGACGATCATGGATTCGAAGAAGCACACGAAGCTGTCCGGCTCACGCACCACAGTGAGCCGGCGTGTTGGCGGCGCGTTCAAGGTCGGGCACGATCTCGAGGGGAAGAATCTCAAGTTGACCAAGGACAGGAGGATCGTGCAGTCCTGGCGCGCCAATGACTGGCCGAAGGGTCATTACTCGCGGGCGACGTTCGCGCTGGCGCGAGCGAAGGGTGGCACGCGGATCACCTTCTTCCAGTCCGGCGTTCCCGATCGCCAGTACCGCTCGATCAGCTCGGGCTGGCGCGAGTACTACTGGGAACCCTTGAAGCGCGCGTTTTCGGGTAGCGGGACCCGGTAGGTCCCTCAACGACGAGGAGCCCTGCGATCGTGCAGGGCTCCACGTGCGCACCGCTGTGCTCGCGCGAACACCACGGGATGATCGATACGTTCACCTGGTTGTGGCGCAGGTTGTTCCCGGAGTCGGGGGCGTCCGCAAGGTGTGTGCCGGATCGGTAACGGCCTCGTCACGCTTGGGCAACGCTGGCGGGCATTCAGCTTTGGGCTATGTCGGCGGACCGGCGTGCCTCGAAGGCAGGCAAGCGAGCGAGGCATGGCCCTTGCTAATGTTTCGCGCGAATGCGGGTCCTGATCACCGGTATCACCGGGTTCGCGGGCAGCCACCTCGCCGAGTACATCCTCTCCGAGCACCCCGGGGTCGCCGTCTTCGGCACCTACCGCTGGCGCTCGCGGATGGAGAACCTCGAGACGCTCATGGCGAAAGGTGTGCTCGACGTCGTCGAGGGCCGCTACTCCGCGGGCGCGAGCCAGGCTGATGAGGCGCGCAAGGATCGCGTCAGTCTCCTCCACTGCGAGCTCACCGATGCTGGCGCCGTGGAGAAGCTCATCAGCGCGGTCAGGCCCGACCGCATCTTCCACCTTGCCGCGCAGTCATTCGTGCAGTCCTCGTTCGACGAGCCCGCGGCGACGATGCGCATCAACATCGAGTCGCAGCTGAACATCCTCGAAGCGATCCGTCGCCACGACACGAAGATCCGGGTGCACGTCGCGGGATCGAGCGAGGAGTACGGCATGGTCTATCCGGACGAGGTCCCGATGAAAGAAACGAACCCGCTGCGACCGCTCTCGCCCTACGCGGTGAGCAAGGTCGCGCAGGATAAGCTCGCGTACCAGTACTTCAAGTCGTACGGGCTGCACATCGTCGTGACGCGCGGCTTCAACCACACCGGCCCGCGCCGCGGCACGCACTTTTCCACCAGCACGTTCGCGCGGCAGATCGCACTCATCGAGGCGGGACAGCACGAGCCGATCGTCTACGTCGGCGACCTCACCTCCAAGCGCGACTGGACCGACGTGCGCGACATGGTCCGTGCGTACTGGCTGGCGCTCGAGCGCGCGGAAGGCGGCGAGGTCTACAACGTTGGCCGCGGGCGGACCTGGTCCATCGGTGAGATGCTCAACATCCTGCTGTCGCACTCGACCGTGAAGATCCGCACCCAGGAGGACCCGGCACGTTTGCGGCCCTCCGACGTTCCCATCCTGTGGGCCGACAACTCCAAGTTCCAGCGCGCGACCGGCTGGGAGCCGAAGATCCCGTTCGAGCAGACGCTTCGAGACCTTCTTGATTACTGGCGTGACCGGGTCCGCCGGGACACTGTGCGCGTAGGAGCTGTGCTGAATGCCTGATCTCACCGGTCTATGGACCGCGTTCGTCAACAACCCGCTCATCCAGCTGTCGGTGCGCCTTGCCGGCCTCTACGTCCTCGCGATCTACCTCGCGATGGTCTTCTGGACCGTTCGCGACGCGCAGCAGCGCACCGAGAACCAGATCATGCCGTACCTCGCGGGACTCATGGTCGTGCTCCTCAACATCTTCGGCCTCTTCCTCTATCTGATCGTCCGCCCGAAGGAGACGCTCGGCGAGGCCTACGAGCGCCAGCTCGCCGAGGAGAGCCTCCTCGCGGAAGCCGAGCAGCGCGTGGTCTGCCCGACGTGCAAGGAACGCGTGCAGGACGACTTCATCCTGTGCCCGACGTGCCGCACCAAGCTCAAGAGGGTCTGCCCCTCGTGCGGCAAGCTCGTCCGTCCCGAGTGGAACATCTGCCCGTTCTGCGCGAAGGACTTCGACGAGCGCGACTGGACGGTGCACCCGGGCGGCAAGGTCGAGGGAGAGCGCGCCCGCTCCTAGCGTGAGCCGAGACGGCCTCACCGTCGCCCTCCTCTACGAGGGGTGGCGGAAATGCGACTCACGTCTGGTCGAAGCCCTGCGGCCGCTCTCGAGCGAGCAGCTCACATGGAGAGCCGCGCCCAGCCAGTGGCCGATCTGGGCGATCGCCGCTCATACCGCAGGCGCCCGCGTCTATTGGCTCTGCGGCGTGCTCAAGGAAGAGGGCGCGGAGACCACGCCTTTCACCGATCCCCTTAGCGGTCTCGGCTGGGAGGACGACGAGAACACGCCGCGCGGGGCGAACGAGCTGGTCATGGCGCTCGACACCACGTGGAAGATCGTCGAACGGTGTCTCGCGCGCTGGACGGCGCCGATGCTCCACGACGAATTCGAGCGCGAGCGCAACGGGAACATCCAGATCCATACGCGGCAGTCGGTGATCATGCGACTCATCACCCACGACGCGTACCACTCCGGCGAGATATCGCAGATCCTCGGCATGCATGGGTTACCGGGGATAGACCTGTGGAGCCCGTCGGCCACGTAGCGATCAGTTCTGGTAGAACGCGCTCGCAAGGGGAGGGTTGACATGACGCAGGTATTGGCTCGCCCGGAAGAAGGCGTTCGTGCGCTCGGCCCGCGATTCTCCGGAGTCTTACTCATCCCAGGTGACGACGGATACGAGAACGCGCGGAAAATCCACAACGGGCTTATCGACAAGCGGCCCGCAGTCATCGCTCGGTGCCGCGGCACGGCAGACGTCGTGGATGCCCTCGCCTTCGCGAAAGAGAACGGGCTCGAGGTCTCGGTGCGCGGTGGCGGGCACAACGTCGCCGGCCGAGCGGTCAGCGAGGGCGGATTGATGATCGACCTCTCCCTTATGAAGGGTGTCCACGTCGATCCCGCG
>DASYSC010000174.1:0-14929 GCA_036003765.1 Candidatus Limnocylindria bacterium
GGAGGCGACCCCGTACGACGTGAAGGACGTCGAGCTCGGCCACCATGGCGCGGAGTGCAGCTTCGACGCGTTCGTGCACACGTACGGCCTCCACAAGGACCCGGCGATGGCCTACATGGCCAAGGTGATCCGCGGCGCCGATACGGCCGACAAGACCATCACGCCTGAGTCGCAGGGCGTCGAGGCCGTGCTCGACGGGCTTCGTCACATCCATTACCCGAACGACCAGAAGCAACGCGAGGCCTCGCGTCCGGTCCTTGACGCGCTCTACGCGTACTGCCAGGAGAAGGCCAAAGCGCAGGCGGCATGACGCTTCGGGCAGCGGGATTCACGCCGGTCCCGCCCGGCGCGAAGCCCGGGTTCGATCACGCGGACACATATCTCGCGCCAAACGCGGCGACCCGCGTCTACGTCGCGCACACCGGCGCGGACCGGGTCGACGTGCTCGACTGCGCGACCGGCGCGTATCTGCGGGCCATCCCGGACCTGCCAGGGGTCGCCGGTGTTCTCGTCGAGAGCGCGCGCGATCTCCTGATCACCTCGGATCGTGCGGCCGCGCGACTGAGCGTCTTCCGCGCGTCGGATGAAACCCTTCTCATGCGCGTGCCGGTCGACCCACGGCCGAACGGGCTCGCGTTCGACGATCTGATGCGCACCATCTTCAGCTTCAACCTCGGCGAACCGATCGGCACGAACTACACCGCGTCCGTCGTCGCGCTGGATGACCCACGGGTCGTCGCCACCATCCGACTCCCTGGCCGCCCGCGCTGGGCCGTCTTCGACGATCCGAGTCGGGCGGTATACGCGAACATCGCGGACCCACCGCTCATCCTCGTCATCGACGCTGACCGGCGCCAGGTACGGCGTGAGATCCCGGTGCCCGCCGCGGGTCCTCACGGCCTCGCGATCGTCCCAGAGGAGCAGGGGGCGTCCCTATGGTGCGCCGCCGACGCGGGGATGCTGATCATCCTCGACCGCGACTCGGGCCGTACGATCGCGAGCCTGCCGCTGCCAGGGACGCCGGATGTCGTGATGTACGACCGCGCGCTCGCGCGGCTCTACGTCGCGGTCGGCATGCCGGGGACCGTCAGCGCCTTCGACACGGTCGCGATGCGGGAGCTCGAGACGGTTGTGACTGAGGAAGGCGCGCACACAATCGGATGGGATCCGCGAACCCGCCGGCTCTTCGTCTTCCAGCCGGCGAGCTGCGGCGTAGCGATCTTCGAAGAGGGATGAACGAGGCGGGCAGACCGCGGCTGCCGCTTGCCGCGATCGCCGGGTACTTCCTGCGGCTGGGTACGCTCGGGTTCGGCGGTCCGATCGCGCTCGCGGGATACATGCAGCGCGATCTCGTGGAGCGCCGTGGCTGGATCACGCAGGAGGAGTACCTCCAAGGGCTCGCCGTCTCGCAGACGCTGCCGGGCCCGCTCGCGGCACAGCTCGCGATGTGGCTTGGGTATGTGCGCCGGGGGTTCGCGGGGGCTGTCGCCGCGGCGATTCCGTTTATCCTCCCGCCCTTCATCATCGTCAGCGTCGCCGCCGCGCTTTATGTCGCCTTCGCCGGGACCGTCGCGATCCAAGCGCTCTTCTACGGCATCGGACCGGCGGTGATCGCGATCATCTTGCGCAGCGCCCTGAAGCTTCTCGGAGTGACCGTAAGAGACGATCGCCGGCTTTGGGCGATCTTCGCGGCCGTCGCGCTCCTCACGTTCGTGGTCCGAAGCGAGGTGGCGGCGGTGTTCGTCATCGCGGGCCTGATCGGTGTCGTGCTCTATGCGCCCCCGCGCTGGCTGCGCCGGCCGTCATTCGTGCCGGCGCTTATCGTGCCCGCGATCGTCGGTGCGGTGCAAACAGCGGACCCGAACGTCCTGCTCCAGCTTGGCGTCTTCTTCTTCAAGGCCGGCGCCTTCACGTTCGGGTCCGGCCTCGCGATCGTTCCGTTCCTGCAGCAGGGCGTCGTCCGGGATTTCGGTTGGCTGAGCGAGCGCGAGTTCCTCGACGCCGTGGCGATCGGGATGATCACACCCGGTCCCGTCGTCATCACGGCGGTTTTCGTTGGTTACCTCGTTGCTGGGCTTGCCGGAGCGACGGTCGCGGCGCTCGGCGTGTTCCTGCCGCCATTTCTCATGGTCGTTCTCTTCGCACCGTGGATCATCCGGTACCGCAAGCATCCGGCCGTGCAGGGCTTCACGAAGGGCGCGACCGCTGCCGCGGCGGGAGCGATCACCGGCGCGGCCGCGGTCATCGCCACTCAGATCCTGGTGGACGCCGGCACCGTCGCGATCTTCTTCGTGGCACTGCTCGTGCTTTGGCGGACCCGGATCCCGGAGCCGCTGCTGGTCGGCGCCTCAGCCGTGGTCGGCCTGGCGTTATTCGGGCTGCGCTGAAGCCGTACGCGCTGGTTCGGCCTGCCGAAAGATCACGCACCCGCCGAGGATGGTCATGTCGACCTCCGTCTTTCGAATCGCCTCTGGCGGGAGCGAGAGGATGTCGCGCGAGAGCACAACGAGGTCCGCGAGCTTCCCCTCGGCGACGCTGCCCTTGCGATCGTCCTCATGCGACGCGAAGGCTGGGTTGATCGTGTACGCGGCGATCGCCTCCTTGACCGTGAGCGCCTGCTCGGGGTGCCATTCGCGGCCGACCGCGAGCGCGATGTTCTCGAGCGGTGCGAGCGGAGTCGCCCGCTGCTCGTTGAAGGACCCCGGCCAGTCCGAGACGAGATCGAGGCGCGCGCCAGCGTCCTGGAGCGACCGCCAGGCGTGTGCGGTCTTCGCGCGCTCCGGACCGAGCCGTCGCTCGACCCAGCGCACATCGTTCATCAGATGCTGCGGCGTGACGTCAGCGATCAGTCCGACCCTTCCGCATCGCTCGATTTCTCGCGCGCTCGGGTACCAGGCGTGGATGACGCGGAAGCGGCGATCGCGCGAGGGATTTGCACGAATGGCCGCCTCGTACCAATCCAGCAGCAGCCGGTGCGCACGGTCGCCGATCGTGTGGATGACCGGATCGAAGCCGGCGCGGTCGGCGCCAGCGACGTCCGCCGCCATCGTCGCCTCGTCCACGAAGCGGAAGGTGAAGTCGCCCGCGTAGTCGGGATCGTCGGCGTACGGCGCGTCCATGAGATAGCCGTCGATGAAGGCCTTGAGCCCTCCGAACCGGATCAGCCCGTCGTCCGATCGTGGCCGGATCCCGTGACGCACGATGTCGCGCCAGACCGCAAGGGTGAGGAACGCGTAGACCCGGACTGTCAGCTCGTCGCGGCGCTGCAGCTCGCGGAAGATGTCGAGGTCGGTGGCGCTGCGCTCGACGTCCGTGTGGAAGACGTGCGTCCGCGAGACCTCCGGCAGGCGCGCCACATCGTGGATCGACGTGATCCCCACGCGCCGTAGGTCGTCGAGAGCGGCGCGAGCGCCCACGAGCATGTACTCGAGGCTCGCCGGCGGCATGAGCTCGACCATCCGCTCGCCCGCGCGCCCGAAGAGAAGTCCCGTCGGCTCGCCCGTGGCCGGATCTCGATCGAGGCCCCCGCCCCGCGGATCGGGAGCGCGCCGACCGAGCCTGGCTCGCGCCAGCGCAAGCGAGTTCGCCACATAGGCACCGTCCACGCGACGCAGCAGCACCGGATGCCGAGGAGCGGCGCCGTCGAGTGCAGATCGGTCCACGGCCGGCGGCGTGGGCCGCGGACGTCGGGCGAGGTCGGCCGCCCATGCGTCAGCAGCGCCGAGGTCGCCGCCGGTGATCCAGAGGCCTTCCGGCACGCGCTGCGCCGTGGCGGCGACCTTCTCGATCGCTTCGCTCGCGTCGCGTGCCTCGTGAAGGGCCAAGCGGAAGAGCCACGCCGCGGCGTTGCCGAAGTGGGTGTGCGCGTCGATGAACCCGGGGAGAAGCAGCCGATCGCCGAGATCGATGACCTGAGTGGCCGGTCCCCGTAGCCGGAGCACGTCCTGCTCCGGGCCAACGCGGGCGATCCGATCGCCGCGCACGGCGACCGCACGCGCCTCGGGCCGTCTCGGATCTACGGTCCAAACCCGTCCGCCGTGAAGGATGAGATCGGCCGCCGCGCTCATAATCGGCGGCCGTGAGCCCACGCTTGGCGCTCACCATCGGCGCAGTACAGGCGTTCGCGTTCGGACTCCCTCTTCTGGTCTTCCCCGCGTCGATCCTCACGCTCTCGGGGCTGACGCTGCCGGATGAAGGGATCGCCATCGCACGGGGGGCCGGCGCCACGGTCGTCGGACTCGGGGTAATCGACTGGATGCTGCGGAACGCGACCGGC
This sequence comes from Candidatus Limnocylindria bacterium, assembly GCA_036003765.1. Lineage (GTDB taxonomy): Bacteria > Chloroflexota > Limnocylindria > P2-11E > P2-11E > 3-1-20CM-2-70-9. The sequence continues at coordinate 4,277 of DASYSC010000174.1, forward strand.
GACGCGCTGCGCGCGCTCCTCGGCGGGAACCTCGTCGTCCAGGGCCTTTCGTTGATCGTGAATGCGGGCGAGGTCCTCGCGGGGCACCTGCCGATTCAAGCCGCGAGCGCATCGCTCGTCCACGCGATCCTCGGCGCGATGTTCGTCCTCGCGCTGCTCCGGGAAGCCCGGAGTGCTGAGCCTCAACGCGGCCGAGGCGCCGCCAGCGGCTAGCTGACGCGGCGCCGCGCGCTGTGCCCGGCGCGGTAGAGGTTCGCGATCACCAACGCGAGGACGAGGACGAGCAGCACCCAGCCCGCGTTCTCGCGGAGCGCGTCGGGACTCGATGCCGCGATCAGCCAGGTGATGGCGAGCGCGGCGATCGCCCCGATTGCGAGCTGGCCGTCGTCGACGAGCAGCCCGTACGTGTTGTCCCAGATGGGACGGAGCACTCTCGCCACCTTGGGGGTCCGAGGGGCAGGGGCAGCTGGGCGCGGAGCGACAGCCCCCTCGACTCTAGACATTCCGCGCCTCGACACGCGCACCCTGCGGGAGCATGCCGCTCAGGAGCCGCACGGCGAGCCAGCTCGCCGCGAGGAAAGTACCGAGGATCAATGGGATCGAGGCCGCATCACCCGGCCAGTGCGCTCCCACGCCCTCGCCGAACCAGAACACGCCGAAACTCGACAGCATCGCGCCGACCCCGAACTTCATCCAGTTCTCGGGCACCGCGGTGAGCGGGCGGCGGAGGGCGGCCGCGACGCCGACGACGATAATGCCGGCGGCAATGGCGCCGACGATCGCCGCGTTCATCGCGCCGATGCCCTTCGCGCCGAACGCGATGACGATGAAGGCGACCTCGGTGCCCTCGAGGAGCACCGCCTTGTACGCCACGACCATGCCGACCCAATCCCACTGGGTCCTCTTCAGGCCTTGCGCGCGCAGCTCGGCGACCTCTTTGCGATAGATCTCTTCCTCGTCGTGTACAGCGACAATCCCCGCGAAGCGGAGAACCGCCTTGCGCAGCCAGCGCAGGCCAAAGAGCAGAAGCAGGGAGCCGACGAGGCCGAGCAGCAGGTGCTCGGGTACGACCGTGACGAGCGCAACGCCAAGCGTGCCGACGATCACGGCGAGCGTGAGGGCGGCCAGTGCGCTGCCGGCGAGCGGCGCGCGCCAGCCCCGCGTGATCCCGACGGCGAGCACGATCGTCGTCGCTTCGACGAACTCGACCGCGCTGGCGATGAACGATGGTGTGGCGGCGATGGCGAGTGTCACCAGGTCCATTAGCTCTCCACCCAGACGTCGTTCATGGCGGTCCCGGTGAGCCCGTCGGGTCCGGGCTTGAAGTCGTGCACCTTCGTCGACATCGCTTCGACGCGTACCTGGCTCATGACACCGACGAACGGCAGGATCTCCATGACGCGCTTCTGCGCGTCGACGTAGGTCTGCTTGCGCTCGGGTGTGTTCAGCTCCTGCGACTGCCCTTTGACGAGCACGGCATCGAGCTGCGGGTCGTTCGTGTTGGAGAAGTTGCTCCCGGAGACCCGGTTCGCCGAGTGATAGCAGACGCGGAGGATCCCGTCCGGATCGATTGCCGTCGATGAGGTCGCGGCCATGTTGTGCTTGTAGCCGCGCACGTAATCGAGGTACGGCCCGCGCTCCATCACCTGCACCTTGAGGTCGATGCCCACATCACGGAGCTGCGACTGCATCGCCTGAGCGATCTCGGTCCACGGGCTGCGGAACGTGGCGAGCGCGATCTCGAGCTTCTGCCCAGCCTTGTCACGGATCGGGCCCGACGCTCCGACCTTCCAGCCCGCCTCGTCGAGGATCTTCTTGGCCTTCGCCGGGTCGTAGCCCAAGGACTTCTCGATGCTTTCGTCGCGCGCCCAGACGCCTTCGGAGAGCGGCCCGATCGACACGTGATGGACGCCGAAGAAGATCTTGTCGACGATCGACTTACGGTCGACAGCCCAGTTCACGGCCTCACGGACCGCGTGGTCGTCGGTCGGCGCTCTGGTGACGTTCATGCTGAAGCCGAGCGTGTGGCTCGCGCGGGGTGACTGGACGAAGCGGAACCGCTTGTCCTCCTTCAGGCGTGCGTAGTCGGCCTCAGGGATCTCGTCGATGAAGAGGTTCTCGCCGCTCTCGAGGGTGGCCACGCGGGTCGATGGCTCGGTGATCGCGCGGAACTTCAGCTGGTCGAGGTAGGGCGCGGCGCGGTTCTTGAAGAGCTCGTTCCCCCAGCTGTAGTCGGGGAACGCCTTGACGGTGACGACGCCATCCGTCGATCGGCCGGCGAACATGAACGGCCCCGAGCCCACCGGCTCGGCCGCGACGTCGCCCGGCTTGAGCGTCGCGAGGTATTTCGGCGAGAGCACGCCGAAGAAGTAGCGCCAGATCTGCAGCATGAACGCCGGGTACGGTTGCTTGAAGCTGAAGACGACGGTCTTGTCGTCGGGCGTCGTGATCTTGTCGATCGGACCCGCGAGCGAAACGACCGCGCCGGCCTTGGTCTTCGGATCGAGGATCCGGTCGAAGGATCCCTTCACCGCTGCGGACGTGAGGGTGCTCCCGTCGTGGAACTTCACGCCGTCGCGGAGCGTGAACGTGAACGTCTTCGAGGAGTCGGTGATCGTCCACTTCGACGCGAGCGCCGGGTAGAGCTTCTGGTCGTTGTCGATCGTGATGAGCGTGTCCAGGATGTTCTGAGCGATCTCGCCCGCGGCCGCCCCCGTGGTGAGCGCGGGGTCGATGACGTCGATCTTGTCCCAGAGCCCCCAGGTGAGCGTGCCGCCCTTGACCGGTTTGAGCGCCGCCGATGCCGTCGGCGCGCTCGTGCTCGGTGCGCAGGCGAAGATCGCGACGCTCGCCGCCGCGAGCGCGGAGCGTCTCAGGAATTCGCGGCGGTAGAGCAGCATCCGATCAGCCATCGATCGATCCCTCCAGGATCGCCAAGCCTTCCTCGAGCTGAGCGTCGGTGATCGTGAGGGGCACGAGCGTCCGGATGACGTTGCTGTAGAGGCCGGCACGCAGGAGGAGGAGTCCGCGATCGCAGGCGCGCTTGATCGCGGCCTCCACCAGGTCGGGCGCGGGCTTCTTGGTGGCGCGGTCGCGCACCAGCTCGATCGCCTGCATCGCGCCGATGCCTCGCGCCTCACCGATCGTGTCGAAGCGCTCCGTCATCGAGTCGAATCGCCCACGCAGCACACGCCCGATCTCGCCGGCGCGCGCGATCAGTCCATCGCGCTCGATGATCTCGATGGTCTTGAGCGCCGCTACGCAAGCGATGGGGTGACCTCCGAAGGTGCTCCCCAGGGTGCCCGGGCCGAGCGCATCGAAGAGCTCCGCACGTCCGGTAACGGCGCCGATCGGGAACCCGGCGCCAAGCGACTTCGACGTCACGAGCAGATCGGGCACGACGCCGGCGTGCTCGATCGCGAACATGCGGCCGGTCCGCGCCATGCCGGTCTGGATCTCATCGGCGATGAACAGGATGTCGTGACGTCGGCAGATCGCCGCGATGCGCTTGAGGAAGCGCGCCGGCGGCACCACGAAGCCACCCTCGCCCTGGACCGGCTCGATGATGACCGCGGCCACGTGCTCCGGCGCCAGGTTGGTGTCGAGCGCCTGCTCGAAGAGGCGCACGTACAGCTCCGCCAGCTCCTCCTCGCCCACGTTCGCGATCGGCCGGTAGGGATAGGGGTACGGCAGGTGGGTGATATTCGGCGTAGTCGAACGCATGAACGCCATCCGCGAGTTCTTCGTCTTGCCGGTCGCGGTCATCGCCGTGTAGGTGCGCCCGTGGAATGAGTTCTGAAACGCGACGATCCACTCCCGACCGGTGGCGACGCGGGCGATCTTGATCGCGTTCTCGACGGCCTCGGCGCCGCTGTTGGCGAAGACGCTCTTCGTCGCGAAGGTCGACCCCTCCGAGCGGGGATAGATGCGGTCAAGCTCTTGGGCGAGGCGGACGTACGGCTCGTACGTCACGACCTGCGCCGACACGTGCGCGTAACGCTCGAGCTGCTCTCGCACTGCGGCCACGATCTCGGGATGCTGATGGCCGAGGTTCAGGGCGCCGATGCCCGCGACGAAATCGAGATAGCGCCGTCCCTCGGGATCGAACACCTCGGCGCCGGAGGCCGACGCGACGACCACCGGCGTTCCGACGTGAAGACCTTTCGGCACGTACTGCTCCCGCAGGCGGCGAACCTCCGCGCTCGAAAGCCCCATTCGTGTTTCCGTGAGTGTGCTCACTCCACTCCCCCCAATGCGCGCTTGTCGATGCGTGCGCGCAGTTCCCCAAGCTCCTCGGCGGCCGCGAGCGCCGCCGCGCGATCCTGACCCGCGAGACCGAACAGCAGAGCGTCCAGGACGACGATCGTCATCGCCGACAGATGGAACATACCCCCGCCGGCGCGGCGCGCCGAGAGCGCGACGGTGAACTGACCGGCGAGAGCAAGACCCAACGTGTCGGTGATGAGGATGGACGGCAGCTTGAGCTCGCGCGCGCGCTCGAGCGTGAGCTCGGCCTCGGGGCTCGACCGGTCGTAGGCGAGGACGATGACGACGTCGCCGCGCCGCATGTCGATCAGCGCGTCCGCAAGCGCCTGGCCGCGCGCGCCGACCGCAACGGCCGACCGACGCATACGGCGCAGCCGTGCGGCGAAGTATTCGCCGAGCGGCGCGTTCGGCCCGAGGCCTTGGATCATGACGCGCTGCGCGCCGGCGAGGAGCTTCAGCGCCCACGCGAAGTCGGTGCCGCGCAGTGACTCTCGCGCGTCCTGCAACAGCTGCAGCTCCGTCTCCAGAACATGTTCGAGGACGAGCGCAGGTTCGTCGCCCAGGTCCTCGATGCTGCGGCCAAGGCGGAGCGTGGGTGTCGCGCGTGAGCGAAGCGCGTCCTGCAGCTCGGCCTTGAGCGCGGGAAGTCCGCTGTACCCGAGCGACTGCACCGCGCGGATCACCGTCGCGTCGCTGGTCTCGAGCTGCCGGGCGATCTCCGCCGCGGAGAGAAACACGGCCTCCTCGCGGTGTTGCGCGAGGAACGACGCCACGCGCTCTTCCGCCGGGCTGAGGGTGGGACGCGCCGCGGCGATGCGCTCGTCAAGGGAGGCCGCTCGTGTAGCGTTCGCTGCCGTCGCCACCGCCGGACTGTAGTGTATGCTGCGGGCACATTTCAAGGCCGAGGTTTCGAGAAGGAGCGGCGCCATGACAGTCACCGCACTACCGACCATCGAGATCAGCGGCGACCGGCGCACGCTCGGCCGCCAGCACGGCGAGGCCGCCCGCGGCCAGATCCGGGACTCGATCGCCTACTACCGGCAGTCGTTCCAGCGGATCTCCGGCCTGGGCTGGGAGGAGATCCGCTCACAGGCGCCGCGCTGGATCTCGCACATCGAGGAATACCTCCCGGGCATCGGTGATGAGCTCGAGGGCATCAGCGAAGGCGCCGGCGCCGGCCTGGAGGAGATCCTCGCGCTGAACGCCCGGGGCGAGCTGTCGAGCGGGAATCCTTTCGCCAGCGACCCCGACGAGGGTTGCTCGTCGTACGCCCTGCTGCTGCGGGCGTCCGGCGATGGTCATGTCTACTGCGGGCAGAACTGGGATTGGCGCGGCGAGATCGGGAGCACCGTGATCCTCCTGCGGATCTCGCAGCCCGGAAAACCCACGATCGTGATGCAGACGGAAGCCGGGCAGATCGGCCGGCATGGCGCGAACTCGGCGGGCATCGCGCTGAACGCGAACGGGCTCGGTACCCGCTGGGGCAAAGGCGTCGGACTTCCGCAGCCGTTCATCCGCCGCAAGATCCTCGAGGCCCCCGACATGCAGGCAGCGCTGAAGGCCGTGTTCGACTCGCGTCAATCGCTCTGCACGAACCTGCTCATCACGCATCGCGACGGGTTCGCGATCGATCTCGAGACGACGCCTGACCGCCATGGCTGGATGTATCCCACCGACGGTCTTCTGGTGCACACCAATCACTTCATCGCCTTCGTTCCCGAGCAGATCGCCGCGACCTACCGTCCGTTCTCGGTCAATTCGCTCTGGCGGCTCCCCCGTCTAACCGAGGGGCTGCGTAAGGTGAAGAACGCGGCGGACCCGGAGAGCGTGCGTGGCGCGATCGGCACGGCGCTCCGCGATCACTTCGGATATCCGAACTCCGTCTGCAAGCACGGTGACGCGCGGTCGGTCGCCAACGACCAGAACCAGACGATCGCGTCGAGCATCGTCGACCTCACCACCGGCGAGTACTGGCTCGCGTCCGGCAACCCGTGCGAGACGGAGTACCGCCGGCTTCCCTGGAATCTCTACCAGGAGGCGACGGCCTCCGCGCGCCCGCTCGCGGCCATCCGCTAGGGGCTCCGTGCTCGACTGGCTCTCCGCGGACGGCAAGAAGCTCCTCGCCACGCGCGTCCTCCGCACCTTCGCGTACGGATACCTCGCCGTCGTCCTCGGCCTGTATCTCGACCAGCTCGGCATGTCGAAGATCCAGATCGGGCTGATCTTCACGGCCGCGATCGCGGGGTCCGCGCTCATGACGGTCCTCTGGTCCCTCGTGGCGGACCGGTACGGGCGCCGCCGCACGATCCAGACGATGGCCGTCCTCATGGCCGTCGGCGGTCTCCTCTTCGCGCTCACGAGCGATTTCTGGATCCTCGTGGTCGGCGCGTTCACCGGAACGATCAGCGCCACGAGCTCCGAGGTCGGGATCTTCCAGACCGTCGAGCAGGCCATCCTTCCGCAGACCGCGCCGAACGAGCGACGGACCTGGCTCTTCTCGATCTACAACACCGCGGCGAATTTCGCGGGCGCGCTTGGCTCGCTCGCGGCTGCGTCGGTCGGCTTCTTCGCCGCGCAGGGGCTGCACGGCGCCGACGCGTTCCGCCCGCTCTTCGTCTTCTACGCCGTCATCGGGCTCGCCAACCTGGCGATCTTCCTGACCCTCAGCGACCGCGTGGAGCTCGCCAAGGTGGAGGGCGAGCGGCGCTTCCTCGGGATCCACCGGTCCACGCGTACGGTCGCCAAGCTGTCGCTGCTGTTCGGCCTCGACGCCTTCGCGGGCGGATTCGTCGTGCAGTCGGTCGTCGCGTACTGGTTCTTCCTCCGCTGGGGCTTCGATCCCGCGACCCTCGCGGTGATCTTCTTCTGGGTGGGCGTGCTCTCAGGTCTCTCGCTCCTCGCGGCCGGCTGGCTCGCCGAACGGATCGGCCTGCTGAACACGATGGTGTTCACGCACCTGCCGTCGCAGGCGCTCCTCGTCCTCGTGCCGCTCGCGCCGGTGTCGTGGCTCGCGGTCGCGCTCTTCCTGGCGCGGATGAGCGTCTCGCAGATGGACGTCCCGACTCGGCAGTCCTACACCATGGCGGTCGTCGATCCCGATGAGCGCACCGCGACGGCCGGGATCACGAACGTCGCGCGCACCGCAGCGACGGCGATCTCACCGACGTTCGCAGGTATGGCGTTCAGCGCCGCCGCACTCGGGCTCCCCTTCTTCATCGCGGGCGCGCTCAAGATCGTCTACGACATCGCGATCTACTTCACGTTCCGCGAGGTGCGGCCGCCCGAGGAGATCGAACGTCTCCGCCGCCGGCAGGCCGAGCGCGTCGCGGCGTCGGGAGCCGGCTGAGATGGGCATCGAGCGCGAGCTGGTCATCTACTCCGGCCGCAACCGCCCCGATCTCACTCCGGTGTACCTGCTCTTCGAGCGCCTATTCGGCATCAAGACGAAGGTCGAGAAGGTCTACCACCACGACATCGAGCCGCGGATCCTGGAAGAGCGCGCCGATCCGCGGGCCGATCTCCTCCTGACCAACAGCCAGCTCGCGGTCGAGCTCGCGCGCGGGTCGGGGATCTTCGAACCCTACGCATCGCCGGTCGCGAAGGCCTATCCCGCGTGGCTGCGCGCACCGGACTTCGCGTGGCTCTCGTTCACTGCCTGGCCCCGAGCCGCGATGGTCAATCGCGCGGTCCTCCCGGAGAGCGCGGCGTGGCCGGTCCGCCTCGAGGATCTCACCGACTCCCGCTTCCGCAACGCGGTCGCGTGCGCCGCGCTCGTGGAGACGACGACGGTCGCGCAGTTCGCGGCGCTGCGCGTCGTCAAGGGCGATGGGTACACGACCCGGCTCTTGGACGCGCTGCTTGAAAACGGCATGCGGATCTACGCCTCGAACCTCCGCACGCGCGAAGCGCTGGCCCGCGAGCGCAAGGCCGTGGCCATCGCGAACTCCTCGAACATCCATGTCTTCTACATGGAGGGGAATCCCGTCGGCGAAGCCTGGCTCGACCAGGAGGGCTCTGGAACGGGCACGCACGTCGAGGCGCACACCGTCGCGGTGCTGGCTGGCACGAAGCACCCTGCCGAGGCTCGGGCCTTCGTGGACTTCCTGCTCTCGGCCGAGATCCAGACCCTGCTCGCCCGTCTTTTCGGCGAGACGCCCGTGAATGCCGACGCGGCGCACGGACCGGTCCGGCCGCTCGCGGAGATCAAGCGGATGAATGCGCCCCTCGCGAAAGTGGCGCCGCTCATGGAGAGCACGGTGACGCTCCTGCGCGACAGGGGGTTCGATGTGCGGGACGATTCCGGCTAGCAGGGATCGGGGGAGGGCTGCATGGCGAAGTTCATCTCCGAGCGGCTCGTCGAATCCATCCCCGTCCTCCTACTCGCGTCGCTGCTCGTCTTTGCGATCCTGCATCTGGTCCCCGGCGACCCTATCGACGCGATGATCGGCGCCGCGTCGTTCGGCGTCGGCGACCGCGCGGCGCAGGAGCAGCTCGTCGCGAGCCTGCGCGAGCAGCTCGGCCTCAACGATCCGCTGCCGCTCCAGTACGTCCGCTGGCTCTGGAACGCCACGCACCTCGATCTCGGCGAGTCCTTCATCCGGCACCAGCCGGTCATCAAGGTCATCGGCGACCGGCTGCCCAGCACGATCGAGCTCGCCGGGTCCGCGCTCGTCCTCTCGGTGCTGCTGGGTGTCGCGCTCGGGATCGTGGCGGCGGTCAAACGGAACTCGCCGATCGACCGCCTGGTGATGTTCGTCTCGCTCGGCGGCGTGTCGATCCCGAGCTTCGTCTTCGCGATGGTCCTCATCCTCGTGTTCTCGGTCACCCTCGGCCTCCTTCCGGCGACCGGCTCGGGGAGCATCGACCGCCTCATCCTGCCGATGCTCGTGCTCGGCTACGAGGGGGTCGGCCTCATCGCACGCCTCACCCGCGCGTCGCTGCTCGACGTGCTCGGCCGCGAATACGTCCGCACCGCGCACGCGAAAGGCCTGCCGCCGCGCTCCGTCCTGCTCGGACACGCGATGCGCAACGCGCTCATACCCGTCGTGACCATCGTTGGGCTTCAGCTCGGACGCCTGCTCGCCGGCAGCGTCATCGTCGAGACCGTGTTCGCGCGGCAGGGCATCGGGCAGCTCGCGATCGATTCGATCATAGCGAAGGACTATCCGGTCGTGCAGGGCGTCATCTTGCTGACAGCGACGAGCTACGTCCTCGCCAACCTGCTCGTCGACATTGCGTATGGCTTCATCAACCCCCGGATCCGCGCCGCATAGCCTCGGCGGCGCCCCCATCGTCGCCGCGGTCCAGGGGTCGCAGCGACCGATGCCCCGGCTTCCCGCGAGCTCTGGCCCGTACATCCGCGCCTGGCGGCGCCTTCGGGCCGACCGCACGGCGATGGTGATGCTCGCGTACCTCGTCGGGCTCGTCGCCGGGGTGGCGATCCTTCCCTTCGTGATCGCCATCGATCCCTTTCAGCAGAGCCTGAAAGACTCATTGCTCGCGCCCGGCGCGCCGGGACACCCGCTCGGGACCGATCAGTTCGGCCGCGACGTACTGCTCCGGCTCATCGATGGCGGGCGCGCGTCCATGTCAGTCGGGTTCACGGCGGTCGCGATCGCGTCGATCTCCGGCGGGCTCATCGGACTCGTGGCCGGCATGCGCCGTGGGTGGATGGATCGGGTGCTCATGCGCCTCGTGGATGTCGAGCTCGCGTTCCCGGGGATCCTGCTCGCGCTGATCATCGTCACGATCCTCGGGCCAGGGCTCGAGAAGGTCGCGATCGCCGTCGGCATCGGCGGCATCCCGCGCTTCGCGCGCATCGTCCGCGGCTCCGTACTCGCGACGCGGCACGAGCTCTTCGTCGAAGCCGCCCGCAGCATCGGCGCGAGCGAGCTGCGGATCGCGTTCGCGCACATCGTGCCGCAGGTGCTCGGGCCGGTGATCACCATCGCCACGTTCGGCCTGGCGACGGCGATCTTCTCGATCGCCGCACTGTCGTTCCTCGGCCTCGGTGCGCAGCCGCCGGCGGCCGAGTGGGGGCTCATGCTGTCGGAGGCACGGCGGTATTTGCGCATCGCTTGGTGGCTCGCTGTCTTCCCCGGCATCACGGTCACGAGCGTCGTTCTGGCCGCGAACCTGCTCGGCGACGCGGTTCGCGACGCGCTCGATCCGCGTCTCTTCAGCAAGGCCGACTAGCGTGCGAGCGACACTGGCCGCCGTCAGCGAGCGCGACGGAACAGCCAACCGAGCGTGAAGGCTGAGACATCGCGAAGCGCCAGGAGCGCGTCGGCCGGCGTGACCCCCTTCGCATCTCCGGCGATCCGCGGACGGTGTGGGATATCGATCTCGCGCACCGTACGCCCGCGCGAACAGAGTCCGATGAGGATC
>DASYSC010000175.1:0-29114 GCA_036003765.1 Candidatus Limnocylindria bacterium
GCGCTCTTCGCCGGTGTCTTCGCCGCGGTCTTGACGCGCGGCCGGGAGCCGTCGCTCGAGAGCGGAGTTCCCGGCACATAGTCCTTCAGGACCTCATGCGGTTCGACGCGCTTGACCACGTCCGGAGGTACCCGGCAGATCGGCGGGAATGTCGCCGGGGGTGCGGGCTTGGTGCAGTCAAAGATGAGCTTCGTCTCCATCGGCCCCTTCTCCTCGCGGTGGAACCCGTAGGTGATCGGGTTCAGGTGCCCACCGAGGAAGTTCGGCATGATCACCAAGTCGCGGTCGGCCTGGAATCGCGTGGCAAGCATCCAGAGCACGTCGACCTCGTTGAACACGTCGACGTCTTCGTCGACCACGAAAATGTGCTTGAGGAGCGGGTCGACCGCGAACGCGGCGCACGCGGCGATCTTCGGCTCTCCATCGACTCGTTTCTTCATGCTGATGTAGAGGTGGCTGCGCGCCATCCCTGAGAGTGGGAGGTTGATCGCCGTCACCGTCGGCATGGCCTCCTTCACGCGGCGAAGGATGCTTCCCATCCGCGGGAGGCCGCCGAGCATGCTGTGCTCGGCATGCGCATTGAACACGTCCACGTAGATCGGGTCGTGGCGCATGGTGATCGCGGTGACCTTGACCCAGGGCATCGGTCCGATCCGCGTGTAGTACCGCGGGTACTCGCCGAAGGGCCCCTCGTTCCGCTGCGCCTCGGGGTCGGTGTCGACGATCCCCTCGATGACTATCTCGGCGCGCGCGGGGACGTCGAGATCGACGGTCTTGGCCTTCGTGACCTCGAGCGACTCGCCCAAGAGACCGCCCATCACCTCGAGCTCGCCGCCGATCCCCGCGAGCTTCGAGACCGCGCCCATGAGCATCGCGGGGTGATGGCCGAGCACGAGCGCTACCTCCATCGGCCTCTTGAGCTCACGATTCGCGCGGAGGACGTACGAGGTGTGGTGCGCCGGGTTGGTCATGAAGCCGAGCTCCTTCGGCCCTTGCAGCTGGTGGCGGAAGATCCCGGCGTTCAGACGGCCGCTCTCGGGATCCCGGCAGATGGTCGCGGCCGAGGTGATGTACCTCCCGGCATCCAGCTCCTGGTGAACGAGAAGCGGGAATCTCGTGAGATCGATGTCGTCGCCGGTGAGCACGACCTCCTGGACCGGCGCCTTCGCCGAGGGCACGTGCGTCGTAGGGAGAGAGTTGCCCTCACGCTTCGAGTACTCGGCCACCATGCCGTGGACGTCGGTGCCGATCGAGAGCGCGAGGCGCTCATACGTTCCGTGGAGGTTGAGGAGGCACGGGAGCGTGGATCCCTTGATGTTGCGGAACAGCACCGCAGGGAAGCCGGGGTAGCGGCTGTCGTTCTGGGTCTTGTGCACGATCGCGGCCGCTTCGAAGACGGGGTCGACCTCAGCGTCGACGACCTTCAGCTGCTCCGGATGCGTGTTCACAAGTTTGTCGAGGTAGGTGCGGAGATCCTGTGCCATTGGCCTCCCCTTTCATTCGCTACGGACTGACGAATCTCGGACTAGAGCACGAGCACCCCAGCGGTGACAGCGAAAACACCCACCGCGAGCCGCCAGGTCACCGCTTCGGTCCCCCGCAGGAACAGCCAGGCGAACGCGAGCGTGAAGATCGGAGCCGTCGAGGTGACGGGGTAGACGAGGCTGACCGCGTCGGTCGCGAGCCCCAGCGTGAGCGCCAGGAACCCCAGGGACTGCGCCACGCCCGCGCCGACGAAAAGCCAGAACGCGACCGGACGGTCGACCGCGATCGCGAGCCTGTTGCGCATTGCCCCTGGACCGTCAGGGGCCTGCCGCTCCCGCCAGGGACGCGACATCAGGACCGCGTACGCGAGCGCCGAGATCGCGCCGATGAGCACCGCGGTCATTGGCAGGTTCGCTTCGTTCAGGCCGAACTTGAGGATGAGCGGTCTGATCCCGTACGACAGCGCGGATCCGAGCGCGGCGATGACCCCGAGGTCGAGGAGCTGCTTCGCTCCACCACCGCCGCGCCAGGAAACGAGGGTGATGCCGGCGATGATGCTGAGAACCGCGGCCCACTGGATCAGGCTGACGCGTTCCCCCAGGATCGGGATCGCGAGCCCTGTCGTGAAGAGAGGCGCGGTGTTCTTGAGAGCGGTCGCCGGCGCCGCGCCGATCCGCTCGATCGCGAGGTAGAGCCACCGCCGCCCGATCCCGGCGCCGAACAGTCCGGCCAGCGCAAAGGCGACGAGGGCCGGTGCGCTCACCTGGCTCCACTGAAGCCCGCCGGCGAACGGCAGCAGAGCGACGTAGAGGGGGATCGCGACCGCGAGCCCGATGATGACCGCCGCGTCGACGCTTCCCGCCCGGGTAAAACCGATGCGCAGCATCACCGGATTGAGCCCAAAGCAAACGGCGCAGGCGAGCGCGAGGATCTTCCCCTCCATGAACGCGGAATCAGCGCGCCGGGGCGGTTGTATGCGGTAGCATTCCGCGCGCATTCTAAGCGCGAACGTGGACGGAGAGCGCATGACGAACGGCCCGCGCCGCGTGGCACTCATCGCCACCGGGGGGACCATCGATTCGGTCGGCGTCGACCGTCTCGACCTCGCGTGGTACATCGAGGCGGACAAGCGCCTCGGCCCGGGCGAGCTGCTCGCGCAGCTGCCTGAGCTGGCGGAGATCGCGCAGATCGAGGAGATCCCGTTCCGCCGCCTCAAGAGTCACGGTCTCGTGGTCAAGGACTGGCTCGATCTGGCGCGCCTGATCCACGAGGTCTTCTCCGGCGACCGCGCCGAGGGTCTCGTCATCACGCACGGCACGAACACCCTCGAGGAGACGGCGTATTTCCTCAATCTCGTGCTGAAGACCGACCGACCGGTCGTGCTGGTCGGCTCGATGCGGCCGGCGTCAGGTCTCTCCGCCGATGGGCCACTCAACCTGTTGAACGCGGTTCGCGTAGCGGCCGACCCGACGTCGCGCGGGCGCGGCGTGCTCGTTGTCATGAACGACACGATCCATGGCGGGCGTGACGTCACGAAGACCGCGACGTACCGTCTCCAGACGTTCGAGGGTGGCGACATGGGGCCCCTGGGCTACTCCGACGCCGACGGACGCGTCGTCTTCTACCACCGCACCGCACGACGCCACACACACGAGACGGAGTTCGACGTGCGTGGAATGGAGTCGCTGCCGCGGGTCGATGTCGTCGTCTCCTACGTGGGCGCGGACGGGACCCTGATCGACGCCGCAGTCGCCGCCGGCGCGGCCGGGATCGTGAGCGCCGGGACCGGCGCGGGACGTCCGACCCCGCTCGAGGACGAGGCGCTGACGCGAGCCCACGAGCGTGGCGTGGTCGTGTGCCAGAGCTCCCGGGTGGGGTCCGGGCGGGTCGTGCGCGCGCCCGCTCTGGTGCGCCGCGGCTTCGTCGCCGCGGACAATCTCGTTCCCTGGAAGGCGCGGGCGCTCCTTTCGCTGGCGCTCACGCGCACCAAGGACCCGGCGAAGATCCAATCCATGTTCGACGAGTATTAGGACGTGATCATCGAGCAGCGCATCGCGGTGGACGCGCCTCGGGAGCGGGTGTGGGAGTTCCTCATGGACGTGTCCGCGGTCGGGAAGTGCGTGCCGGGCGTGGAGACGGTGACGCCGCAGGGCGGCGATCGGTACAACGGAGTCCTGCGGGTGAAGATCGGACCGATCAGCGCGCGCCTCGAGGGCACGATGACACTCGCGGAACGCGACCGCGACGCCTGGCGGGCGCGCATGGACGCGCAGGGCTCGGACCGTCGCATCGGCGGAGCGGTAAGCGCGAAGATGACTATGCGGCTCGAGCCACGACCGGACGGAGGTACCGATCTCGCCGTGCACACGGATGCCGCGGTGTTGGGCAAGCTCGGCCAGTTTGGGCAGGCGATCATCAAGCGCCAGGCCGATCAGCTGTTGGCCGAGTTCGGGCGAAACGTGTCGCGCGCACTGGCCACCGAGACCTCGGGGGGCTCCGCTCCCCGACCCCCGGTCGCGTTGTGATTGAGCTCAACGGCGTTCGGCTGCGCAACCGTGTCCTCACCTCTGCGAGCCTCCTCGGTTACGGCGCCGCGAAGCACAAGCTCATCTTGTATGGGCTCAGCCCCATTGCGCAGTGGGTGCCGCTCGAGCGCTTTGGCGCCGTGACGACGCGAACCCTCACGTACGAGCCCCGTGAGGGCCACTTCTCGCTCCGCGAGGATTGGCGGCTCACCGAGTTCCCCACGATGCTTCGGCTCTACGCCGGCGCGCTCCGTCGCGTGGACGCGGGATGGATCAACGCCTTCGGCTGGTGCAACATCGGCATCGAGGCGTACTTCCGCGAGTACTTCCCGCGGACGGCACACCTCAATCGCATCGTCTCACTCGGCGGCTTCTCGGCCGAAGAGTTCTGCCGGCTCGTCGATTACGTGAACGAGCGCGCGGCGCCAGGGGAGATCGCGGCCGTCGAGTTCAACGTGTCCTGCCACAACGTGAACTTCCCGTTCGAGACGATCCTCGAGGACGTCCTCGCGCAGGTGGTGCGGCGAAGCCGCCACCCGGTGATCCTCAAGCTCTCGCCGGACTACGACTATGTCTTACACGCGCGGCTCGCGGAGCGATACGGCGTCGCGGCGTTGACCGCGATGAACACGGTGAAGGCCCTGCGGCTCGACCCGGAGACAGGGGAGCCGCTCCTGCGGAACCGGTACGGGGGTCTCTCGGGGCGCGCGATCAAGCCGATCGGCCTCCGCGTGGTCGCGGAGCTGCGTGACGCCGGGATCCGCCTGCCGATCATCGCGAGCGCCGGTATTCGCGACTTCGACGACTGCCGCGAGTTCTTCTGGGCCGGCGCCGACGCCGTGAGCCTGGGAAGTGAGACGTGGCTCGCGCCGCTCTGGGGCTACGCGCTGGGGCCGCTCCGGGGGCTGGCGATCCGCAGGCTCATTCGCCAAGTCGAGCTCTTTCGGCTGCCGGCTCGACCGGTCGTGCCTGTCGCGTCGGAGGCCGCAGCGCGGGTCATGTAACGTCCGGCGGTCAAGCGGGCTCCTTTTGACGCACACCCCCGCGCGCGTAGGATGCAGCGGTATACGAGCGTGAGGCCGAGGGTCGGGGCGGTGCTCGTTGACGGAGGGCCGCGGGATACTCCAATCGCTCGCGTTCCATGAGCCCAGGTCCGTGGAGCAGGCCGTGGCGCTGCTCGAGGAGTACGGCGGCGACGCCAAGGTCGTCGCCGGGGCAACGGCGCTCACGATCCTGCTGCGCAACCGACTCATCGCTCCGCGCGCGCTGGTCAGTCTCGGTCGCGTTCAGGACGGACTGCGGACGATCCGGGAAGAAGACGGTGTGCTGGTCCTCGGCGCGCTGGTCACGCACCGTGAAGTCGAGCGAAGCCCGCTCGTCCGCCAGGGGATCCCCGTGCTCGCCGAGACGTTCGCGATGGTCGCCAATGTGCGCGTGCGGAACGTCGCGACCGTCGGCGGGGTGGTGGCGGAGGCCGACTACGCGTCGGATCCTCCGGCGGTCCTCCTCGCCCTCGATGCCGAGATCGAGGTCCAGGGGCCGAGGGGCGCGCGGCGCATCCCGGTCGCGAAGTTCTTCCTCGGCTTCCTCGAGACCGCGCTCGCGCGGGACGAGGTCGTCACCGCAGTGCGCGTTCCGGTCCCTCCGGCCGGCACGCGAGGGGCGTACGAGAAGTTCGTGACCCGATCGTCCGAGGATCGGCCGTGCGTCGGCGTGGTCGCTCTCGCGCGCTTCGATGGGCGCCGCTGTGTTGATCTGCGCGTCGCGGTGGGAGCGGCTTCGGAGACGCCGCGCCGTTACCCGGAGATCGAGGCGCTCGGCCGGAGCACGACGCTTCGCGGCGATGTCGTCCCGACGATCGCCGCCGGTTACGCGAGCGCGACGGATGCGCTCGACGACATGCGGGGTTCCTCCTGGTACCGCAAGGCGATCATCGAGGTTTGGGTCCGTCGCGCGATCGAGCGCGCCGCCTCGGAGCCGAGGTGACAACCGTGGGCGGCACGCCGTTCTCCGGGTTGATCGATGCGCGCGAGCGCGTGACGGGAAAGATCCCCTACACGATCGATATCGAGCTTCCAAACATGGCCACCGCGAAGCTGCTTCGCAGCACCATGCCGCACGCGCGGATCAGGCGTCTCGACGTCTCGCGCGCGCGGCTGGTCCGCGGGGTCTTCGCGGTTCTCACGGGCGCGGACCTTCTCGAGCGCAAAGAGGTCTTTCCCTATTTCGGGCCGGTCTTCCGCGACCGCCCGATCCTCGCCATCGGCAAAGTCCGCTATGTGGGCGAGCCCGTAGTCGCGGTGGCGGCGGTCGACGCCGACGCCGCGCAGGAGGCCCTCGACCAGGTCGAGGTCGACTATGAGGAGCTGCCGGCGGTGTTCGGCATCGACGACGCGCTGGCGCCGGGCGCGCCGCTCGTCCATGACGAGCCGCCCAAGGCGGGGCACACCTTCGCCGACATCATCCTGCACGGGCATCCCGGCACGAACATCTGTAACCAGTTCAAGCTCCGCAAGGGCGACATCGAGCGCGGCCTCGCGGAGGCGGACGAGATATTCGAGGACACGTTCTACAGCCCGCCGCTGCAGCAGGTGCCGCTCGAGACGCACTGCTGCGTCGCCGACGTCGAACCGGGACACGTCACGGTCTGGGCGACCAGCCAGATCCCGCACATGCTCCGGGGGAACCTCGCCGAGGTGTTCAAGCTCCCGACCTCGCGCGTGCGCGTGATCGTGCCCACGCTCGGTGGCGCGTATGGAGCAAAGTGCTACCCGGCGATCGAGCCGATCGCGGCCGTCCTGGCGCTCGTGGCGCGGCGTCCGGTGAAGCTTCACCTCACTCGCGACGAGGAGTTCGTCACCGTCACCAAGCACGGGGGGCGCATCACGTTGACCACCGGCGTAATGAAGGACGGCCGCATCGTCGCGCGCAAGAGCCTGTGCCACTTCAACACCGGCGCGTACGCGGACATCGGTCCGCGGCTCATCAAGAACGGCGGTTACGGGACGGCGGGCCCGCACAACATCCCACACGTGTGGGTCGACTCCTACGCCATCTACACGAACATCCCGCCGGCGGGCGCCTTCCGCGGGTATGGGATCAACCAGGCCGCGTGGGCCTACGAGAGCCAGATGGACGTGATCGCCGAGCGGCTCGGCCTCGACCCGTACGAGTTCCGCATGAAGAACCTCCTCACCGAAGGCCAGACCTTCGCGACCGGTGAGCCGGTCGAGGATTGCCACTTTCGCGAGCTCCTCACGATGGTGGCGAAGGGCATCGGCTGGGACGCGAAGACGCGGCGCACGCGGAAGGGGAGCATCGTCCGCGGCAAGGGCCTCTCGTGCACGATCAAGAGCACGGTCACGCCCTCGACCTCCTCCGCGACGGTGAAGCTGAACGACGAGGGCAGCCTCAACGTGCTCACGAGCTCGGTCGAGATGGGGCAGGGGCAAAAGACCGCCCACGCGATCCTCGCCGCGGAGCGGCTCGGCATCCCGCTCGAGAAGGTCGTCGTCACGTCGCCGGACACCGACGCGACGCCGTACGACCAGCAGTCATCGTCGAGCCGGACGACCTACGCCGGCGGCGCCGCGGTGCAGCTCGCCGTCGATGACGTGCGCGCGCAGCTCATCCGCCTCGGCGCCGGCCTGCTCGCTGCGTCCGAGGACGCCGTCGAGATCGCCGAGGGCCGCGTGCGGACGAAGGCGGCGCCGCACCGCGGCTTAGAGTTCGGAGAGGTCGTGCGCAAGAGCCGGAGCGGCGACCTCGTGGGACGCGGCACCTTCCAGACCAAGGGCGGGCTCGACCCCGAGACCGGCCAGGGCGTCGCCAGCGCCCACTGGAATCAGGCCGCCGCCGCCGCGGAGGTCGAGGTCGACCTCGAGACGGGGAAGGTGCGACTCCTTCGCTATCACGGCGCGAGCTACCCCGGCCGGGTCGTGAACCGGGTGCTCACCGAGCTGCAGCTCGAGGGGAACGTCGGCTTCGGCGTCAGCCAGGCTCTCTTCGAGGAGATGGTCTTCGACAACGGCCAGCTACAGAACGCGACGCTCGCGGACTACATGGTCACGAGCACCCTTGACATGCCGCGGGAGCTCGTCGCCCACATCCTCGAGAACCCGGAGCGCGGCGACATCCACGGGATCGGCGAGACCTCGCTTCCGCCGGTGATGGCCGCGATCGGAAACGCCGTCTATCACGCCACGGGCGTACGGGTGAAGGACCTGCCCATCACGCCGGAGAAGGTGCTGCGAGGCCTGCGCGACCGCGAGGCGGCCGATCGGGCCGAACCGAAGACGCCCGCGGCAGAACCGGTGAGATGACGGTGGAGGCGGTCGCATGACGCCTGCGAGCGAAGCGGTCCCGATGCGGCGGCTCGACGCGGACGGCAAGTTCGAGCTCACGCTGCGCGTGAACGGCGGCGAGCACCGCGTGCGCGCGCGCCCGCACCACACGCTCCTCGAGGTCCTGCGCTCGGAGCTCAAGCTCTTCGGTGTTCGTGAGGCCTGCGCCGTTGGGCAGTGTGGCGCGTGCACCGTGCTCGCCGACGGCAAGCCTGTGAGCTCGTGCCTGGTGCTCGCGCCGATGGCCGAGGGAAAGGACATCCTCACCGTCGAGGGCCTTGAGGGACCTGACGGCGAGCTGGACCCGCTACAGCAGGCGTTCGTCGACCACACGGCGTTTCAGTGCTCGTACTGCACCCCGGGATTCCTGCTCACGACGAAGGCGCTTTTCGCTGAGATCGCCGACCCGAGCGAGGAGGAGGCGCGCGAATATCTCGCCGGCAATCTCTGCCGGTGCGGGAGCTACGTGAAGATCCTCGACGCCGTGATGGACGCGAAGAAGCGCGTCCGGAACGGAGCTGCGCCACGCTGACGCAGAAGGCCCCGCCCGTCGCGGCGCCCTCGCGCTGGCGCGACCTGCGCGAGTGGATGGCGCGCGTCGACCAGATCGGAGAGCTGCGAGTCGTCCGCCGGGCGTCGTGGCAGGCCGACATCGGGGCCGTCACCCAGATGCTCGACCACGAGGAGGGCTCGCCGGCGGTCGTGTTCGACGACATCCCCGGCTATCCGTCGGGGCGCCGCGTGATCGTCAACTGCAACGGCACGCCCACGCGCCAGGCCGTGACGCTCGGACTTTCGCCGGAGCAGGGAAACCATGAGGGGCTCTTCGCGTACTGGCGTGCGACGCTCGATGGGCTTCGGCCGCTACAGCCTCGCGAGGTCTCGGACGGGCCGATCTTCGAGAACGTCCTGGAGGGCGACGCGATCGACGTCGAGGCGTTCCCCGCCCCGGTGTGGCATCCCAAGGACGGCGGCCGCTTCATCGGGACCGCGAGCCTCAACATCCTTCGCGACCCCGACTCGGAGTGGGTGAACGTCGCTTCGTATCGCAACCAGATCTTCGCGCGGGACGCGCTGGGAATGTGGATCAGTCCAGGGAAGCACGGGCGCTTCATCCGCGAGAAGTACTTCGAGCGCAAGCAGCCCTGTCCGGTCGTGGTGGTCGTCGGCTGTGACCCGCTCCTCTTCATGGCCGCGTGCGCCGAGGGACTCGCGTACGGCCAGGCGGAGCTCGCGTGGGCCGGCGGCGTGCGCGGCGAGCCGGTCGATGTCGTGCGGGGCAGGCACACCGGGCTCCCCATCCCGGCGTGGGCCGAGATCGCGATCGAGGGCTTCATGGATCCCGTGGAGCGGCATCGGGAAGGGCCGTACGGCGAATGGCTGGGGTACTACGCGAGCAGCGAGGGCACGACGCCGGTGATCAGGGTCGCCGCGGTCTATCACCGGGACGACCCGATCATCCTCGGATGCCCCCAGGGCAAGCCGCCCCACGAGGACAACCGCTTTCTCGCGTACCTGCGCTCGGCGCTCATCGAAAAGCAGCTGCGGGCTGCGGGCGTCCCCAAGGTCCGCGCTGTGTGGTGCCCGCCGCAGGCCGGTAACCGCCTGATGACGATCGTCTCGATCGAGCAGGCCTACGCGGGGCACGCGACGCAAGCTGCGATCGTCGCGAGCCAGGTCGGCGCCGCGGCCTACGCCGGACGCTTCGTCGTGGTCGTCGACGAAGACGTGGACATCTACAACATCGACGACGTCCTTTGGGCGATCACCACGCGCTGCGACCCCGAGCGCGATATCAGCACCACGAAGCGCGCATGGAGCGGCCCGCTCGACCCGGCTATTCATCCGGACCACAGGGGCTTCAACTCGCGCTGCATCATCGACGCCACGAAGCCGTGGGAGTGGAAGGAGCGCTTCGCCGAACCGGTGGTGACGCCGGAGCTGGCGCGCGCCACACGCGAGCGGTGGGGCTGGGTGCTGCGCGGCGACCCCGATCCGCGCGAAAGAAAGAGATAAGGAGCGGACATGGCAGACAGAGTTGACCTCCTCGTCAGGAACGGCACGGTGGTGACCGCCGATGCGACCTTCCCGGCGGATATCGCGATCGCGGACGAGAGGTTCGTCGCGATCGCGGAACCGGGCACGCTCGCGGTGAAGGCTGAAGACGTCTACGACGCGCACGGCAAGCACGTCCTCCCGGGCGTCATCGACGGACATGTCCATTTCCGTGAGCCGGGTCTCGAGTACAAGGAGGACTTCGGCTCGGGCTCGCTCGCGGCGGTGATGGGCGGCGTGACCACGGTCATCGAGATGCCGAACACGAAGCCGCCGACGGACCGGCCCGAGAACGTGAGGCTCAAGCAGCGTCTCGCCGAGGAAAAGTCGTACTGCGATTTCGGGATCATCGGCGTGGTCGTGCAGGAGAACATCGACCAGATCGAGCCGATGGCCGAGGCGGGAGTCGTCGGGTACAAGTGCTTCCTCGGTGAGACGATCGGCAACATCCCCGCGCCGGACGACGGGATGCTCCTCGACGGGCTGCGCGCGGTCGCCCGCACCGGCCTCCGCATCGGCTTCCATGCGGAGAACAACGAGATCATGCAGCACCTCATCCGCCAGGCGAAAGCCGCGGGGCGTACCGATGCGCGCGCGCATGTGGACACGCGCCCGGCGCTCGCCGAGGTCGAGTCGATCCAGCGTATGGGCCTCTTCGCGCGGCACACCGGGGCGAAGATCCACATCTTCCACCTGTCCTCGAGGGACGGGTTGGACATGATCGACGAGTGGCGCGCGAAGGGCGTCGACGTGACGTGCGAGACCGGCGCCCACTACTGCTTCCTCACCGCCGATGACATGCGCACGCTCAAGTCGCTCCTCCGGATGAACCCGCCGGTGCGCGAGCCGGGGCACGGCACCGCGCTGGTGCACGGTCTGGCGACGGGTCGCGTGAACGCGATCGCCACCGATCATTCGCCGCACACCAAGCAGGAGAAGCTCAACGACGATATCTGGAAGGCCATCTCGGGCTTCGCCGGTGTCGAGGTGAGCGTCCGCCTCTTCCTCACCTACGGTGTGAACGCCGGGAAGCTGACGCTTCAGCAGTTCGTGCGCGCCTCATCCGAGGGCCCGGCGAAGCTCTGGGACATGTATCCGAAGAAGGGCGCGATCCGTATCGGCTCTGACGCGGACCTCACGATCGTCGACCTCGCGCGGACCGGCGTGATCGAGGAAGCACGCCTGCACGGCAAGAACAATCTCGGGCCGTTCGATGGTCACCGCACCAAAGGTGAGGCCGTGGCCACGATCACGCGCGGTCAGATCGTCATGCGCGATGGCGAGCTCGTCGGCTCGCCCTCCGGCAGGATGGTCCGCCCATTCCGGCCCGGCGCTGCCGAGCCCACACGGGAGACGCCGGTGGGCGTCCCGGTGCTCAGCAGTTCGACGTGAGCAGCCAGCACAGCGACAGGAACGAAGAAGGCAAGGGGGAAGTACGAATGATGCGGGGACGATTCATAGGAACGCTGGCGGTCGTCGGGGCTCTTCTGATCAGCGCGTGCGGTGGCACTCCGGCGGCGGCCCCTTCAGCTGCGCCGTCGGGCGCGCCAACGGCGGCACCCTTCCAGGGCACGAAGACATTCGCTGTCTCGTTCACTTCGATCGGACTCTCGAGCGTCCCGCTGCTCGCCGCGATCGACGCGCTGCGGGGGAGCGGGTTCACCATCACGACGCCGGAGATCGCGGAATCCGAGCTCTCCGTCGAGGGCACGGCGAAGGGTGACTTCGCGTTCTCCTCCGGCACCACGAGCGCCGTCCTCACCGCGATCGAGAAAGGCGGCAAGCTCAAGATCATCGCGGACCGCGCCGCGAACGAATGGACCGTCTTCGCCAAGAAGGGACTCGCGACGTGCGCTGACCTCAATGGCAGGAAGGTGGCCATCCACAGCACCGGTGCTGTGAGCACCGCGATGCTCAAGAACTGGGTCAACACCACATGCAAGGGAACGCCGGACTACGTCGTCGTGCCAGGTTCGCCGAACCGCCTCGCGGCGCTCCTCGCGAACCAGATCGACGCGAGCCCGCTCGAGCTGTCGGACTCCATCACGCTGAAGGCCAAGGGGGGCGACAACTATCAGCTCGTGACGAGCTTCGCGCAGACGCTCCCCAACGTGCACCCGACGACCGTCTACGGGAACGCCGACTTCATCGCGAAGAATCCCGACAGCGTGAAAGCGCTGCTCCGAGCGCTCCTAACCGAGCACCGAAAGATCGCGAAGGAGGCCGGCTACCTGAAGACGATCACGCTCAAGTACTACCCGAGCACGGACAAAACCACCATCGACGAGGCCGCCAAGGCGTACGTCGATCTCAAGATCTTCGACGTGAACGGCGGTCTCACCGAGGCGAATTTCGGCGGTACGATCGAGTTTTTCGCGGGGGCCGGATCGATCAAGCCAGGAATGACCGTCGGCACCGCCGCGGACCTCTCGTTCCTACAGACGGTCCTGGGTGAGCTCGGTCGGCAGTAGCGCCATCGGGCAGAGGATCGCGGCGTCGCACACGACGTACCGCGTCCTCACCTTCGCGCTCTTCGCCGCGGCCTGGGAGGCATACGCCTCCCAGGCCCGCAGCCTGCTCATCCCGCGCTTCAGCGAGACGGTGATCGGCTTCTTCACGCTGCTCACCGATCGCCACTTCTGGGAAGCGCTCTTCATCAGCAACCAGTCCCTGGTGCTTGGCTTCTCGATCGCGGTCGTCCTGGGCATCCCGCTCGGGCTCGCGATGGGACGCTTTCGTGCCGCCGAGCGCGCGGTCGACGTCTATCTGAACATCCTTCTGGTCACGCCGATGGCGGCGCTCATCCCGATCCTGCTCATGTCTCTCGGTCTGACGCTGGCGTCGAGAGTCGTCCTCGTCGTCCTCTTCTCCATCGTCATGATCATCGTGAACAGCCGTGCCGGGGTCCGGCAGGTCGATCCGTCGCTCATCGAAATGGCGCGATCTTTCGGCGCCTCTGAGCGGCAGATCTGGTGGCGGGTCCTACTGCCGGGGTCGCTGCCGGCGGTCATGACCGGGGTGCGCATCGGCCTCGGCCGGGCCGTCACGGGCATGGTCATCGTCGAGCTCCTCATGGTCGCGGTCGGGATCGGCGGGCTCATCCTCGAATATCGCGGCTTCTTCAAAGCCGATCTGCTTTACGGCACCGTCGTGATCGTCGTGCTCGAGGCGCTCGCGCTGATCACCCTCGCACGCCGGCTCGAGCGCCGCGTGGCGCCGTGGGCGCGGCAGAGCGGCGTGATGGAGCGCGCGTGATCGAGGTCGTCGGCCTCAACATGACCTTCGGCGGCCTCACGCAAAGCGGTGGGAGCGTCGAAGCGCTCCGCGACGTCAACCTCCGCATCGAAGACAACGAGTTCCTCACCGTGCTGGGGCCGAGCGGGTGCGGCAAGACCACGCTGCTACGCGCGATCGGTGGCCTGGTCACCTGGAACAGCGGCGAGATCCGCATCGACGGCAGGGCCGTCACCGGGCCGGGTCCGGAGCGGGCGATGGTGTTCCAGAACGTCGCGCTCCTCCCGTGGGATACCGTGCTTTCCAACATCGCCTTCGGGCTGGAGCTCCGCGGCATGGCGCGGGAGGACCGGGAGCGGAAGGCCATGGAGCTCGTCGACCTCGTCGGCCTGTCCGGCTTCGAGCGACGGATGCCGCGCGAGCTCTCGGGAGGCATGCAGCAGCGGGTCGGCCTCGCGCGGGCGCTGGCGGTCGAGCCGAAAGTGCTCCTCATGGACGAGCCGTTCGGCGCGCTCGACGAGCAGACGCGACGCATCCTTCAGGAAGAGCTCATCCGCATCTGGGAGCGGACGCGCACCACGGTCGTCTTCGTCACGCACAGCATGGACGAGGCCGTGCTCCTCGGCGATCGGATCGCGCTCTTCAGCGCGCGCCCGGGGACCGTCGACGAGGTCCTCCGCGTCCCGCTGCCGCGGCCGCGCTCGCGCGACATCGGCTCGATCGAGCGCTCCGCCGAGTTCGTCGCGATCCGTTCGCGCCTCTGGGAGCGCCTGCGCGAGATGCAGCCCGACCTACGGCGCCCCGCACCGGTCGCGAGGATCGCGTCGTGACCGTCGCGGCGAAAGGCGTCCGCGCGACCGCGACCGGTCGGTTCCGTCCGCCCGCGGTCCCCGCCGGCGCCGTCTCCCTGCTGGTCGGCGCGCTCGGATGGGAGGCTCTCGGGTGGCTGTGGCAGGTGCCCTTCTTCCCGCCGCTCAGCGCGGTGCTTGGGCGCCTCGTGGAGATGGTCGGCGAGGGAAAGATCCTCGGGAACCTCGCCCAGAGCCTCTCGGACCTGGCGATCGGTTTTTCGATCTCGGTCGTCTTCGGGATCACGATCGGTGTGCTGATGGGCGCGTACTCGAAGGTGGAGGCCGCCCTGGGCATCTACGTGAACGCGCTGCTCACAGCGCCTTCGCTCGTGTTCGCGCCGGTCTTCTTTTCGATGTTCGGCCTGAGCCGCGCCACGATCGTCGCCGTGATCGTGATGTATTCGATCTTCATCATCATCGTGCAGACCACCGCTGCCATGCGCGTCGCGCCGGGCGATCTTCTCGAGATGGGCCGCTCCTACTGCGCGCCAAGGAGCGTCCTGTTCCGCCGGATCATCCTGCCCGCGGCGACGCCGCTCATCATGGCCGGCGTGCGCCTCGGGATGGGACGCGCGGTGAAGGGGATGATCAACGGCGAGATGTTCATCGCGGTCGTCGGGCTCGGGAAGCTCGTGATCGACGCAGGCCGGCGCTTCGACGCGGAGAGCGTCCTCGCGGTGCTGATTGTCATTGTCGTCGTCGCGATGGCCGCGGTGAAGCTCGTTCAGCTCGTCGACGCGCGGCTCACGAGCTGGCTGCCGTCGACGGCGCGGGGAGCGTAGCGGCCAGAGCGGGCGCCCCCACGAGCCACTCGCGGATCGCGCCGATGGTCTCCTCGGGCTTCTCCCAGAAAAGACCGTGCGAGGCTCCGGCGATCACGCGCAGCTCCGCGGCGGGTATGCGCGTCGCCAGGTACTGCGACTGCTCCCAGTGCGAACCTGTTCCTCCCTGGTGCGTGTCACGCTCGCCGACGAGGACCAGCGTCGGCACACGGATCCGATCGAGCAGCTGAGCCGTCTGATGCCGCTGGCGCGCCGCGACGTGCTTGAGGTAATCCCCGAGCGACGGGCGGTTCTCCCAGAACGCCGAGACCAGCCAGGCGACGCCCTCGGGCTGTGCCTCGGCGAATTCGGGTGTGAAGAAGGTCTCGCGGATGTGCGCCGCCATGTACGCCTCGTAGCCGAGTTCGGCGAGCTGCTCGCGGGTGCGCGGCGGGACGCCTCTCGGGACGGTCTGCTCGGGACGGAACCGGCCCGGGCCGGACGCGGCGAGAACGAGGCTCGCCACCGCATCGGGCGCGTCGAGGGCCATCCACTGCGCGACCCGGCCGCCCATCGAGTGGCCGAGGACGTGCGCGGGGACGAGCCCGAGGTCACGCAGCAGGGCGACCGCGTCCGCGGCGAACATGCGCGTCGCGTACGGCCCGGGCGTCGGCGGCGTCCCGCCGGTCCCGCGGTGATCGAAGGTCACGACAGTCATGCCGCGTGCGAGAGAAGTCACCGCGGCGGGAGGCCAGGTCGCGCCGGGAAAGCCGGTCCCCGCGACAAGGAGAAGCGCCGGGCCCCGGCCCTGAACCCGGTGCTCGAGCTTCACTCGACCACCGTGACGGACGGCTCGTAACGGCAACGGCATCCCGCCGCGGCGCGGCAGCCGGCGATCGGGAGCGCGGGGAGCTTCGACGGCGCGTACACGCGATCCGCGACCTTTGCGCATGCCGAGCACGCGTCCGCATCGGCCGCGACGACCGCGACCCCGTCGATCAGGCCCTCGTCGAGCAGCCGCTGGAACTCCGCGACTTTGTTCAGCGCGCCACGGCCTCCGCGCGGTGCTCGACCTTCGCGTACCCGGACCAGAGCGATTCGTAGAAGTAGCGGATGCCGAACTCAACGCGCAGCGTGCGCGTTCGCGCGTCCGAATCGTTGAAATGTTCGTGCACGGTCATCCGCGGCGGCACGTGCACGGCGTCGCCCGCCTCCCAGTCGTATCGCTCGCCGTCGACCTCCGAGTAGCCCTTGCCCTCGAGCACGTACAGCATCGCCTCCGTGTGGGCATGCTTGTGGCTCGAGCTGTGCGCCGTCTCCTCGAAGATGTTCGTCATCGCGGCGGCCTTCGCGCGGAACCCGTTCGTCTCGTCGCTCTGGCTCTCGCTGCCGCCCATGAGGATCCAGATGCCCGCGTGGCGGTGCGCCTGGTGACCGTGGCCCTGCCCGCCATGCCCAGCCTTACGGCGCGCGTTCTCGTCGATCGCGTCCTCGAGGTGAAGGGCGATGCGACGGCCGTCGGGCGCGAACTGCGAGTTTCCGGCTGGATAAAGTGCCTCGGTCCCCGGCGCGTTCGCACCTTTCTCTTCGAGTTGACGCAGCCGCCCGAGCTTTACGGCGTTGTCGAGATCGATCGTCGACGCGGAGACGTAGACCGCAGTCTCGCCGCTCGAATTGAAGTGCTGATGCTCGGCGCGGTAGGGGATGTGCAGCGTCGTGCCGGGCTTCCAGTCGTACCTCGCGCCGTCGATGAGGCTGAAGCCTCGACCGGCGAGAATGTGGATCGCCTCCTCGCCGTGCGCGTGTTTTCCGGTATGCCAGCTGCCGGGGATCTCGGCCTTGAGGAGCGACGTGCCCTGCGTCGGAAAGCCCACCGCCTCGCCGATGACCATGGCGACCCGCGCGTCCTGCGGCGTTTCGATCCAGCGAAGATCGCCGCCTCGCGCGACGACCGGCGGCGCTCGAAGCTCGTTCTCGAGCCGCTCGCTCGTCGAAAGCCACTGGTCGTAGAAGTTCACCTGCTCCTCCCCTGACGCTCCGGGTTGGTTCCTAGCCCGCGAACAGCACCCGCATCGGGACGTACACATCGCCGGACATCACGCGTCGAGCGGTCCGCTCGATCACGGCACGCGCCAGGCGTGGCCCGCCGGGCTCGTCGAGCTCCACCGCCACCTCGAGCGCGATGACCCCGCCGGGATGGCCGATGCGGACGACGTTCGGCGCACGCCGCGTCGCGACATCCGCGGGGATGGTGCCCGGTAGACGGGTGGCGGTCGCGGTCGCGATGGCGACGGTCGCCGCGTACGCCGCGTGGAGCCGCTGCGTGACGAGGCCGCGCGCCACCAGATCGATGTCGTCACCGCGCACCCGCAGGCCCAGCTGGGTGACGTAGCCGGCGGGCGGATGCACGAGATAGATCTTCGGCACCGTCGGGCTCTCGGCCGCCGAACGTCGGCGGTCCGCGACGAAGCCGAGCCGCTCCGCTGCCGCCCCGCGGATCTGCTCGAGCCGCTCCATGAGCTCCGCGGGGTAGCTCGACGCGACCAGCGCCTGAGCCTCGAGTCCGAGATCGGCGGCACTGAGGAAGACGGTCGGGTTCCCGGCATCGACGAGCGACACGCGATACGCCCGGCCGGCGCCGTCTTCGAGCTGCTCGGTCGCGTGACCCGTGGGGA
The DNA here is from genome assembly GCA_036003765.1 of Candidatus Limnocylindria bacterium. Taxonomy (GTDB): domain Bacteria; phylum Chloroflexota; class Limnocylindria; order P2-11E; family P2-11E; genus 3-1-20CM-2-70-9. The sequence continues at coordinate 17,930 of DASYSC010000175.1, forward strand.
GGAGCCCGCGCCCGAGCGTATTCGCGCTCGCGGCGAAATCCAGCTTGATGGCCGCACCGGTTCCCGGAACGCCGGGCGTCGTTGCCGCCCCGGCGGTGAGCGCGCGGCCGCTCCGCGTCGGCACTTCGGCCATCACCAGTGTGTGCGTGTTCACCTGATGGATGCGCACGCGTGTGACCGGCTCCGTCGCCTGAACGAGCCCCTCGTCGACCGCGAAGGGACCGATACCCGCCAGCATGTTCCCGCAGTTGCCGCGATAGTCGACGATCGGTTCGGAGATCCGGACCTGCCCGAAGAGGTAGTCGACGTCGGCCCCTGGCCGAGTCGCTGGACCGACGATCGCGACTTTGCTCGTGAGCGGCTCGGCGCCGCCGAGGCCATCGATCTGACGCGAGTCAGGGCTGCCGTACATCGCGAGGATCGCGCGATCGCGCGCGGCGGGATCCGGAGGGAGATCCTCGGCCCGGAGGAATGCGCCCCGACTCGTCCCGCCGCGCATGAAGACGCCCCGAATCGCGAGCTGGTCGCCGACGACGCGCGCGGCCGGCCAGAGGTCCGCGACCCGGACGGACTCCGCCGCGACCGTCACGCTCGGCCGGCTCCGTCCACGGGCACGCCGACGGCCCTCCGGACGTGGAGCTCGGCCACGTAGGCGCGCGCTTTGCGGAGATGCTCGGTCGAAGCGCGCTCGGCCGACTCGGAGTCGCCGCGCTCCAAGGCCTCGAGGAGCCGCTCGTGGTCGCGCAGTACCGCGTCGACCCGCGAGGGGCTCACGAATGCTTCGCTTGAGAACCGCCGCACGAAGTTTCGGAGCTCCATGCCGTGCCGCGCCAGCGTGCGGTTGCCGGCGATGCTGTAGATGAGGTCGTGGAAGGCGATGTTCGCGTTCACGATGACGGCCGTACGGCCGTCGCGGATGCCTTCGCGCATCGTGTCGTTGATGACGCGCAGCCGTCCCAGGTCATCGGGTCCGACCCGCTGCGCCGCGAGCCGCGCGGCCAGACCGTCCAGCACCTCGCGTACGAGATAGACCTCTTCAACCTCCGCCGCCTCCGGCGTACGAACAACGAGTCCCCGGATCGGGTCGGCGAGGAGCAGGTTGCCGTCCACGAGGCGCTTCAGCGCTTCGCGCACCGGCGTCCGACTCACGCCGAACTGCGTCGCGAGCGAAAGCTCGACGAGACGCGTGCCCGGTCCCATCTCGCCGTCGATGATCATGTTCTGGAGCTGCCGAAAGACGCGCTCGCTGCTCGGAAGCCCGTCGGCGCTCGCTCGCGGCCGCCGCACCGCGTTCCGGCGCGCGCCGCGCTCACCGGCCCTGCCCGCCATCGGGGTGCAGCATACGGCAGCATGCCGTCGGCCCATGGGCCGCAACGGCACGCTCGCGGCGGGCAGGACGCTAGACTGCAGTCGATGGCCATCGACGGAAGCACGACCCGCGTGGAGGTCACGCCCGAGGCCGCGACGAAGCTCTTGGAGCTCCGCGCCGACGATCCCAAGCGCGCCTTTCTGCGGGTCTACGTAGCTGGACGCTCGTGCTGCTCGTTCATGTACGGGCTCGCGTTCGATGAGACGCCGGGTGAGACCGACGCCGTGACGGAGGTCGCCGGCCTCCGCCTCGCGATCGACGCGCAGAGCCGACCTTACTGCGATGGGGCGAAGATTGAGTGGATGGATGGCCCCGAGGGAACCGGGTTCCTGGTCCGAAATTCCTCGATCTCCGGCAGCTGCGGCTGTAGCGGCTAAGGGCCGACCGGTCTCCGCCTTTGACGAAGACCGGTCGTCTCAGATGCGGGCGTCCAGACGAGCCTTTAGTCGCCTGATCTGCGCCTAAGCCTGCGAACGGCAGCCCAAGAGTTCGGCCATTGGGCGGACCGTCGCGCCCCTGTATGCTCTCCCGGGGGGCGAGAGCTGGTGGGTTCGGAATCTGGCGAGGCACCCGCAAGGGAGCGCGCGCGTCACAAGATTCTGCTTGTTGACGATGATCCGGATGTCCTCGACTTGCTCGCGTTCCTTGTCGGCCGCACCGGCATGGTCGCGCTGCGGGCCCATGAAGCACCAGTCGCCCTCACGCTCTTCGAGAGAGAGCGCCCCGATCTCGCGATAGTCGACGTGGGCCTCGGCCCATGGTCCGGATTCGATCTCGTCAGCGAGCTACGCGCGCGTAGCGACCTCCCGATCATCATTCTTACCGGTCGAGCCTCGGACGACGACAAAGTCCGCGGCCTTGAAGCGGGAGCTGATGACTATCTGGTCAAGCCCTTCAGCCACCGGGAGCTCATAGCTCGGATCCGGGCGCACATCCGACGAAACCGTCCGGGTCACGAGGTGCGTCCCGGCGCGGTGGTCCTGCGCGCCGGTCCGCTCCTGATGAACGTCGCGCAGCACAGCGCGGCCAAGGAAGGCCGCTCGCTCAACCTGACGGCAACCGAGTTCCGGCTGCTTCAGTACTTGATGGACCGCGCGAGCTCCGTCGTGCCCACCGCCGCGATCCTGCGCGAGATCTGGGGGCATGACGATCCTGGATCGCGCGAAACCCTGCGCGTCACTCTTTACCGACTGCGACGAAAGCTCGAAGACGACCCGAGCTCGCCGCGATTGCTCCACACGATCCCGGGCGTCGGTGTCATGCTGACATCGGAGATCGCCGCGACAGCGGCCGAGACCGCACCTTCGTAGCGCACGCTCGCTTCACGGTCGCCCAGCCCCCTTGCGGCCCCGGATCCCCTCATTGGTCATGATGAAGCTCCCATCGGGGCAGAGCGCTTCTTTGGTCCTGTCGGCGATCGAGTATTCCGACATCGTCGGTCCAGTCAGCAATATGCCGATCGGCAGCATGTCGACCGCGCAGTACTCCTGGCCTCGCTGAAGCAGGGGCCACCAGCGAGAAGCGCCCCAGTCGCGCGCGGCATCCACGTAGTCGGTCTTCGAGATCTGGTAATGGGCCTGGTTTTCAGAGGCCATGTGGAGGAACAGGCCTAACGCAACGAGCAGGAAGACCGGCGCCGCCCGCGGCCATGTCGCCCGGAAATGCGGGAACAGCATGCCGATCGTGGCCGCCCAGGTTAGCGGGATGAACATGTAGTAGCGGAGCTCATGCGATTGAGGCAGGAACGCGACGAAGACGAGCGTGCCAACGAGGGCCAGGCTCGCCACGATGCCAACTCTCCGCTTGTAGAGGATGAGCATGGCGATCGTGGCAGCCAGGTAGGTAATGACACCGGTAACCCAGAAGCCACCCATACGGAACGCGAGATATGCGTTTCCCTGATCGATGATCCATCTCGGTCTGTAGTCGTAGTGCGTCGGATGGTTGATCTCGAAGAGCGAATTGATGAACAGATTGAATTGTGCGTAGTCCTTGAGAGGCGGCGGTCTCTGTGCTGCGGCCGCATCAGCTATCACATCTCTCGTGTAAGGAAACATCTCTGACAGGACGGGCATCCGGACCGGCCAGAACGGGTTTCCGTAGAGGGCGAGGTTCTTGCCGTACGGAAGCGCGGCGACGGTCGCAGCCGCAAGAAGAAGCGCGGCAGCGTTCATTCGGCTGAACCCGTGGATGCGCGGACGGCTGACGACAACGACCGCAAGAAAGAAAAACATCAACGCCACGATCGGAACGAGCTGGTACTTGGACCAAGCCGCCCCCGCGAGACCAGCGAGCCCTCCGAGCAACACGGCTCGTGATGGCCTCTCGGGAAACAGATAGAGATAGAGGCAGGAACTTACCCCGATCGCGAGCAGAGAGTTACCAAAGAGGTCGACGTAACTCACGGTCGTGTGGATCACGACCAGCGGAGCCGTCAGCGCGATCAACGCGACGAACCAGAATCGGGCCCGCAGCGCGACGTGGCAGTAGATGAGAAACACGGAGAACGCGAGGTAGCAGACGACCCCCGTAGCGTTGACGGATCCCGTCAGCCTCCAAAGAGCACCTTCGAACACGTATGGCAGCGTTGGAAACCCTTCATACAGCGGTTTCATCGTGTCGTTCATGTCGTAGGGGATGGAGAGCCCTCCTCTGAGCGCGGCGAAGGGCAGGTGGTACATGAACGTGTCCCACCGTGTCTCCAGACGTACTGCTGCTCGGACCGCGAGATCGGCGAGCGCCAGCAGCGCGACCAGCGCGCAAGTCAGGCTCAGGGCCGAGGTGACCCTCCCGAGGTTGGTGGAGGGAATGGTCAGTCCCTTGATCAGCGTCCAGCTCAAACGATTCGCCGTTCTCACGATGAGCCGGAATTATCGGTAGGAGCCGATGGCGAAACCCGGATCACGGCGAGGCTGTCAGTCGCACTCGGGCTCCAGCGCGCGAGGTCGCCTTCACCGCCGTATCGGTCGAAGTGCTTGGGGTACGAGCTGCGGCTTCACCGCCGGTTGCGGCGAATCACGCAGCCGACAGGTAGGCGAGCGTCTTCGTAACGTTCTTGTTTCGCGGAGCGAGGTTTTGTAACGCGGCCGTCACGTTGTCATTTACGGACATGTACGCGGGGGCGACGGTACACCTGCGTCGTGCTCGATTTGCGGGTTCGCATGGCCGCTGCAATCTCGGGACGTCCGCGCGACCTGCGGTTACCCGGATGAAGACCTTCTCCGCCGGGGCTGGCGGCCTCAAGCGACTGACACGCTATGGAGTGGTCGCTCTTGTCGCCTTCGCATTAGGAAGCGGCGTTCTGGTCGCCGCGGGGGCGGGCGGGTTGATTCCGGATCCGAGCGGCATCATTCACAGCTGCTACGACAACACGACCGGGGCCATGCGCGTGGTCGTCGGTCTTGAGCAGTGCGGGCTGAACGAGACCGGCCTCGCGTGGAACCAAGCTGGTGTGCCGGGTCCGACCGGCGCAGCCGGACCGATCGGGCTCACCGGGCTCGCCGGCGCCACCGGCCCAGTCGGGCCGCAGGGCGCGCAAGGCGCGCAAGGCAATCAGGGTCCGCAAGGCAATCAGGGTCCGCAAGGAAACCAGGGTCCGCAGGGCCCTCAAGGTCCCCAAGGGCCGCAGGGGAATAAGGGCGACAAGGGCGACAAGGGCGACAAGGGCGACGAAGGCCAAAAGGGAGCGACCGGTCCCACCGGCGCGACAGGTGCGACGGGTGCCACCGGGGCGACTGGAGCAACCGGAGCCACGGGTGCGACTGGTGCGACTGGCGCAACCGGATCCAGTGGATCCACAGGTCCAACCGGAGCTACCGGCGCCACCGGATCCACTGGAGCAACTGGTCCCACTGGTGCGACCGGTGCGACCGGGCCGACCGGTGCGACTGGCGCAACCGGATCCACCGGCCCGACCGGTGCGACAGGTCCGACAGGTGCGACAGGCGCAACGGGGGCGACGGGCGCGACAGGGCCGACTGGTCCCACTGGCGCGACGGGTGCGACTGGTTCCACGGGCGCCACAGGCGCGACTGGAACGACAGGTGCCACTGGAGCTACTGGACCCACTGGCGCCACCGGCCCGACCGGAGCCACCGGGGCGACAGGAGCGACCGGCGCGACCGGCGCGACGGGCTCTACCGGACCGACTGGGCCGACTGGCCCGACGGGACCGACAGGCCCCACCGGTCCAACCGGCGCGACCGGCGCGACGGGCTCTACCGGACCTACTGGGCCGACTGGCCCGACCGGACCGACAGGCCCAACCGGCGCGACAGGCGCAACGGGGGCGACGGGTGCCACCGGCGCGACTGGAGCAACCGGAGCCACGGGTGCGACTGGTTCGACGGGTGCCACGGGAGCGACCGGCGCGACCGGCGCGACAGGCTCTACCGGACCTACTGGGCCGACTGGCCCGACGGGACCGACAGGCCCCACCGGCCCGACCGGCGCGACTGGCGCGACAGGTGCGACGGGTGCGACGGGTGCGACGGGTGACACAGGCGCCACTGGATCCACTGGGCCCACGGGTCCAACTGGCCCGACCGGAGCGACGGGTGCAACTGGTGCGACGGGTGCGACCGGCGGAACCGGATCCACTGGCCCCACTGGCCCCACCGGGCCGACCGGAGCGACGGGTGCGACTGGTGCGACTGGCGCGACGGGTGACACCGGATCCATCGGGCCCACGGGTCCAACTGGCCCGACCGGCGCGACCGGAGCGACTGGTGCAACTGGTGCTGGCGCGACCGGCGCGACTGGTGCGACCGGCCCCACGGGTCCCACTGGATCGACCGGCTCCACGGGCCCAACTGGACCGACCGGCCCCACCGGACCGACCGGACCGACCGGACCGACCGGCGCGACCGGTGCGACAGGTTCGACAGGCGCGACGGGCGTCACGGGACAGGCTGGGGTGGCGCATTTCGTCTCGACCGCGAATGTCGGCAATCTCCAGTGTCTTGGCTTCGAGACCGATGCGCACGTCGCGTGCGGGACCGGCGCGTTCCCGACTACCGATGACATTGCACAGGTCCCGGCTAATGGGGCGACGGTCTCGAACGTGTTCGCCCGGGTCAACACCGCCCCGACGGCCGGCCAGAGCTACAAAGTCGATGTCGTCGAGAGCGACCCGGCCGGAATAAGCCCCGTGACCCCGACCGTGATCAAGACCTGCACCATCGCGGTAGCAACCACCACGTGCACGGACGTCTCGAGCACCACGGTCGCTGCCGGCCACTACCTGCAGGTCCAGATCACGAATCAGGGCGGCGCACCCAACAAAGCGTTCCGCGTGAGCTTCCGCTGGTAGGCCGCGATGGTGGACGCCCGCTGTCCTGAGCGGTCCTCTGGCCGGATGGTTTCGCGACTCCTGCGTGCGGCGCTGCTTGCCGTAGGGATCCTCACCGTAGCGTCCAGTTGCGGCGCAGGAAGCGCCGCCGGGACCGCGTCGGACGCGCTGAGCCGAGGACTGCAAGCGCACCTCGCCGGTCGATTCGACGAAGCGACCGTGGCCTACTTCGAGACGCTTCGGCGCGATCCCCGAAACAAGTTCGCGTACTTCGACCTCGGCCAGATCGCTCACATTTCCAACCGCCCCGTCGCCGCCGAGAGCTATTACCGGCTCGCGCTCGAGGTAGACCCAAGCTTCGGCCCGGCGCTTTTCAATCTCGCGATCCTGCGCGTTGACGCTGGTGCCGCGGAGGAGGCGATCGGCCTTTACCAAACGCTCCTGGCGGCCAACGCCGATTACGCCGCCGCGCATTACAACCTCGGGGTCGCGCTCCGCTCGATCGGGAAACAGCGCGAGGGCGACGAGGAGCTCGCGCGCGCGCTCCGGTTGGACCCCACGCTCCCACCGCCGGCATCGGCGCCGGGACCTGCGGCGAGCCACTAAACATGGCCGCCACGCTGCCCATGGTTCAGCCGGCGACGAACGGTCGCGAGAGCTCCTCGGGGCCGTTCTCGATGCGCGGGTCATGGAGCCTCGAGTACGCGCGGGCGGTCGCGCGTCCGGTGCCTCTGAATGGCTTGACGGTCGCCGTCGTGATTCCCGCCTACCGCGTGGCGGCGCAGATCGCCGGCGTCCTGGCGGAGATCCCCAGTTTCGTCTCGATGATCGTCGTGGTCGACGACGCGAGTCCCGATGACACCGCCGCCGTCGTTGAACGCTCCGCCGACCCGCGTGTGCGCCTGATCCGGCGCGCGACGAACGGTGGAGTCGGAGCCGCGATGCTCACCGGTTATCGCTTTGCGCTCGCGCACGGCGCGGACATCGCCGTAAAGATCGACGGCGACGGTCAAATGGATCCGTCGCAGATCGGTCGCCTTATCGAGCCGATCATCCGCGGCGGCGCGGATTACGCGAAAGGGAACCGTTTCGTACACACGCGTGAGCTGGCGCGGATGCCCGCGCCGCGCCGCGTCGGCAACACCGGCCTGTCCTTCCTGGTGAAGGCGGCATCTGGCTACTGGCAGGTCTTTGATCCAACCAACGGCTTCACCGCGATCCATGCACGCGCGCTGGAGGCCCTCGATTGGGAGGGCATCGGCGAGCGATGGTTCTTCGAGACCTCGATGTTGATCGAGCTGGGTCTGGTCGGCGCGGTCGTTCGCGACGTGTACATGCCCGCGCGATACGGGGCCGAGAAGAGCTCGCTCTCGATCGGAGACGCTCTCGTGTCGTTCCCCCCGCGGCTGCTCGCGCGCACGCTACGCCGCATCTGGCTCTGCCACTTCGTGCAGGACTTCACGCCGCTGGCGCTGTTCCTCCTGGCGGGTGCCCTCATGGTCGGTTTCGGAACTCTGTGGGGCATCGTGCACTGGATTCAGTCCGCGCAGACCGGCGTGCCGGCGTCCACAGGCACCGTGATGATCGCGGTGCTTCCTCTCATTCTCGGGACGCAGCTGCTGCTCCAGTCGCTCGTCCTCGACATGCAGAACGCACCGAAGGTTCCGCTCATCAAGGACTTGGTGAGAAGTAGCGAGACCATCACGCAGTCGTGAAGAATCTCGCTGCTGAGACGACCGATCGGCGCAGCGATCTGGAGACCGCGCGGTCACCCGAAGCGGAGGTCGGTGCGTGTCCGATCTGCCGCGAAGGCCATCTCCGTCGAGACATCCACACGTGGCGGGTCGCCGTGCGTCGTTGTCCTCAGTGCGGCCATCGTGTCGCGACGCACGAGCTCACGGAGACCACCGAGGACTACCACGAGCAATATGAGCAGGGCGCGTTCCTGGAATCGCTTGCCATCACGCGCGGGCGCCAAGCTGAGACGATCCTCGCCCTTCTTCGCCGGCTGCTTCAGACCGCGGATGACGTTCTCGACTACGGAGCAGGTCGAGGTTGGTTCCTGGATGCTTGTCGGCGCGCCGGAATGCGCGTCGCCGGAGCCGATACCTCGACCGAAGCCGTCTCGAGCCTCCGGGCCCGCGGCATACCGGCGTTCGTGGTTCCCGTATCCGCCCGCGACTCGCTCGGGCTGAGCCGCCTGCCCTTTCGCCCGCGCGTCCTGACCCTGTTGGATGTCGTCGAACACCTTCCTCCCGAGTGCGTCTCCGACGCATTGGGGCGTCTCTTATGGGAGATCGGGCCGCAGCTCGAACTCGTCGTGATCAAAGTTCCGGTCGCCGATGGCTTCCTCTATCGAGTCTCGCGGGCGCTCGCCTCTGCGTCTGTCTATGGACCCATCGAACAGCTCTATCAGGTCGGGACATTTCCGCCGCACTTCAGCTACTTCACACGGGCCTCGATGCGCCGACTCATTGATCGGCATGCCATGAGCGTCGTCGCCGAAGCCGGGCTCTCGGAGATCGATCGAGAGACCGCCCAGGGGCGCGTCGCGTCCCTCCGGCGTTTGCCGCCGCGCCTGGGGCGTGTTGCTGGAACGACGCTCTCGCTGCTCGCGGAGTCCACGAGCAAAGACTCGGTGATCTTCATCGCTACGCCGAACTCGTAGCCGGACGCCGACGAGCACTACGGCCCCAGCTGGGTCAGGTCGCGGACCCGAGCGACTCCCAGAGCACTTCGGCCAGATGACGCACCCGCATCTCCTTGCGTCGCGCGTCCAGCGCCCCCCGCAGGTGCGTGAGACAGCCCGGATTGTCCGCGATGACGCAGTCAACGCCGGTGGCCTCGATGTTCGCGAGCTTGCGCTCGAGGACGCGGTTCGCGACCTCCGGGAATTCGAAGCTGAACGCCCCGCCGAAGCCGCAGCACACCGCCGACTCCGCCATCTCGACAATTTCGACGCCGGCCACCTCTCGTAGCAGCGCGCGCGGCGCTTCGTGGATCCCAAGCACGTTCGCGGATTGACACGCGTCGTGGTATGTCGCGCGGAGTCCGAGCTTGCGGCCCCACACCTTGCGCTTGCGTGCGAGCGTCGCCACGAACGGCGTGAAGGCGCTGACGCGGTCGGCGAGCCGGCGCGCGCGCTCCGCCCAGGACGGCTCCGCGGCGAGCATCCGGGCGTAGTCCTGCGTGATGGTGATCGCGCACGACGACGACGGGATGACGATGCGGTCGGCCTGGACCCGCTCGAGCGCCTCGATCGCGGCCTTCGCCATCGTGATCGCCGTCGGCCGGTCGCCGCCATTCATCTGGGGCAGCCCGCAGCACCGCCGTCCTTCGACCACGTGGACCTCGGCCCCCATCGTCTGGAGGACCCGCGCCGCGGCGTAGCCGGCGTTGGGCAGGAAATGGTCGATCAGACACGACGGGAAGATCGCGACCCGCGTGTCGGGTGACTGCGGGTTCGTCGAGGTGATCTCGCGCGCGCGGTAGTGCAGCGGGCGATCGGCGACCGCGGGCAGGCTCTTCTCTTGGGCGAGCGCCCCGAAGGGCAGGCGCACGTTTCCGTTGCGCCGGAGCGGATCCTGGAACGTCGCCAGCCAGCCGGTGAGGCGATCGATGCGCTCCGGCGTCGACCATTGCTTCAGGAACAGTCGCTTCGTCCAGGGCATGCCGACCTTCTCGACCGCTTTCGCTCGGACGTCGGTGATCAGCGACGCGAGTGGGATGCTGACCGGGCACACCGTGTCGCAGGCATTGCATCCCATGCACAGTCCCTGCTCGTGGGCGACGCTTTCGGTGCCGTGGTGCCACGGCGACACCACGAGGCCGATCGGTCCCGTGTAGATGTGGCCGAAGATGTGGCCGCCGACTTCGAGGTAGCTGGGGCAGACGTTGCTGCAGGCGCCGCAGCGGATGCAGCTGAGGGCGTCCCTGAAAAACGGGTCGTCGCGCATCGCGGTGCGCCCGTTGTCCAGGAGCACGAAATGCAGCTCCTTGGGACCGTGCACGCCAATCTGCGATTTGAGCTCGATGTCCGCGGAGCGCGACGGCCCGGTAATGAACTGCGTGTACGACGTGATCTTTTGCCCAGTCCCGCTTCGCGCGAGCAGCTTCACGATCGCGATCGCGTCGTCGATCGTCGGGACGATCTTCTCGATGCCTACGACCGCGATGTGGACCGCGGGCAGGGTCGTCGCGAGGTCGGCGTTGCCCTCGTTCGTCACGAGCATGAGCGTGCCGGTCTCCGCGATCAGGGCGTTCCCGCCGGTGATGCCGATGTCCGCGTCGATGAAGCTCTGTCGAAGCTCCTTCCGCGCGACGGCCACCAGGGACGCGGTGTCGTCGGCGACGGGATGGCCCACGACCTTCGCGAAGAGCTGGGCGATCTCCTCGCGCGTCTTGTGAATCGCCGGCGCGATGAGGTGTGACGGGCGTTCTCCGGCGAGCTGGATGATCCACTCGCCGAGATCGGTCTCGACGGCGTGGATCCCCTGCGTCTCGAGGTGATCGGTGAGGCCGATCTC
>DASYSC010000176.1:0-5256 GCA_036003765.1 Candidatus Limnocylindria bacterium
CCGAACTTCGCTCGCTTCGCGAGGAACTGCCGACGCTCGTCCGCAACTCGCTTGATTTCGGCGATCCCAGCATCGTCGAACCGCGCGGCGTGCTCGCAGAGGAGCTTCGGGTCTTCGTCGCGCTGCTCGACGCGCGCGAGCACCAGGAGGATCTCGTCAGTGCTCCAGAGGCTCGCCGTCGCCTCATAGGTGCGCGGGAACACGGTGACCTCGACGCTGCCGGTGAGATCTTCGACCTGCGCGAACATCATCAGCTGCTTGTTCTTGGTGATGTGCTTGCGCGCGTTCGTCACGACGCACGCGATCGTCACGAGATCCTCACCGGCATCGCGCAGCTCCGCGAGGTACGCGCTGACGACGTCGCCCATCCTCGGGGCGAGCGCCTGGAGCGGGTGCTCCGAGAGGTAGATCCCGAGCAACTCCTTCTCCCAGCCCAGAAGCTCCCGGCGCGGCGCCTCGCCGCCGACGAGTGGACCACCGAGGACACTCGTACCAGTGAGATCGAAGAGGCCGACCTGCCCGCTTGCGCGGTCGCGCTGCTCCCGCTGCGCGGTCGCAAGGGTGGCGTCGAGCGCGGTGAGCTGCGCCTGCCTCGGCCCGAACGCGTCGCACGCACCGCATTTGATGAGCGACTCGAGGACGCGCTTGTTCGCGCGCTGGAGGTCGATGCGAGCGCAGAGGTCATCGAGCGAGCGGAATGGCCCGCCGGCCCGCCGGGCATCGATGAGCCCTTCGACCGCGCCTTCGCCGACATTCTTCACGGCGCCGAGGCCGAAGCGGATGCCCTTGGGGGTGATCGCGAAGTCGAGGTCCGACTCGTTCACGTCCGGCGGCAGCACCGCGAGGCCCATGCGCCGGCATTCCGCGACCGCGATCGCGATTCGGTCCGGCGTCCCCATCTCGGCGGAGAGCACCGCGGTCATGTACTCCGTCGTGTAGTTCGCCTTCAAAAAAGCGGTGTGATACGCGATGATCCCGTAGATCGCGGCATGCGCGCGGTTGAACCCGTAGCGGGCGAACGGCTCGAAGTCCTTCCACACGGCCTCGATCACGTCGGCGTGTACCCCGTTGCGGATCGCGCCCGACACGAACTTCACCTTCTGGGCATCGAGCTTCTCGCGGATCTTCTTGCGGACGGCGTAGCAGAGCACGTCGGCTTCGGCGAGCGTGAAGCCGGCTAGCGCCTGCGTCACGGCCATCACGTCCTCCTGGTAGACCATCACGCCGTAGGTCGACTTGAGCACGGGCTCGAGCGTCGGGTGCGCGTAGGTGACCGGCTCCTCGCCGTGCTTGCGCCGGATGTAGGTCGGGATGTAATCCATCGGACCCGGCCGGAAGAGCGCGACCATTGCCATGACGTCCTCGACTCGGTCGGGCTTGAGCTCGCGGACGTAGCGCCGCATGCCGGCGGACTCGAGCTGGAACATGCCGGTCGTCTCGCCGGATCCGAGGAGCTCAAAGGTCTTCTTGTCGTCAAGCGGGATGTCCTCGCGTTTGATCGATATGCCCCGAGTCGCCTGGATCAGGCGCAGCGCATGTTCGAGGATCGTCAGGTTTCCGAGGCCCAGGAAGTCGAACTTGAGGACGCCGAGCTTCTCGAGCTGCTTGTCCTCGTACTGCGTCTGGAGGGCGTTCGCGTTGCCCTTCGAGCGCTCAAGGGGCACGAGCTGCGTGATCGGCTCGCGTGAGATCACGACCCCGGCGGCGTGCGTCCCTGTCGAACGGACCAGCCCCTCGACCTTCTCCGCCAGATCGAGGAGCCGCTGGATGTGGGCCTCCTGCTCGAGGTCGCGCAGCTCGCCGGACATGCGCCTGGAATCGGTGAGGGTCGTACCGAAGGGGATCGTCTTCGCCACTCGGTCGGCCTCGCCGTATGGCATCCCGAGCACCCGCGCGACGTCGCGGACCGCGGCGCGCGCGAGCATCGTGTTGAACGTCCCGATCTGCGCGACGCGGTCGGCGCCGTACTTCTGAGTGACGTACTGGATGACCTCGTCGCGCCGGTCACCCATGAAATCCACGTCGATGTCCGGCGGCGTGAAGCGCTCGAGGTTGAGGAACCGCTCGAAGATGAGCCCGTACTGCAGCGGGTCGATGTCGGTGAGATCGATCGCGTAGTTGACGAGCGAGCCACCGGCGGACCCGCGGACCGCGGTGAGGATGCCCCGCTCCTTCGCGAATCTGATGAAGTCCTGGACGATGAGGATGTAGCCCGTGTAGCCGGTCTTCGCGATGACCGCCAGCTCTCTGTCGATGCGCTCCTGTAGCTCGGGCGTCAGGGCGCCGTATTTCGCCGCCGCGCCCGTCTCCGCGAGCGTACGGAGCTGCTCTTCGGGCGTCTTGCCGGGCGGGACCTCGAAATGTGGGAGGCGCAGCTCGCCGAGGGGTAGGCGCAGATCGATCTTCTCGGCGATGCGGACCGTGTTCTCGAGAGCCTCGGGATCATTCGGGAAGAGCTCGGCCATCTGCGCGGCGCTGCGCATGAAGAGCTCCGGGTGGTCGATCATCTTGAGGCGATCGGGCGTGTCGATGGTCTTCCCGCTCTGGATGCAGACCATGACGTCCTGAGCCTCGGCGTCGTCGGCGGTGACGTAGTGGATGTCGTTCGTCACGACGAGCGGGATGCCGGTACGCCGCGCGACCTCGCGGACGCCGTCGTTCACCCGCTCCTGTTCGGCGATGCCGTGCGACATCAGCTCGAGGTAGTAGTTGCCCTCGCCGAAGATCTCGCGGTGCTCCTCCGCGACCGCGCAGGCCGCGTCGAGGCTCTCGTCCATCAGCGCCCGGGCGAGCTCCCCCTGAAGGCACGCGGACAGCGCGATCAGCCCCTTGCTGCGCTCGCGGAGCAGCTCCTTGTCCATGCGCGGCCTGTAGTAGTAGCCCTCGAGATGAGCCGCCGTCACCAGCGCCACGAGGTTCTGGTAGCCGGTGAAGTCTTTCGCGAGCAGCACCAGGTGGAAAGGCTTGCCGTGGCCCTCGGAACGCGCGTCGCGGTCGAACCGGCTCTTGCGCGCCACGTATGTCTCGATCCCGACGATGGGTTTGATGCCGGCGTCGCGGCAGAGCGTGTAGAAGTCGATCGCACCGTATAGCGCGCCGTGGTCGGTGAGTGCCAGCGCGGGCATGTCCAGCGCCTTCGCGCGCGCGACGAGATCGGAGAGCCGCGACAGCCCGTCGAGCAGGCTGTACTCGCTGTGGGTGTGCAGATGGACGAACTGCTTGGCGATGACCTGCCCCACGTGATGCCGCTCGTGGAAGCGCGGCGGTTAGATCGAGTCTACTGATCGGGCAGCAAGGCTGCCCGAGAAAGCCGGAGCCGAAGGCCGAGGTTACCGGTCAGAACGGCTTCAGCACCATGAGCAGCAAGATGAAACCGATGCCGGCAAGCTCGCCCCAATGCGATCGAACCACGACGGGATCCGCGAAAGCGGCCTTCAGCCCCGGGGTGACCTCGCCGCGAGCCGTCGCGTCCTCAAGCGCCGCCCCGAAGACCCGTCCGCGCGGAAGGAACACCGTCGGTACGAGCGCGAGCGCCGCGGCGAACAGAAGGAGCGACACGGCGATCCACCCTGGCCCGCTCTGCAACGGCCCAAGCAGCGGAACCCCGCCCACGAGCGCGGTGACGATGCCCGAAATGAGAACGGCGATCGAGCCGGGGATGACCATGGTGGTTTCGAAGCGGCCGCCGAGATCGGCGCACGCGCGCGTGAGCCGGATATCCGTCGCTCGAGATGCCGCGCCGAGCGCATAGAAACGCCCGAGAAGTCCAGCGAACACCCAGATGGCGCATGCGACGTGGACCAGCTTGAGCAGCGCGAAAAGCGTCACGGCCGCGGCTGCTGTTTGGTGACGTTCACGACCACCGCACGGTGGTCGGAGGCCGCGAGCGCCATCACCGTGTGCGGACTCGACGCGATCACGCCGACGCCCCAGATGTAGTCGATCCGCTTCGGAGGATCGTCCATCGTCGTGGTGGGCCCCGCCGGCTCGGCGAGGTCACCGTACCCCGCATCGCCGAAGAGACCCATCTCGAGCGCCGAGGGCTCTGCGTTCATGTCGCCGGCGATGATTGCGATCTTCTCGGCGTCCCACTCGCGCAGGATCGTTCGCACCTGCTCCTGGCGAATCGCGCTCGAGTCAGCGATGTTGTCGAGGTGCGTGTTGACGATCAGAAGGTCGCCGATCCGCACGCCGACGGCACCGCGCGGCTGATGACGAAGCGATGGCTGAGGTGCGAAATGGACTCGCTTGACGTCGGTCATCGGAAAACGCGAGAGGATCGCATTGCCGTAGAGATCGCCGATGTTCGGCGCGAAGACGTAGGGCATCCCGAGGCGCTCGGCAAGCACGCCCAGCGCGTCATGCTGCTCGTCGATCATCCAGCCTCGAACGACCTCCTGGAGCAAAAGAACATCAGGCGATTCGTACGCGACCACGTCCACGATCTGATCGAGCGACGGTGACTGCACGGCGTTGAAGCCCTGATGGATATTGAAGGTCATGATCCGTAAGGTGTTGCGCGGCTCCTCGGTGGCGCCAGGAATCGGGGTGAGAAGGAACGCGACGAGCGGGACTCCGACCACGATCGGCACGAGCGCGATCGGGAGCAACCGCCACGGCGGAAGTCCGGCGGCGGGCGCGATCAGTCCCGCGACCGCCACGAGTGCGACGGCCGCGTACACCGCCGGCAGGTAGGCCCAAAGGGCGTAGAAGCCGAACGCGGTCGCCACGAAGACGAGCCAGCCAAGGGCAAAGGCGAGCGTGACCACGAGCGGCGAGCGCGCCGGCACGACCGGCGCCGCAGGGAGCGCGGACGACGCGACGATCACGCCCGCAGCCAGGACCAGTCCGCCGACCAAGGACACGACCGGGGCGTGGACGTACCAGAGCAGAGTTGCGCCAAAGGCGCAGAGGACCGCCGCGACCAGTCCGCGCGGGATCGGGCGCGAGAGGATCAGCGCGCCCGACGCGACCCCGAGCGCTGCGAGGACCATCCCGAGCTCCGTGCTCCGTGCGGGCTCGGGCCCCAGACCAAGCCCGCCCGCGAGCGCGATCTGCGCTCCGTTCGTCCCGCCGGTCTCCGCCACCAGGAAGAGGTCGGGCAACGCGAGGAGTGCGAACGCCCCGCCGAGACCGGGGCGGGTCCACGAGCGCTCACTGCCGAGCGCCGCGACGCCTGCCGCGAAGAAGAGAAGCGCGGCGACGAGCGCGAGCGGGGCCCCGACCGTGGGCGTGACGTCGACGACGGGCACCGAG
>DASYSC010000177.1:0-7924 GCA_036003765.1 Candidatus Limnocylindria bacterium
GGACACGCGGGGTGCAGCGGACACTGGCCATAGTCGAGGTTGGCACTGCGCTCGGCGTTCGCGGCAATCATGACCCTGAAGCTGACGCGAAGGCTGCGGGACCGGAGCGTCCAGATCAGGCACGACCGGCCGAGTCATTTGCCCGGCTCGGCGAGAGCCCGAGGAGGTCGAGGGGAAGTCGCGGCCTTCATCGACGACCACGTGAGTCACAACGTGCTCGAGGTCGGCGAACTGGTCGTGGCGTACGTGGGGGATGAATGATACGGTCAGGGCCCTTGATCGGGCAGCCCTGGGGGAGGCGCGCTTTCAGCGCGCGTTTCCTGGCGTTTCCCGAGGACGCTCCGAGCCGGCGTGGACGCCGACGAGCAGCTTCTGCAAAGCCTTGAAGTCGACCGGCTTGGTCATGTGGAGATCGAAGCCCGCTTCGTTTGACCGGTGACGATCTTCCTCCTGGCCCCAGCCGGTGAGGGCGACGAGCACGATCTCGGCTCCGCCGTCCTGCTCCCGGATGCGGCGTGCCACCTGATAGCCGTCGAGCTTGGGTAGGCCGATGTCCAGCAGGATCACGTCGGGGCGGAAGGCGGTAGCCGCTCCCATGGCTTCGAGACCGTCGTGGGCCGTATCTACGTCGTGGCCCATCATGCGCAGAACCATTCCCAGACTGTCGGCCGCGTCCAGATTGTCGTCCACGACCAGGATGCGGAGCGGTACCGGTGGCGCCTGGACCTGATCGTCGTTAGTTCCCTTCCGTGCTGCGCGCCTGAAGGCGCCCCCGACCGGCAGCCGCAGGACGAACTCGCTTCCTCTCCCGGTCCCCTCGCTATGCGCTGCCACGGAGCCACCGTGCATCTCCGCGAGCCGTCGCACCAGGGTGAGGCCGATGCCGAGGCCGCCCTCGGCGCGTTCGACGGAACGGTCCACCTGCGTGAAGAGGTCGAAGACGCCGGTGAGCATCTCGGGGGGGATGCCGATGCCGTTGTCCTTGACCCTGATCACCACCTCGCCGCCTTCCTGTTCGGCGGTCAACGCGATGCGGCCCCCGTGGCCAGTGTACTTGGCCGCGTTGTTCAGTAGGTTCGAAACCATCTGCGTCAACCGGGTCGGGTCCACTTCGAGGTGAATTGGCCGAGGCGGGATCGTGACCGTCAGATCGTGGCCCCACTTCGCGATTAAGGGACGGCTAGCTTCGACGGCGCTGCTCACGATCGTGGCCAGCTCAACGGTCTCTTTCCGGAGCTCGACCTTTCCCTGGGTGATGCGGGACACGTCGAGCAGGTCGTCGACCATACGGGTCATGTGGTGCAGCTGCCGATCGATGAGCTCGGTCGCCCACTGCAGCTCGGGGACGGGCGAACCCTTGGCCCGGAAGATCTGCACGGCGTTACGGATCGGGGCCAGGGGGTTCCGAAGCTCGTGGGACAGCATGGCCAGAAACTCGTCCTTGCGGCGATCGGCCTCCCTCAGCGATGCGAGCAGGCGGGCGTTCTCGATGGCCATGACGGCGCGGCGGGAGAGATCCTCGGCCGCCCGCACGTCATCGGCGCCGTAGGTCCGGCCAGACTCGGCGGTGACGAATGTGATGGCGCCCAGCACGTCGCCGCGCGACTTCAGCGGAACACAGATGTACGACCTCAGCCCGAGGCTCCGGAGGGTGCTCAGGTGCTCCTCGCCCTCGGCCAGGCCCACGAGCATCTCATCCGGGATGGAAGCCGCCCATTCCGGCTCGCCGGTCCGGACGACGTGTCTGACGCCGCGAGGTTCTAAACGCTGGGATGGGTACTTGCGATCTAGGTCGCGGACGAGTTGGACCTTGGCGGGATCGACGTGGGAGACGGCGAGTCGGCGGAGGGAGCCGTCGGCGCCCTCGATGAGATCCACGGTACACCAATCGGCGAAGTCTGGGACGGCGAGCCCCGCGACCTTCCGTAGAGTACTCTCCTGGTCGGTCAGGTCGGTCAGGGCGGCGCTGGCGTCGGCCAGGAAGCGCGTCCTGTGTTCGGCCCGTTTCCGGTCGTCGATGTCCGTGGTCGTGCCGAACCATTGGACGATCTCGCTCGAAGCTCGGCGCAGCGGCACCGCGCGCGTGACGAACCAGCGGTACACACCGTCATAGCGCCGGTACCGCGCCTCGACTTCGTAGGCCGAACCCTGCTCCAGGGCGGCCGTCCAGGCCGCGACGCAGCGCTCATCGTCCGCGGGGTGGCGCATCAGCTCGGACCAGCCGCGGGCGTTCTGATCCGATATCAACCCGGTGTACTCGGACCAGCGCTCGTTGGCGTAGGTGATGGTGCCATCGGGGCCCGCCGTCCAGATGATCGACGGCACCGCGTCCGCCATCAGGCGGAAGCGTTGCTCGCTGTCCCGCAACGCCGCCTCCGCCCGCCTGCGCTCGATGAACTGGCCGACGTGGCTCCCAACGGACTTCATCACTGCAAGCAAGTCCTGGTCCGGCTCCAGGACCGCGCGGGTAAAGAACTCCATGACGCCGAGCACTCGGCTGTCCAGGATGATGGGCAACGCGAGCGCAGCGTGGAGCCCTTCGGCAGCGGCGACCGCCGCTCGCTTGAAGTTGTCTTGCTGGGCCACGTCGGGAATCCAGTCCGCCACGCCGGTCGCCCAGATGCGGCCGGGAAGACCGACACCGCGCTCGAACGCATACTCTCGAGAGGCTGCCTCGAAGCGCGGGATAGGGGCGGACGACACGTGAAAGATATCGGTGCACCGCAGCGCCAACTGGGGCTCGTCAACCTGCCAGAGGGCACCGACCTGCCAGTCGAGCGACTCGCAGATCGACCGCAGGATCCTGGGCGCCGCATCGACCAGGTTCGCCGATTCGGCGAGCACGGAGGCCACGCCGTTCTGCACGCTCAGGCGCTGCTCGGCCCGCTTTCGGGCCGTCACATCGCGGGCGATTTTCGATGCGCCGATGATGCGGCCAGCGCCGTCGCGGATGGGCGAGATCGTCAGGGAAACGTCGATCCGCCGACCCGACTTCGAGACGCGCACGGTCTCGAAGTGCTCGACACGCTCTCCGCGGCGGAGCTGCTCCAGGATCACCCTCTCCTCGTCCTGCCGCTCCGGCGGAATGATCAGCGTGATCGGTTGGCCGATGACTTCTTCGGCCCGGTAGCCGAAAAGGTACTCCGCTCCCGCGTTCCATGTGAGGATGCGGCTGTCCAGCGTCTTGCTGATGATGGCGTCCTGGGAGGACTCGACGATCGACGCGAGGCGCGCTTGCGCCTCCTCGGCCCGCCTGCGATCCGTCATGTCCCGAGTGAAGGAACGGGTGTGGACGAAACGGCCGTCCTCCCACCTCACACTGGAATCGATGAGGACGTGCTTGATCGAACCATCCTTGCCCAGCATCCGCGCTGGATAGTCCTGGATGGTCTCTCCCGCGGTAAGACGCCGCAGAATGTCTTCGATGACATCCTGGTCCGCGTGGAACTCGGCGATGTGATGGCCGACGTACTCGTCGCGGGAATAGCCGAGCAGGTTCAGCTCGGCCCGATTGACGCGCAGCACGGTTCCGTCGGGCCCGACCCAGTGCATTCCCACCGATGCGTTCTCGAAGAAGTCGGACAGCTCCCTTTCGCTGTTGAGCCGAGCCGCTTCGCTCCGCTTTCGGTCGGCGATGCTGCGAAAGACGAGCACGACGCCGTGAACGCGGCCCTCTTCATCAAGGATCGGCGCGGCGCTGTGGTCGATCGGCGTCTCCGTCCCATCCCGAGCGACGAGAAGGGTATGATTCGCCAGTCCGACGACGCGCCCCTCACGGAGCGCCTCCTCGGCCGGGTTCTGTTCGGGCTGGCGAGTCGCCTCATTGACGATCCGGAACACCTTCGCCAGCTCTTGTCCTAGAGCATCCTGCTCGGTCCAACCAGACAGGCTTTGGGCCACACGGTTGAGGGACAGTACCCTGCCATTCGTGTCCGTCGTGATGACCGCGTCGCCGATGCTCGCCAGCGTGACACGAAGCCGTTCCGACTGCGCCGAGAGCTCCTCCTTGGCGCGGACGAGCTCCTCTTCGGCGCGCTGCCGCGCGAGAAAGACGCTGCGGGCGTTCTCCAGCGTGACCGAGCGTAGCTGTTCGTGCTCGTCCCGTTCCTCGTTCACGTCTTGCCTCCGATGGCCTTCGACGCGAGCGCGGTGCCGAGCACGCGCGCCCGGATCTTCGCGAACGCGGTATCGCGCGTCGTCGAAGTATCGTCGGCGAATGGGGAGAAGCCGCAATCGTCGGTCGTGCCCAGCTGGCCGACGGGGATGTAGGCGGCTGCTTCCAGGATCCGGTCGCGGACTTCCTCCGCCGTTTCGATCCGCGGGTCGATCGGCGCGATCACTCCGATGAAGATCCGTTGATCCTGCTTCATGTGGCGCCGGACCATCTCGAGGACATGAGCGCGGTCGGCTTCTCCCGCCAGAGCGATATAGAAGTTGCCTACTTTCAGTTGGAAGAGACTGGGCAGCAACTGCGCGTAGTCGATGTCGGCGCTGTGGGTTGAGTCGCGGTCGCTGCCGGGGCAAGTATGCACGCCGATGCGGGCGCGCTCCGCGGCCGAGAAGCGCGACAGCGCGAGGTTGTTGAGGTCGATGAAGCTGTGCAGGAGCTCGCCGGAAGGATCGATCTTGAGCGCCAGGCGTCCTTCGGTGAAGTCGACCTGGACCTTGTGCGCGCCCTTGCGCAAGCAAGAGCGGATCTCGGTCTCGTGCTCCGTCAAGAGGTCGTCGATGAACTGCTGGCGGGGGTACCCGGGGATCGCCGCGGCGGGGTACATCAGGCTCAAAGCCGAGGGCGAGATCACCGCCTGCTTGACCGGCACGTGAGCGTGGCGCAAGGCCACATCCAGGTAGTCGTCCGCTCGCCGTGCGTAGCGGAACGGGCCCCCGGTCAATCGCGGCATCCGGCGGGTGTGCCCGGCGGAGAACGGGATCCTGAAGCCGTCGGGGTCGGTGTTCGGCATCCCCTCCACCGGATAGGTCCAGAAGTTCTGGTACTTCCGTTGCTCTCCATCGGTGACGACCGGCGAGCCGGTGGCCTCGAACCGCTCGATCGTATCGCGGACCGCCTGCTCATAGAGCGGGTCGAGAGCTGGGTCGGCGCCGTTCGCGCGCTCGGCAATCGCCGCGATTAGGGCGGGGGGCCGGGGAATGCTGCCGATTGGCTCGCTTGGGATCGTCAACTAAACTTCCGTTGCGGTTGCTCGCTGCCTCCGAGTCGTGTGCGACGTCCGCAAATGCGCTCCCGGCTCATGCTGGACTGCCTTAGAGCGCTACGCGTCAGCGGCGCCACCCAGGATGGCGTCAGAAGCTATGACTCATCTTATCTCCGTCCAAGATCCATGAGGGTCCTTCTGCGACTTTCCTCAGGAGGCAGTAGCCGTACTTTGCCCTTCGGTCGATCAAGGCGAGGGTGTCTGCTGGGAGCGCATTAGCTCCCGCTCCCAAGCGCTGGCCGGAAACCCTGGCGGAGCCCGTGACCCGCAATGGACCGTGAATGTGAATCACTGGCCAGGGAAATCGCATAGATCGCGACGATCCCTCTCCAGTCTCTGATAGCAGGAAGGTTTCCAGTCGAGAATTCGTCCCGGATTTGTCCCCGCAGCCTGCCAGCTGGATCCATCGTGGATAGCGCGGCGCGAGGCCCGTACCCGCAATAGCGCCGACGTCGCATGAAGGCCGTTGGCCCGGAAGCCGGCCGAGCCGACCGCTGCCCGGCGCCGCACGAAACCTGCGGCGTTCGCGGTGCGAGCCAAGCCAGGCAGCACGAGCATCTCGATGGCGTGGGCGGTCCAATCGGCGGCGACGGCTACGATGGTTAGCAGGACGGCCGTCCTCAGCGGGGCCGGAGCAACTCCGCGAGAGCGGTGAGCTGAGGCAGGACTCGAGCACCGTCAGGGGAGCTCTTGATAAGGGCCGGCGGCGCGACGCCGACTTGAGGTAGCACGGCCTCGACCGAAGCGGGTTGCGTGAGATCGCCCACGCAGGGAGTCAAGCGCTGAGAGAGCAAGGGGTCGAGGCGACGGAGGAGCTTCTCGACCCCGCTGCGCCGGCGCGCGCCGACCCAAGCCTCAGCGCCGGTGTGGCGCAAGAGATCCTCGACGAGAAGCGAACCCCCACGGGCATCGGTCTGGCGGCCGGGCTCGTCGGCGCAGTCGCCCTGACCCGCCTAATGGAGACGCTGCTCTTCGAGGTCCGGCCGACCGATCCGGCTACGCTACTAAGCGTTGCCGCGACGATCACTTTCGTGGCGGCCGTCGCCTGCCTCGTGCCGGCACTGCGCGCGACGCGGGTCAACCCGCGAGTCGTTATGCGGGCAGTCTTGATCTATGAGACTCCGTCGTCCGGCTCGTGGTGGTGGAGTGTCACCTTGCGCTCGAACGCGGGCGCGCAACATCTGCTGCTGGTGCCACCGGGGCAGCAGATCCCGGAGCTCGTGGCCGACCTCGTCGGTAAGGCGATCAGGGGAGACCTCCCGACAATCGTTTGCTCGGGATGCAAGCGAGTCCGCCTGAAGGATGGGCGTTGGCACGTTCGCACGCTACCCAAGAACTCCCACGTGACACACGGGTTTGCCCCGAGTGCATGCGCCGCCTGTATCCTTCACTGTCGCGCCGTTCCGGTTAGCCGCGTCAGCGTGGTGGGTTCAGACTGCACGGCCGTGCTCGGCGGTAGGATAATGTCCATGATCCGAGCCCTCACTAGACGCGGTTGCAGCGGGATCCGGACGCCGGTCGCGGACCCGCCCGATCCGCCTCGGCGTAGCTCGAAGAAGGACACGCGGCGGTGGTGCCGGGCAAGGTTGGCCGGGAACACATTCGGCGCTGGACGATCAAGCCCGGCCTCCTCACCTACAACATCGAGGCGTGCTCCGAGTGCCACCGCGAATTCCGCTATTGCTTCGGCCCGCTGCAGCGCGGAGGCCGTATCTGCGGCTCGTGCGAGAAGGAGGGCGGCAAGTCGTCGCCGATAGTGCGGGTCCAGGAGGGCCGTCGTGAAGGGCAAACGGCATCACTCGTCGTAGATGCCGAGGTCCTATACCTCGGAAGACAAGGCGGCCGACCGCCTTCGGCGCCTTCTCGTCCCGCCGGCGCCTAGACGCCCGCAGATCCTTCAGAAAACCCGCCGTGCGTTCCCGCCGTAACGTCGCGACTGCGACGATGCCGGCTAGGAGGCACACCCACGACGCCTTGTTGAGCGCCCGCGTGGCTCCGTACCACCACCCTCCCGGCGTCTCCTGGCGCAGCACCTTCAGCGAAATGCCCTAGTCAGCTTGCCGCAAAAGGCGGTCGACATAGCCGCACTAATCGAAGGAGGTCAGGACGCTTACGAGGCTGAGCGCGAACAGCGCCCACGACAACACGAGCGCACCCTTTAGCGCTGAACCCGGCTGTCCTCGAATGAACCCGACTGCGATCCCCAGCGCCGCACCGCATACTGTAGTGATCGCCCTGTCGTAGCTGTCCTGGGCATCGTCCCGACCGGCCGCGACCTCCTTCTCTACGCGATCCGGCGTTCATACGCTGCAAGTCGCCGCCGGTATCTCGCCCCGGGGCTGCCGTTACTGCCGGTGTCGTTTTGTCGTCCGACACGGATCACCCTCTACCATCACCTTGCGCTGCGTTTCCTTCATCCCCGGTCCGTGGTAACGCAGGTCACGGCGTAAACAGCGGCGGGGGCTCACTCGGTCTGGAACGAGTGAGCCCTCAAAGCCGTGCGCGAGCATTCGCGCGGTGCTTGACGAATCACGATGTGAGACGTATGGTGATACCTCGAAGGTTGAGGCAAGGCGATGCCCCCCGAACGATTCCCGATCCCACAGGGCACCCTGGACATGCTCGTCCTGCAGATCCTGTCCCTCGGGCCCGCGCACGGATACGCGATCGCGCAGCGCATCGAGCAGATATCGCGCCACGCTGTCCAGGTC
>DASYSC010000178.1:0-16639 GCA_036003765.1 Candidatus Limnocylindria bacterium
GCGGGCCCCGGAGGAATCCGCACGATCCGGAGCGCGGAGTGGTGCTCAGAGGGCTCCCTCGTGCGTTTCGAGATCACCGCGGATGCGTTCCTGCGTGGGATGGTGCGCGCGATCGTGGGGACGCTCCTCTGGGTCGGTCGCCGGAAGATCGACGGGGCTGCGTTCGCCCGGATCATCCAGACGTGCGACCGTGCGATGGCGGGTCCGAGCGCACCGGCGAACGGCCTGTGTTTGATCGAAGTTGAATACAAGCCGTCGGGGGGCTCTGCCCCCCGGCCCGCGAGTGATATCGCCGAGGATGAGTAAGAAATGAAGACGTACGCACCGAAGACCAGTGAGATCACGCGGAGCTGGCGTGTCGTCGACGCCGACGGTGCGACGCTCGGCCGTCTCGCCACGGAGGTCGCGACGCTCCTGCGCGGTAAGCACAAGGCCACGTTCTCGCCGCACCTCGACACCGGCGACCCGGTGATCGTCATCAACGCGGTGAAGATCAAGGTCACCGGCAACAAGCTGCTGGCGAAGCGCTACGTCCGGCACTCGGGATACCCCGGGGGTCTGCGTTCGGAGACGCTCGAGCGGCTCCTCTCGCGCCGTCCGGAAGAGGTCATTCGCCGCGCGGTGCGCGGCATGCTGCCCCAGAACCGGCTGGGCGAGCAGATGATCCGCAAGCTCCACGTCTACGCCGGTCCCGAGCACCCCCACGCCGCGCAAAAGCCCGAACCCCACCACTCCGCGAAGCAGTCAGCCTCGACCGCGAAGGAGTCAGCTTCATGAAGACCGCGCCTTACTTCCAGGGCACCGGCCGCCGCAAGACCTCGATCGCCCGCGTACGCCTCGTGCCCGGCGAGGGCGCCGTCGTCGTGAACGGGAAGCCGCTCGACGACTACTTCGCGCGTGATGGCGCGACCGAGCAAGCCCTTCTGCCGTTCTCCGTGACCAACACGGCACGGCGGTTCAACGCCATGGTCAAGGTCGAGGGCGGCGGGGTGAGCGGCCAGATCGGAGCGATCGCGCACGGCATCGCCCGCGCTTTGATCCAGTCCGACAAGGAGCACGCCGCGCCCCTTCGCAAAGCCGGCCTGGTGACCCGAGACCCGCGCGCCAAGGAGCGGAAGAAGCCAGGTCTCAAACGGGCGCGAAAGGCTCCTCAGTTCACCAAGCGGTAGCCCAAAAGAGCGGGCCGAGCGCAGACTACGAGCGTGGCCGGGACTAACTTCAACTACCAGGTCGCGCTCAAAGAAGGTCTCAAGAACCTTCAGCAGGGCCGGCTGCGGCAGGCCGAGCAGAGCTTCAAATACCTCGTCGACAAATTCCCGGGGGCCGACGGTGGATACCGCGGCCTGGCGAAGGTGCATTTCGAGCAGGAGGACCGCGCGAGCGCGCTCCGGGTGCTCCGTGACGGGGCGGTCGCGCTCAGCAAGTCCGGCGAGCGGTCGGCAGCCATCGGTCTCTTGCGCGAGGCGATCGCCCTCGACGCCCGCGACCTCTCAACGCATCGGCGTCTCGCCGCCGCGCTCGCGCTCGCGGGAGACAAGGAGGCCGCGGTCCAGGAGTACGCGCGATTCATCCGTGACGTCCGCGACGCGGGCGACATCGAACGCGCCAAGATCGAGGTCGCGTACGCGATGGGCCAGCTGAGGGATACGCCTGGTGTCGCTTCGCTCGAGCGCATCGCGAGCGGCGACGGCGAGCCCGCACCACGTCCGGATGCGAGTGCGCGCGACGACGATGCGCGAGCGGCCTACGGAGGCTCGACCGCGCTGCGTCCGCATTCCACGGATCCGTGGGCCGCGCCCGAACCCGTTTCGCGAACGCCGCTGGAGTCAATTGCTGCGGCCGCCGCGGCGTGGATCGACTCCGCGCCCTCGAGCGAGGGGGAGCCGACCGCCTCGAGCGGGCCAGCGGCTCCGGAAAGCGCCGAAGCCGTCGCAGCCGACGAGCTTGTGCCTTCCGATACGTCCTCCGAAGTGGTCGAGGCGGCCGCGGCCCAATACCTCGCGACCCGCGATCCGCGCGCGGCACCACTCGCGCTCGAGGCCGCGCGCCGCTACATCAAGGACGGCCATACCGACGCGGCATCCGACCTGCTGTTACAGCTCATCGCGGCCGGCGTCGCCGACCACGACGCTCAGAGGCTGCTTGTGGAGGTCGCGCGTACGCTCGGCAAGCGCGAGGTCGCGAAAGTGAAATGTCAGCTGCTCGTGCAGGCGCTGCTCCTCGACGGCCGCAATGACCTTGCCGCGGAGGTCGAGGCGCTGGCTCTGGCCGAATAGATGGAGCAGATCCGCGAGCAGCTCGACAGGCTCCTCTCCAGTCTTCTCAACGGTCAGCCGCTCGGCTGGAACAACGTCCTCGACATCGTCATCGTGGCGGTGTTCATCTACTACGTGCTCGTCCTCATCCGCGGGACGAAGGCGGTCCAGCTTCTCATCGGCGTCCTCGTGCTCGTGCTCATCTACTGGATCGCGCGCTCGCTGCAGCTGACTCTCACCACACTCCTCCTGCAAGCCCTCTTCGCCGTCGCCCTCATCGCGCTCGTGGTCGTCTTCCAGCCCGAGCTGCGTCGCGCGCTGGGCCAGATCGGACAGCTCGGGCCGCTGAACCGGCTGCTCCTGCCGGGCGGGGAGGAGCAGATCGAGGGGATCGTCGACGAGCTCGTGCGCGCGGCGCTCTTGATCAGCGAAGCCAAACACGGCGCGCTCATCGTGCTCGAGCGCGCGACTGGGCTGCAGGATTACAGCGAGACCGGCGTGCCGGTCAACGGGAAGCTCACAGCCGAGCTCCTTGCGTCGATCTTCATGACGCGATCGCCGCTGCACGATGGCGCGGTCATCGTGCGGGGCAGCCAGATCCTTGCCGCCGCGTGCCTGCTGCCGCTCGAGGAGACGGCCGAGCGAAGCGCTCACCGGTACGGCATGCGCCATCGGGCCGCGCTCTCCATCAGCGCCCAGACCGACGCGATCGTCGTCGTCGTCTCCGAGGAGACCCAGGCCATTTCGATCGCGGCGGGCGGCCGGATCATCGGCGCGCTCGACGAAGAGCGCCTCCGCCGGGTCCTGTCGTCGCTCCTTCGGAGCCGGATCCAGCCGCTCCCGTTCCGCAGCAAGGCCTCCTAGCACTTGGCGCGGGTCCCGCTCCCGACGCGCCCTGTGCTGCCGCGGCGCCGCGTCGACCTTCGTCGCGCCATCACGAGCGACTTTCCCCTGAAAGGCACCGCGGTCGTGGCCGCGGTGATCTTCTGGGCCGTCTCGGTCGTGAACGCGGCGCCCATCGAGGTGGTTCGCGAATTCGGCGGGCGCGTGCCCGTGGAGCGCCCGGCGGTGCCGGCGGGCTATGTGCTGCAGGGCCAGCTCGGCGACGTCGGCGTGACGCTCCGCGGGACACAGGCGGCTGTCTCGAACGTCGTCGCATCGGATTTGCACGCGACGCTCGATCTCGCGCCGGCCGACCTCCACCGGGCCGATCCGCAGGACCTGCCCGTGCGCGTCGTCGTCGCGAGCGCAGGCGTCCGGGTGCTGGACATCTCACCCGCGACGGTCAGCGTCCGGATCGAGCCGATCACCTCTCGACCCGCGGCGGTCCAGGCGCGCTTCGCCAACGATCCGCCGGCGGGCACGTTCGCCGGCGATGCCGCGATCACGCCCGGCGAGGTGAAGGTCAGCGGTCCGGCGAGCCAGGTCGCGCGGATCGCCGCGCTCTACGCGACCGTTCTCTTCGGGAACGCGGTCACCGATCTTGTTCAGAGCGTGCAGCCGGTGGCGGTCGACGCAGCCGGGACGACCATCGAGGGGCTCACCGTGGATCCCGCGGTGGTCCAGGTCACCGTGCCGGTGCTGCCCACAGCCACCACGCGTACCGTCCCGGTCGTTCCCGCGGTGCGCGGGTCGGTGGCGAGCGGGTACTGGATCTCGCGCGTGACCGTGGATCCCGCGGTGGCCACCGTGCGCGGCGAGGCAACGGTCCTGAGCGCGGTCGACCAGGTCGGCACCGCGACCATCGACATCAGTGGCCTCACCGAGGAGAGGACCTATCAGGTCGGGCTCTTGCTGCCGGCGCAGGGCACGACGCTCATCAGGGCCGCCCAGGCGACGGTGACCGTGAGCGTCGCGGCGCTCACCGGGACCCGGGCTTTTCCGATCGTCGCCGTTCAAGCTACCAATCTCAGTAGCAGCCTCTCCGCTGAATTCGATCCACCCAGCATCGGGCTCCTCATCGCCGGTCCTCTGCCCGCTCTCAATTCCGTCACACTGCCGCAGATCGCCGCGGTGGTGGACGCGGTCGGCAAGGCACCGGGCACCTACCCCGTGGATGTGACCGTCCGAGTTCCCGCGGGCCTCTCGGCCCAGAGCGTGCAACCGACCCGAGTCATGCTCACCATACGAGTGAGGAGCGGTTGACCAGGCTTTTTGGCACTGACGGCGTCCGCGGTGTCGCGAACCTCGATCTGACGCCGGAGCTCGCGCTCCGGCTCGGCCGGGCTGCCGGGCATGTGCTCGGCGGTCCAGGCCACTCCGTCGTGATCGGCCGCGACACCCGCCGCAGCGGCCGCATGCTCGAGAGCGCGCTCGCCGCGGGGTTGTGCTCGGTCGGCATGGAGGTCCGTCTCGTAGGCCACATCCCGACGCCGGGACTCGCGTATCTGGCCAAGGCACACGATTTCGTGGCCGGCGCGGTCATCAGCGCGTCGCACAATCCCGCGCCCGACAACGGCATCAAGTTCTTCGACCACCGCGCGCAGAAGCTCCCCGACGCGACGGAAGACCGGATCGAGGCGCTCATGACGGGCGAGGACACCCTTCCGCGCCCGACCGAGGGCGGCATCGGCCTGGTCGGTGACGCGCGCGGTCTGGTGAAGGAGTACGAGGACTTCCTGCTCTCGATGGCGCCGCGCCTCGACGGCATGCGCATCGCGCTCGACTGCGCGAACGGCTCGACGTACCGCGTCGCGCCGGCTGTGTTCGCCCACGCCGGCGCGGAAGTGCTCGCGTTCTTCGATGCGCCCGATGGTCAGAACATCAACGACGGCTGCGGCGCCACGGCGCCGGAGGCGCTGCAGCGTCTCGTCGCCGACAACAAGGCCGACGCGGGATTCGCATTCGACGGCGATGGCGATCGTGTGATCGTGGTCGACGGGCGCGGTCGCGCGCACAACGGTGATTTCGTGCTCGCGCTGGCCGCGCGGCACTTCGCCCGGCACGGCCTGCTCGACCCGATGCTCGTCGTCGGCACGGTGATGACCAACGGCGGCCTGGAGTCGACGCTGGCCCGGGACGGGATCGCCCTCGTGCGCACGCAGGTCGGAGACCGCTACGTCTGGGAAGAGATGGAGCGCCGCGGCGCGCAGTTCGGCGGCGAGTCCTCCGGACACGTGATCTTCCGCCAATACACGAACACCGGCGACGGGATCCTCACCGCCCTCGAGGTGCTGCACCTCGCGCGCGGTGAGGGAAAGCGCATCTCGGAGCTCGCGGACGACATGGAGTTCTGGCCGCAGGTCACGCGCAACGTCAAGGCCGCCCGGCGGCGTGACTGGGAGCAGATCGCGCCGTTCGTCGCCGCCAAGAAGAAGGCGGAGGCCGAGCTCGGGGCGACGGGCCGACTCCTCGTGCGTCCCTCCGGCACCGAGCCCGTGCTGCGCATCACCGTTGAGGCACGCGACGCGGCGCTCGCTTCCAGCACGGCTGAGATGCTCGCGCGCGTCGCCGAGAAGGAGCTTGTCTGAGATGTGCGGCATCGTCGGGTACGTCGGACCGCGCGAAGCGCTCCCGTTGCTCATGAGCGGGCTCCGGCGGCTCGAGTACCGCGGCTACGACTCCGCCGGCGTCGCCGTCCAGCAGGACGGGGCGCTCGAGGTCATGCGCGCCGAGGGCAAGCTCGACAACCTCGCAGCGGTCGTCGCGGCGCACCCGACCGCGGGGCACACCGGGATCGGCCACACCCGCTGGGCGACGCATGGCCGCCCAAGCGAACAGAACGCCCACCCACACGTGGACTGCGGCGGCGTCACTGCGGTGATTCACAACGGGATCATCGAGAACTTCGAGGCGCTCAAGGCCCCGCTCGTCGCGAAGGGCCACCGCTTCTCGAGCGAGACCGATACCGAAGTGGCGGTCCACATGCTCGAGGAGGAGCTCGCGAAGGGCCGCTCGCTGGACGAGGCCGCGCTCGCGGTCCTGCCGCGCCTCGAGGGCGCGGCGGCACTGGCCTTCATTTCGTCGCGCGATCCGGGCAAGATCGTCGCCGCGCGCATCGCGAGCGCAGGCGGGGTGATCGTCGGATTCGGCGACGGCGAGAACTTCATCGCCTCGGACATGCCCGCACTCCTGGAGCACACGCGCACGGTTGTCTTCCTTGAGGCCGGCGAGGTTGCCGTCGTGACGAAGGACGGCGCGTCGTTCTTCCGAACCGACGGCACCCCGCTGCAAAAGGCCCCCCAGACGGTGACGTGGGATTCCGTCGCTGCCGCGAAATCGGGCTACAAGCACTTCATGCTCAAGGAGATCCACGAACAGCCCCGCGCGATCAACGACACGCTCCTCGGTCGTGTCGACCGCGGCTCGGGCCGTGTCGTATTCGACGAGAACGTGAAGCTCACGGACGAACAGGTTCGGGCGCTGTCACGGATAACGCTGGTCGGCTGCGGCACGGCGGGACATGCGGCACTCGTGGGGAAGATCCTGATCGAGCGCCTTGCCCGCATCCCGTGCGACATCGACATCCCAAGCGAGTACCGCTACCGGGAGCCGGTTGTCACCAAGGGCCAGCTCCTTCTTGCGATCACTCAGTCCGGCGAGACCGCTGACACGCTCGCCGCGATGGAGGAAGCCCGAAAACGCGGCGCGCGGCTGCTCACCCTCGTGAACGTCATGGGGAGCGAGGCGAGCCGCGTGGCGGACGACGTGATCTATCTCCACACGGGTCCGGAGATCGCTGTTGCGTCGACGAAGGCCTACACGGCGATGCTCGTCGACCTGTACCTCTTTGCGATCTATCTCGCCCAGCGCCGCGGCGCCATCGATCAAGAGCGCTCGCGGCGGCTGCTCGCCGAGGCCTTCCACTTTCCGACGCTCGTCGACGCCGTCCTCCGCGAGGAGCCGAAAGTGCGCGCGCTCGCGTACCGGTATCACACCGCACGGAACTTCCTGTTCCTGGGGCGGGGCGTGAACTACCCCACGGCGCTCGAGGGAGCGCTCAAGCTCAAGGAGTTGTCGTACATCCACGCCGAGGGGACCGCCGCGGGCGAGATGAAGCACGGCACGAACGCTCTGATCGACGAGGACTTGCCCGTGGTGGCGATCGCTCTCAAGGATTCTGTCTACAAGAAGATGCGCAGCAATATGGAAGAGGTGCGGGCTCGGGCCGGCGTCCTGATCGCTGTCGCGAACGACGATGACGAGGAGATCACCGGGAAGGCGGAAGAGATCATTCGCATCCCGCGGACCGAGGAGCTGCTCGAGCCCGTCCTCGCCGTGGTCCCCCTGCAGCTGCTCGCGTATCACATCGCCGACCGCCGCGGGAACGATGTCGATCAGCCGCGCAATCTCGCGAAGGCAGTAACCGTCGAGTGACACCTTGCTCGGCGCGACGGGTCCTGTCCCGGGGTCGGGGGGTCGCGCGCTCGCGCACCCTCCCCGCAGCCGCCGCCGTCGTGGCGTCGTCCCGCCGTCCGGCGGCGCGGGGCCCCGGGGCACCCGCGCATCGCCCGCGACCCCCGCTCCCCCGTGCCACCCGTCGCGCCGCTGGCGGAGTCCTCGCGTGAGCGATCCCTCGGAGGTCGGCATCGACATCATCGAGACGGCGCGCATCCGCAATGTGCTCGAGAAGCATCCGCGGCGCTTCCTCGATCGTGTCTATACGGAGTGGGAGCAGATGTATTGCCGCGGCAACGTGCTCCATCTGTCGGGTCGTTGGGCTGCCAAGGAGGCCGTCTCGAAGGTGCTGGGACTCGGCGTGCGCGGCGTCGGCTGGCGCGAGATCGAGATCCGCCGCACGCGCGCCGGCCAGCCGATCGTGTCCCTTCATGGTCGCGCCGCGGCGCGCAGAGACGCGCTCGGGCTCCGGGAGCCTCTCTCGGTCTCGATCTCGCACATCCGCGATCTCGCGGTCGCCGTCGCCGTAGGTCTGCGCTGACCGACAGGTCGGCGAGCACGCTGGACGCGCGCGTCGTCCGGGCGGCGCTCAAACCACTTCCAAAGGACGCGGGGAAGGAAGCACGCGGCCGCGTCCTCATCGTCGGGGGATCATTCCGCTATCCCGGTGCGACGCTTCTCGCAGCGCGTGCCGCGCTCCGCTGCGGGGCGGGCGTCGTGACCATCGCTGCCGCGCGGTCGGTGGTCGAGGCGATCGCCGGAGCTGATCCGAACGTGACGTTCTTCCCGCTCGCGGAGTCACAGCCCGGGGTCGTTGCGACCGGCGCGGCGGCGCAGCTCTCGACGGTCGCCGTTGAGAGGACGAAGGCGCTGCTCATCGGTCCCGGGCTCGCGCACGCGCCCGGGACGGACGACTTCGTCGTGGCCGTGCTGCGCAATGCGCGAGCGACCCCTACGGTCGTGGACGCCGATGGGCTGAACGCCCTGGCACGCACCGAGGGTTGGCGCGAGATGCTGCCGGCGAAGACCATCCTGACCCCGCATGACGGAGAGGCCGCTCGGCTCGCCGGCAGGGTCGTGCCCGCGGGAGCGGCGCGGATCGCCTTTGCCGAGCGCCACGCCCGCGACTGGGGTGCGGTCGTCGCGCTCAAGGGACCGGTCACCGTGGTCAGCGATGGGAAGAAGACGTACGTCCACGACCAGCCGAACCCGACGCTCGGTGTCGGGGGTTCGGGCGACGCCCTCGGCGGCGCGGTGGCCGCATTTTTGGCGCGCGGGCTCCTTCCGCTCGCGGCGGCTGCCGCCGCGGTCTGGGTGCACGGCCGCGCCGGCGGGCTCCTCGCCGCGGAGGTCGGCGAGTCGGGCGCCCTCGCCACGGACATCGTCGAGGCGCTCCCGCGGGCGCTCCGTGAAATAGTCGAGCGGAGATGACGACTCTGGACACGCTGCGATCGACCGTCGCAGACGTGGATTTGGACGCGATCACGGCGAACATTGCTGCGATCCGCGAACGCGCGAAGGCCGACGTCATCGCGGTGGTGAAGGCCGACGCGTACGGACATGGCGCCGAGGCCGTCGCAGAGACCAGCTTCGAGGCCGGGGCGGTGATGGTCGCGGTCGCGACTGTCGAGGAAGGCCTGGCCCTTCGCGAGGGCGGCGTCAACGGACCGATCCTGGTCTTCTTCGGCGCGACGGATTCCTCCGAGGTCGCGCACGCGGTCGCGCAAGATCTCATCCTGACGGTCTGGGACGTCGATCGCGCCCGCGCCATCAGTGAGGCCGCGGCCACTCTCCGCCGGACGGCTCGGGTTCACTTCAAGGTGGACACCGGGCTCACGCGGCTCGGCGCGCCGGCGCACGAGGCCGCGGCGCGCTTGCGCGAGATCAGCGCGCTCGGGCGCATCGAGGTTGACGGGATCTTTACCCACTTCGCGACCGCCGACGACCCCGATACGTCGAACGATCAGGCCCAGCTCGCGAAGTTCCGCGAGGTGCTCGGCACGATCCGGGATCGCCCGCGGCTGGTGCACGCGGCTGCGAGCGCGGGCGTCGCGGCGTTCGGTGCCATGGACGGCGTCAACGCCGTGCGTCCGGGCCTTGCGATCTACGGCGTTCACGCCGCGCCGCACCTCGCGGCCGCGCTCGAGCTCCGACCCGCGCTGACCTGGCATTCCCGCGTGCACCGCATCGCGAGCGTGCCGAAGGGCACCGGCGTCTCCTACGGGCATGAATACCGTCTTCCGCGTGACGGACGGATTGCGACGGTGCCCGTCGGCTACGGCGATGGTCTCCCGCGTGTTGCTGGAACACGCGGCGGGGTCCTCGTGCGGGGTCACCGCATCGGCTTCGCGGGTCGGGTCTGCATGGACCTCGTGATGCTCGACGTCACCGAGATCGACGGCGCGCGCGAGGGTGACGAGGTCGTGCTCATCGGCGCCCAGGCGGGCGCGAAACAGACCGCCGACGATCTCGCCGCCGCATGTGGGACGATCAGCTACGAGATCCTTACCGGCATCCGTCGCCGCGTCCCGCGCCGCTACTTCCGTGGCGGGAAGCAGGTCGCTACACGCACCCTCGCCGAGGGGTATCGCGCGCGATGAGACGCCGCCTCACGACGCTGCTGGTGGGTGCGCTCCTCATGGGCGCGTGCACCCCGCCATCGGCCAAGCCGGAGGAGTCCACCGAAGCTCCCTCCACGTACATTCCAGCCACTCCGACACCGGTCGCCTCGGCCACGCTCACGACTCTGGACATGACCGCGGCGCTCCTTGCCAAGCCGCTCCCGTACGCGGACGGCTTCGTGCTCACGCGGACCGTGCGCGGGCGCGACGGCCTGCCCGCGAAGGGCTTCGAGCCGGTGCGCACGACGCCCCCCATCGAGGACGTCGGCACCCAGCGAGACTTCTGGACGTACGACTTCGCGGCGAAAAAGAATGTGAAGACCACGGCGACGCTTCGCCTCATGACCGATCACGCCAAGTGGTGGGTGGCCAACGACGCGACCGTCGACCTCGGCGGGCTGCGCACGACCGCGACGAGCTTCGAAAGCAAGATCTATCCGACGGATCGCCGGCTCTACGGCGAGGAATGGTCGCCCGGCATCGACGGCGACCCGCGCATCAACCTGGTCTTCGCGCGTCTGCCCGGCTCGGCCGCCGGCTACTTCAGCGGGTCCGACGAGGAGCCCGTCTGGGTGAACGAGTTCTCCGCGGAGCGCGAGATGATCTACATCAACACGCTCTCGGCGCGGCTCGGCTCGACGCAGCTCGACTCGATCATCGCGCACGAGTTCTGCCACATGATCGAGTTCAATACGCGCAGGCGGTCGGCCGTGTGGTTCAACGAGGGCCACGCGCAGCTCTGCGAGCAGGGGAACGGCTTCAGCCCCGGCACGGCACAGACGTACCTGCGCCTTCCCGACACGCAGCTCAACGACTGGTCCGATCTGGAGGCGGCCGCGGCCCACTACGGGCTGGCGTACATGTTCCTCGAGTTCCTCCGTCAGCAAGCCGGCGGCGAGGACTTCATCCGCGCCTTGATGCTGAAGGGGATCGATACGCCCGCGGACATCGATGCGGTCCTCAAGCAGCGTGGTCAGCCCGGCGTCGAGGAGCTCTACGGGAACTTCGTCGCCGCCAACGCGTTCATCGGGACGAGCCCCGACAGGCAGTACAGCTATCCGCAGGGCGCCCCCGCGCGGCAGGCCGCGAACGTCGTGCTCGGCGACACCGTCGCGACCGGCGGCACGTTCCGGTCCACGGTGCACGAATACGCGGTCCGCTATGTCGAGATTCCGCGTGCTCGGATCCAGCTCAAGTTCGACGGCTCGACGAGCAACCGCCTCATCCCCACCGATCCGCACTCAGGCCGCTCGTTCTGGTGGTCCGACAAGGGCGACGGAATGGACAGCACCCTGACCAAGACGATCGATCTGCGCTCGGCGACGAACCCGCAGCTCGGCTTTTGGACGTGGTTCGACATCGAGGCCGACTACGACTACGCGTACGTTGAGGTGTCGAGCGACGGCGGCGCACGCTGGACGCCGCTACGGACCGAGTCGTCGACCACCGCCGACCCGAATGGGCAGAACCTCGGGAACGGCATCACCGGTGGGTCGAGCGGTGCAAGCGCGACCGGCTGGCGGCGCCTCACCGCCGACCTCACGCCGTATGCAGGCAAGCAGGTGCAGCTGCGTTTCCAATATGTGACCGACGGGAACCTGAACCTCGGCGGGTGGGCGATCGACGACATCGAGATCCCTGGACAGGCGGTGGACGACACGGAGAGCGACAACGGCTGGACCGCCTCGGGCTTCGTGCGTTCGACGAATCTCGTCGCGCAGCGCTTCATGGTCCAGGTGCTCCGCTTCGGCGACCGGCCGACGGTCGAACGCCTCGCCGTCGACAACGGTCAGCTCACGCTCGACCTTGACACGACCGGCGATCGGCGGACGCCGCTGCTCGCCGTCACCGGCTTCGCGGTGCGGACGACTCAGCCGACCAACTTCACCATCAGCGCCGAAGCCCGACCGTGAAGGACGGGAACGGCGGAGTCCGGCCGGTCCGCTACGGCGTCATCCCGGCCGGTGGTCTCGGCACGCGCTTCCTTCCCATAAGCCGGACCGTGCCGAAGGAGCTGCTGCCAGTGATCGACACGCCGGTCATCGAGATGGTCGTCTCGGAGATGTCCGCGGCCGGCATCCCGCGGATCGTCATCGTGATAGCGCCGGGAAAGGAAGCGCTGGGCGACTACTTCCGTCCCAACGAGCGGCTCGAGCGGCGCCTCGCGGTGGAGTTCCGGCAAGACGACATCGCGCTCCTGAAGCGCCCCGAGAAGCTCGCCACCGTCAGGGTCGTCATGCAGCAGGAGGCGAAAGGGAACGGGCATGCGGTCCTGCAGGCGAAACCACTCGTCGGTGCCGAGCCCTTCGCGATGCTCTGGGGGGACGACATCGTTCTGAGCGAGACGCCGGCGGTCGCGCAGCTCATCGAGGCGCGTCAGCGCCTGGGAGGGGGAAGCGTCGTCGGCTGCATCCGGGTCAAGAAAGACATGGTCGCGGCCTACGGCATCGTGGCCGGTACCCCGGTCGACGAGCAGACGGAGCGCGTCCTTGCGATCGTCGAGAAGCCCGCGCCGGAGAACGCTCCGAGCGACCTCGCCGCCGTGCATGGGTACGTCCTCGAGCCGGAGGTGTTCGAGGTCCTCGAGCACCTGCGCCCCGGGCGGAACGGAGAGATCTGGCTCACCGACGCCGTGACCGAGCTGGCGCGGCAGGGCGCGGCCGTCTGGGCGGTGGAGCTTCAGGGCGTTCGCTACGACACGGGGGACAAGCTCGGCTACGTGAAAGCCTTCGTGGATGCCGCGCTCGGCCGCGGCGACATGGCACCGCTCATGAGAGCGCACCTCAAGGGTCTGGGGTGGAAGGCCCCCGGGGAGCGCTAGACCCTCAGACCCCGGAGCGGCCTTTCCGTTACAATCTGGCTTCCCCATTCGTACACATGGAATCGCCATGGCTTCCTTGCGGTGGGGCGGGGAGGCGTCACGGGTTGGGCCGTCGGCTCGTCATGTCCGAGCTCCTTCGGTTCGGACGCCTTGCGCTAGTGAGCTACGTCGTAGCCATCGGTACGTGGACGGTTTTGGGCCCGGCGCCTCTCGCGCCGCGCGAGACGCTCGTCGCACGGGTTGTGCCCGCTCCGCGCGGGGCCTCGTTCTCTGCCGACCGCGCGGCGGGCGTGAGTGTGTCCGTCGATGGCCTGACCGCGAGCGTCCGCACAGCCGGCACGGTCGAGGACGCTCTGCGGAGCCTCGGCCTCGCCAGCGTCGTGGGCGACCGGATCTCGGCCCCCGCCGACGCTTCAGTCCTGAAAGGCCAGCGCATCGCCGTCGACCGCGGGGTGCCGGTGACGCTCCTCGACGGCGGCGAGTCCGTCGCCGCCCGGTCTCCCCGGGGCAGCGTGGCCGACCTTCTGGCCGCGGCGGGCCTGACCCTCGGCCCGCTCGACCAGATCGACCGCGAGCTGGGGGCGCGCCTATACCCCGGGGACGTCGTCCGGATAACACGCGTGGCCGACCGCGTCGAGACGCTCGAGGAGTTGGCGCCCTTCGAGCTCCGGTACGTCCAGGATCCGAACCTCGACCGCCTGCGCCAGGTGGTCGTCAGCGCGGGGGTGCCAGGCCAGCTGGTCAACACCTACCGGGTGCGCATCGTCGACGGCATGGAGGTCGAGCGGGTGCTCCTCGCGTCGCTCGAGGTCAGCGCGCCGATCGCGGAGGTCCGGCGGATCGGCACGCGAGCGCCGCAACCGCCGGCCGAGATCGAGGCGATCATCCGCGACGCGGCCGCGCGCCAGGGTGCCGACCCCGAGCAGCTCTTGCGGGTGGCCTGGTGCGAGAGCCGGTTCAACCCGGGCGCCTACAACGCGTCGGGCGCCACCGGCCTCTTCCAGTTCATGCCGCGCACCTGGGCCTTCAACAGCGCCCGGGCCGGGTACGAGGGCGCCAGCCCTTTCGATCCGGTCGCTTCGGCCAACGTCGCGGCGTGGATGTTCGCCCGGGGCTCGGCGAATCTCTGGTCCTGCAGGTGAGCCGAGTCTGGGGGGCTGTGCCCCCCGAGGACCGCCCACCGTCCTAGCCTTCGCGACATGAACGTGGCGGACCCGCGCGCCCTGCGCGATGCGCTCCGCCGCCACGGCGTCCGCGCCGCAACCTCGCTGGGCCAGCGCTTCCTGATCGATCGCGCCGTGCTCGCCGCCATCGTCGATGCCGCCGAGATCGGCCCGGGCGACGACGTGCTGGAGGTCGGTCCCGGGCCCGGCGTGCTGACCGCGGCCCTCGCGGACGGCGCTCGTTCGGTCACCGCGGTCGAGGTCGATGCGCGGATGGTGGCTGTTCTCAAGGACACGCTCGCCGGACACGACAACGTCCGGATCGTTCGCGCGGATGCGCTGAGCATCGATCTCTTTGCCGTCGGCGCACGTCCTCCGACGCGCATCGTCGCCAATCTCCCTTATCAGATCACGACGCCGCTCCTCGAGCGCTTTCTTGCGGACGAGCGCCGTCCGCCTCTGGTCACCGTGCTCGTCCAGCTCGAGGTCGCGCGCCGCATCTGCGCCACGCCGCGCGAGGGGCGGGAGCGCGGCTACCTCTCGGTCTTCGTCCAGTCCTTTGCCGAGCCGCGCATCGTCCGGCGGGTCCCGGCGCGGGCCTTCCGCCCGGCGCCGCGCGTCGAGTCCGCCATCGTCGCTTTGCGCACCCGCGCCCGCCCCGCGTTCGCGCCCCTGGCTCAGGAGCCGTTCCTGCGACTCGTGAGCGACGCGTTCCGGCATCGGCGCAAGCAGCTGCGCTCGGCGCTCGGCCACGAGGCGGGCATGGATCGCGAGCGCGCGACCGACGTCCTCGCGCGCGCGGGTATCGCCCCCGAACGCAGACCGGAGGAGCTCTCGCTCGAGGAGTGGATCGCGCTCGCGCACGCTGCAGGGCTGCCACGCGCGTGACGCGTTCGGTCGTCGTGATGGCGCCGGCGAAGATCAACCTCACGCTCGAGGTGCTCGGTCGCCGCGCGGATGGCTATCACGACCTCGCCTCGGTCTTCGCGACCGTCGACGTGCGCGATCGGGTCCGCGTCGCAAGCTCGAGGGACCTCGACGTGCGTATCGCGCCGGATATTGGCGCGACCGAGGGCGAGGATCTCGCCACCAAAGCCGTGCGCGCGCTGGCAGACGCCAGCGGTCGTGCGCCGCTCGCGCACGTGCGCGTGAGGAAGCGCATTCCCGTCGCCGCGGGTCTCGGCGGCGGTTCGACCGATGCGGGCGCCGTGCTGCGCGCGCTCGCGCGCGTGTG
This sequence comes from Candidatus Limnocylindria bacterium, assembly GCA_036003765.1. Lineage (GTDB taxonomy): Bacteria > Chloroflexota > Limnocylindria > P2-11E > P2-11E > 3-1-20CM-2-70-9. The sequence goes on from DASYSC010000178.1 coordinate 15,432, forward strand.
GCGGCTCGATGGTCTGGATCTCGGCGCGGTCGGCGCACGCGTCGGGTCGGATGTCCCGTTCTTCGCGAGTGGCGCGCCATATGCGCTGGTGCGCGGCCGCGGCGAGCGGGTCGAGCCGCTTTCCGCGCCCATGGCTTTCTGGGTCGCGCTCGTCGACCTTCGCGCGCGCCTCTCCACGGCGGATGTGTTTCGCGCGCATCTCGGTAACAGATCGGCCGGCGAGCGCAGCGCGTCGCTCGCCGAGGCGCTCCGGCATGGGACCGCGACCCCAGCGGTGGTCCGTGAACATTTGGTGAACGATCTGCTGGACTCAGCGGAGCGGATCGCGCCTTTGATCGCGGAGGCGCGAAAGACCGCGGCCGATGCGGGGATCGCGCTCGCCATGTCGGGCAGCGGTCCCTCGCTCTTTGCCCTGGCGGATGATCGTGCGCACGCGATCCGGATCGCGCGACGGCTGCGGCGATCGGGGTTGCGAGCGCGTGCCGTAGCCGTGGGTGTCAGTTCTTGATGGACAAGCGAGCGAGGGCTGTCCCCCTACGTTTGACGCGTGGATCCCCGAGGAGAGCTCACGGTCCGTCAGGCCGGACAGCGCGGTGGCACATCGACCGCTGGGAAGCATGGCTCGTCCTTCTATCGAGAGATCGGTCGCCGCGGAGGTCAGGCCCGTAAGGGCCAGCTCGGGCCGGAGGGGTACGCGAAGCTCGGCCGCAAGGGCGGAGAGGCGCGCAAGACGCAGCTCGGATCGCGCGGATACGCCGAGCTCGGCCGCAAAGGCGGCGAGGCTCGCAAATCTCAGCTGGGCAGCGAGGGCTATGCGCAGCTCGGCCGCAAAGGTGGGCGTCGCGTCGCGGAATTGATCAAGCGCGGCAAGCAGCCCGCGGGGGGTTCGCGGGGCACGTAGCTGGGGGTTCGAGGGGGGCGAAGCCCCCATCGTTCGCCCCTAACATTTGAGCCGTGTCCTGTGGGGCGTGGCCAAGTGGTAAGGCGGCGGACTTTGGATCCGCTATCCCAGGTTCGAATCCTGGCGCCCCAGCCTGACCGATCGAAATGACCGACGCGCCGCTGGCCATCGTGCTCGCGGCCGGCCTCTCGACGCGGATGAAGTCCAAGACGCCGAAGGTCCTCCACGCGATCGCTGGACGTCCGCTCCTCGCGCATGTACTCGAAACGGTTCGCGCGGCGGGCGCACGTCCGCTGGTCGTGCTGTC
>DASYSC010000179.1:0-14643 GCA_036003765.1 Candidatus Limnocylindria bacterium
GCGATGCACGCGACGAGGACGATCACCTCGCCGATGACGTTGGCGACATGCCCCAGCGTGATCGAGACCGGGATGAGGAGCAGCGCGAGGACCGCGACGATCGCCGCCGCGGTCGCGAGCAGGATCGTGAGTCCCCGGCTCATGTGTTTCCCGCGGCGCGGTCGAGCACCTCGACCACGTGAAGGACCGGGATGCTGCTCCCGCGTGATCGTAGTCCCGCGGCGAGCTGAAGCATGCATCCTGGGTTGGCGGTGACCACGGCATCCGCTCCGGTCGCGAGGACCGCTTCGATCTTCGACTCGAGCAGGCGATCCGCGTACTCCGGCTGCGCGAGGTTGTAGAACCCGGCGCTTCCGCAGCACACGTCGGCATCGACCATCTCGATGAGCTCGAGCCCGCGCACCCGTCGTAGGAGCGCGCGTGGCTCGGCGCGGATTCCCTGCGCATGCGCGAGGTGACAGGGGTCCTGGTACGTGATCCGCATCGCGAGCTCGCCGAACGTCGTGCCGTCGGCCGTCGCTGCGAGGTACTCGTTCACGTCCCGCACGCGGGACGCGATCGCCGCCGCGCGATCGGCCCACGCCGGATCGCCTTCGAGCAGATGGACGTAGCTCTTGAGATGCGCACCGCAACCTGCCGCGTTGGTGAGGATCGCGTCGACGCCAGATCGCTCGAAGGCCGCGATGTTGCGCTTCGCCAGGCGGAGCGCTTCCGCATGGTCGCCGGCGTGCGCGTGCAGCGCGCCGCAGCAGGTCTGCCCCGGGACGTCGACGATCGCGATCGCGAGCCGCGCCAGTACGCGAGCGGTCGCGGTATGGACGTCACCGTAAGACACGCGCATCACGCACCCGAGGAGCAGGGCGACCGACGAGCGCGGCGTATCGACCGCGACCGGCCGGTAGGCCGGACGCCCCATGGGAGGGGCGAGCGCATCGAGCCTCCGCAGGCGGGCCGGCAAGATGCGTCGCGCGACCGCTCGCAGCCCGAGGCGGTCCGCCAGCGCGAGGAGGGCAGCCATCGCGCCAAGAACGCGCGGGCGCGAGACGCTCCATAGCGCGAGCCGCCCAAGTGGCGGCGTCCCGCGCGCCCGCGCGATGTCCGCGCGCGCCTCCTCGATCAGCTCGCCGTACGGGACGCCGGACGGACACACCGCCTCGCAAGCGCGGCACGCGAGGCAGCGATCGAGGTGCAGGACTGCCATGTCACTTTCCCGCGGATCGATGCGGGCCGACGCGATCGCGCTCATCAGATGCAGGCGCCCGCGCGGTGATTCGGTCTCGAGCCGGCTGATGCGATAGGTCGGACACGCTTCAAGGCAGAGGCCGCAGTGGATGCACCGATTGAGCCCTTCCGTGTCGAGCAGCAGCGAGGTCACGCCGGCATCCGTCCCGGAGCGAGGATGCCCCGTGGGTCGAAGCGCTCTTTGAGCGCCCGCGCGATCGGGAGCGGGACGCGCGCTCTGCCCCAGGCACCGCCGGCCTCTTTCTTGTAATCGCGGCTCGCGCGCTCGAGGATCGCGTATCCGTCGAGCCCCTCCAGAGATTCACGGGCGCGGCGGAACGTGGCACGGTCGATCGCGTGCAGCAGGTACGCGGTGCCGTTCGCGGGATAGATGACCGCGCTGTAGCCCGCGAATTCGAGCGCGGGGTTCGCGCCGGGCGACCAGGCGACCCGCGCGGTCCACTTCGCTTCGAGCGGAAGCGCGGCCACCCGGTCCCAGACCTCGTTGCCGATGTCGCGGCACGTCACGCGCTCACGGATCGCGCGGCCGAGGCGGCGCACCGCCGTGATGGGTCCGGCGATCCGGACGAGGAGCAACGCGTCGCCGTGAGCGCCCAGACCGTGCGCCGCTTCGCCGGCGATGATCGCGAGCGCATCGACCGGTAACCCGCTCGCGTGGATGCCCGCGGCCTGGGCGAGCGCGGTCGGGATGTCCAGCTCGGCGGCGAGCGTGACCGTGCGCTCCGGCACGGCGGTGAGCTTCAACGTGAGCTCGACGATCGCGGCGAGCGTGCCGAAGGTCCCGCTCCAGAGCCGCGTGAGGTCGTAGCCGGTGACGTTCTTCACGACTTTGCCGCCCGACCGCACCGCGGTTCCATCCCCGAGGACGACACGTCCGCCGATCACCCAGTCCCGCGGGTGGAAGTAGCGCAGGCGCGATGGCCCGCCGGCCGCACTCGCGAGGGTCCCGCCGACGGTGGCGCGATCGTGCATCCCGGCCTCGACGGGCCAGCGCTGCTTGCGCGGGGCGACGGCCTCGGCGAGCTCCGCGAGCGTCGTGCCCGCGCGGACGGTCGCCACCAGATCGTCGGGCTCGTACTCGACGATGCCGCGAAGGCCCGAGAGATCGAGTGCGAGGTCGTAACGCGCCGGCGGATCTCCGATCGTGAGGCGGGTGCCGCCGCCGGCGATCACGATCGCCTGGCCTCGATCGTTGGCGGCTCGAATGGCGTCGACGACATCACTCTCGCTCTGGGCGCGCAGCATGTCGCCGGGCTCGGCTCCGTCGATCGAGTGGCTCCCGACGGCAACGGCTAGACCCACATGCCCTCCGCGAGCGCCCGCTTGGTGCGCTCGGTCGGGATGTCCGCGCAGGCGTCGCCTCCGGGGAAGATCTTTCCCGGATTCATCGTTCCGTCCGGATCGAAGGCGTCTCGCGCCCGACGCATGGCCTGGAGGTCCTCCGCGGAGAACACCCAGAGCATGAAGTGATTCTTCTCGAGCCCGACCCCATGCTCGCCGGTGAGCGCACCGCCCGCGTCGATCGCGACCTTGAGGATCTCGGCGCTCGCTTCCATCACGCGGTCGATCGGCTCGGTGCGCGCATCGAAGAGCAGCACCGGGTGCAGGTTCCCGTCCCCGATGTGGAACATGTTCGCGATCACGTAGCCGTAGCGCTCGGCGATCGCGTTGACCTGACGCAGCACCTCCGGCATCCGCGTGCGCGGCACGACCGCATCGTGCAGGTAGTTGTTCGGCTTGATCCGCGCGAGCGCGGCGTACCCGAGCTTGCGTGCCTTCCACAGAAGCTCGCGCTCAGCCTGTGTCGCCGCCGAGCGCACATCGGTCGCGCCGTTCTTCTTGAGGACCCGCTCGATCGACGCCGCCCAGTCTTCGGTCTCCTCGCGCAGACCCTCGATCTCCACGAGGAGCAGCGAGCCGGCCTCCGCCGGGAGATGAACGTCGAACGCTGCGTTCAATGCGCCGATCGTCACCTTGTCGAGCATCTCCATAGCCGCCGGGACGACCCCACTCGCGATGATCGCGCTCGCAGCTCGCGCCCCGCTGTCGATGTCCGAGAAGATGGCCACGAATGTCCGCACGTCTTCGGGGAGGGGAAGGAGGCGCAGCCATATCTTCGTGATGATCCCGAGCGTGCCTTCGCTGCCCACGATCAGCGGCACGCAGTCGTACCCCGGGAGGTCCGCGACCACACCGCCGAATCGCGCGATCTCTCCGTTCGGCAGGACCATCTCGATCCCGAGGACGTGGTTGACCATCGATCCGTAGCGGAGGGCGTGCGGCCCGCCCGCGTTCGTTCCGACGTTCCCGCCGATGGTCGAGATGCGCTGGCTCGCCGGATCGGGAGCGAAGAAGAGTCCCGCCTCGCGTGCAGCGGCGCTGACCGCGAGATTCGTCACTCCAGGGTCGACGACAGCGACGCGCGCGACCGCATCGATCGAATGGATGGTCCGCAGGCGCGTGGTCGCGACAACGATCGCGCCCCCGCAGGCGATCGTCCCGCCCGAGAGTCCCGTGCCCGCTCCGCGCGGGACGATCGCCACCCCGGCGTCGTGCGCCGCCTTGACCACCGCGGCGACCTCCTCGGCGCTGCCCGGAACGGCGACCGCGCTCGGCGGATGGCGATCGAACCCCGCGTCGTACTCCCAGACGAGGAGATCCTCGGCGCGCCAGAAGACGTTGTCCTCTCCGCAGATCTCCTGCAGCCGAAGGACGAGCGCCGACGGGGAAGCGGCCGTCACCGGCAGGGTGACGCGGGGTGGCACGGGGGAGCGGGTTGCGCGCGAGCCGTTGACCGGCCGCGTCCGCATGGGCGCGGTGAGATCGCGGTAGGAGCGGACCGGTAGGCGAGCGCGCTGCCCCGACCTCGGGACAGGACCCCGCGTCGCCCTGCCGCGACTAGCGTCACGCGTGCTCCTCGATCCACATCGCCCCGTCCTCAGCGTGCTCCTTCTTCCAGATCGGCACGATCGTCTTCAGCTCGTCGATCGCGGCGCGCGCGGCGGCGAAGGCCGCGTCGCGATGCGGTGCGGCCGCCGCCACCACGACCGCGATATCGCCGACGCGCAGGTCGCCGACGCGGTGATGCATGGCGATGCGCAGCGGCCCGTGCTCGCGCTCTAGCCGGTGCGCGATCTCGCGCATCTTCGCCTCGGCCATCTCGGCGTACGCCTCGTACTCGAGCCGCAGGATTCGCTTCCCACGGCTGCGGCTGCGCACCGTACCGAGGAAGACAACGACGCCCCCGAACGCGTCGTCGCGCACGAGCGCGAGCGCGTCATCGATCGTCAGCGGCGCTTCGCTCACCGCGATGGAATCGAGCGTTCGGGCATCTCCACCTGACACCGGCGGAATGAGCGCCAGCTCGTCCCCGTCGGCGAGCGCGGTGTCAAGCGATGCGTAGTCGCGGTTTCGGGCGATCACAACCTGCCTGCCCTCCGCGATCAGGGGGTGGTCCGTAAGGATGCGCTCGATCGCGTCGCGGACCTTGGACCCTGGTGGCAGCTCGAGATCGAAATGGCCCTTTCCCGCCGCTTCGCGATACGACGCGAACAGACGAACGAGAACGCGCACGAAATCAAGCCTAGCGGAGGTGCGAGAATCGCACGGGCATGGACGCCCGTACCGCCCTTGCCCTCGTTCTCACGGTCGTTCTCGTCCTGGCGAACGGATTCTTCGTCGCCGCGGAATACGCGTTCGTCCGCGTCCGTAAGACGCAGCTCGACGAGATCGGCCAGCAGGGGAGCGCTCGTGCGCGACTCGCGTCGCGGGTAGTCGACCGCCTGGATCAGTACATCTCCGCATCGCAGCTTGGGGTGACGCTCTGCTCGCTGGCGATCGGATGGCTCGGCGAGCCGGCTGTCGCCGCGGTGCTCGAGCCGCTCTTCGACTGGCTGCCGGACCCGCTCCTGAATGTGATCTCGTTCGCGCTGGCGTTCGCGGCGATCACGTACCTGCATATCGTCGTCGGCGAGTTGGCGCCGAAGTACCTTTCGATTCAGCGCGCGCTCCCGCTGGCACTCTGGTCCGCGTATCCGCTGCACCTCTTCTACCGCCTCATGTACCCATTCATCGCTCTCGTGAACGGAAGCGCGAACGCGATCCTGCGCTGGGTCGGCATCCGTCCCACGGACGCGCTGGACGTGCACAGCGAAGAGGAGCTCAAGATGCTCGTGGCGGTGTCGACGAAGAAGGGCGTGCTGCAGGAGAGCGAGCGGCTCATCGTCGGGCGCGCAATGGAATTCGCGGACCGCATGGTCCGTCAGGTGATGGTCCCGCGCACCGAGATGGTCGCGGTACCCGACGACATGGGCGTGAAGGAGCTGCTCGCGATGGCGCGCCAGCACCGCTTCTCACGCTTCCCCGTCTACCAGGAGGACCTCGACCACATCATCGGGATCGTGCACGTCAAGGATCTCGTCGGCATCGACAGGGATTCCCGCGCGCCCGCGCGGGAGGTCATGCGCAAGGTGCCGGTCATCCCCGAGACCATGCGCCTCGATCAGGCGCTCGCAGAGTTCAGGCGCCAGCGCGTGCAGCTCGCGGTCGTCCTCGACGAGTTCGGCGGCACCGCCGGCCTCGTGACCCTCGAAGACGTGATCGAGCAGCTGGTCGGCGAGGTCCAGGACGAGTTCGACAAGGAAGCCCCGGCTTTCAAGGAAGAGGCGCCCGGAACCTATGTCGTCGACGGGCTGACGTCGCTCGAGGCGCTCCGCGAGCGACTGCAGCTCGAGCTGGCGGACGAGCCGTACGACACTGTCGGCGGTCTCGTTTTCGGTCGTCTCGGCCGGCTCGCGGCCGTCGGCGACACGGTCGAGGTCGAGGGGTACCGCTTCCAGGTCACCGGTGTCGACGGCCGCCGCGTCGCGCAGGTGCGTGTCATGCGAGCCCGACCTCCACGCAAAGCGGCGTGATTTGCGACAAATGTGTGACGCAGCAGTAACGCCACGCTTGCCCGCCGCGCTGGCATGAGAGGTGCTTATGTAGGCGCCGTGATGGAACTGTTAACAAGCGACGGCAGTCTGGCCGTTCTGACGGCCCTCGGCATCGTCGCGACCGCGTTCTCGATCGTGCGTGACGCGAGGGCACAGAAGGCCCGCCTGGTCACCGAGGAAGTCCGGACCGACTTCCCCAACGCCGCTTAGCGCACGAAGAGCGAGCGCACGAAGCTGACCGCGTCCGCGACGCGGATTGCCCAGAAGGCCTGCGCCCGCGGATCCATCAGAACGAAGATCCCCATCGCGGCGAGCGTCACGATCCCGGTCATGAGCCCGAACGCCACCGTGCTTCCCCGAAAGCCGACCCGCATGTCTTCACTTTAGCCGCACCGATCGCTAGGCCCGGGCGCCGCTCCGCAGACGCGCCACGAGGTTGTCGAGGCGCGCGCGCGAGATCGTGAGGAACTTCGCCAGGTTCTGGCGGTCGCCTTCCGCGATCGTCCCGTGCCCGTCCTCGCCGACGATCCGTGCGAGGTCGGCCAGCGCGTCGTTCAGCTTGCGCGTGGCGACGATGAGCGCGTCGTCGCGAAGCGGCGGGATCGCGGGCTCCGGCTTGTGGGACTTCTCCCCCGGGTGGAGGATCCGTTCGACCCGCTCGTGCAGGCGCAGCAGAGTGAGCTTGCCGGCGATGATCTGCTTCGCGAGCGCCTGGCGGCGTCGCTTGTTGTCGAGCTTCATCAGCTCGTACGCGGCGGAGAGCGTGTCGTAGCGCTCCCCGACCATCTGGCGGACGTCGTCGGGGGCGGACGCGAGCCGGAGGCGGTTTTCGACGTAGCCCTTGTCCTTGCCGAGCTTGGTGGCGAGGTTGCGGATGGAGTACCCGAGCTCGCCGGTCATCTTTTTGTAGATGACCGCCTCGTCGAGCGGTGAGAGGTCTTCGCGCTGGAGGTTCTCGATCAAGGCGATCTCGAGGGCGGTCGCATCGTCGAACCGTTCGACGATCGCCGGGATCGTCTCTTTGCCCGCGAGCTTCGAGGCGCGCCACCGGCGCTCGCCCGCGATGATCTCGTACTCGTCGCCGGCCGGACGCACCAGGATCGGCTGGAGCACGCCGTGTTCGCGGATCGACGCGCCGAGCTCCGCGAGAGTGTCCTCGTGCCAGGTCATCCGCGGCTGCGCGGGGTTCGGCACGATCTTTTCGAGCGGGATGTCGCGCACGGCGGTCGGCGTTCGCGCGGCGAGGAGACTGATGATCCCGGGCTGCGCGTCGGACTCCTGCTGGAAGATGCGCTCGCCCGCGTCCCTGAACGATTTTCTGTGGCTACTACTTGTGAGCACCGATCACCTCCTTCGCGAGGTCGACGAAGCTCTTTGCCGCATCGCTCCGCGGTTCGTACACCGTGATCGGCACGCCGGCGGTCGGCGCCTCGCCGATCTTCACGGATTGACGGATGATGGTCTCGAAGACCTGATGGTCGCCAAGGTCTTTGAGCGAGTCGAGCATGTCGCGCGCGAGGATCGTGCGGCTGTCGTAGAAGGTCGGAAGTAGTCCGTAGACCTTGAGGTTCGGGTTGAGTCGCGTCTGCACCGTCTTGATGATCTTGAGCAGAGCGGCCACGCCCTTGAGCGCGTAGTACTGCGTCTGCACCGGGATGATGACCCCGCTCGCGGCGACGAGCGCGTTCAGGGTGAGGAGGCCGAGCGTCGGCGGGCAGTCGATGAGGACGTAGTCATACCGATCGACGACGTCGCGACCGAGCTTGTCGCGCAGCGCCATCTCCCGGCCGATGGCGTTGAACAGCTCGACCTCGGCGGCGGAGAGCTCGAGCGTCGCGGGCGCGACATCGACCTTCTTCGTCTTCGTCGGCCGGATGATCGATGCGAGCGTGATGTTCGAGTCGATGAGCACGTCGGCGATGCTCCGCTCGACGGTGTTGAGGTCGATCCCCAGACCGACGGTCAGGTTCGCTTGCGGATCGAGATCGAGACAGAGGACCTCGTGCCCTAAGGAGGCGAGAGCCCCACCGAGATTGATGGCGCACGTGGTCTTGCCCACGCCGCCCTTCTGGTTCGCGATCGCGATGACCTTACCCAACCGCGCTCTCCTCTTCGCGGACCCCACGCCCTGGGCCCGCTTCGAGTTGCTGTGCTCCCCACAGCGCGCGGAAACGTACGCGCCCCAGCCTTCGGAGGACTATAACGGCTTCGGTCAGGTCTTTGTGCGGCTTTGCAAGACAGCCCGCGCCGTCTCATCTCTCCTAAGGCCCTGTCGAGTGTCGCCCGCGAGCCTGCTCATCGATACTTGCGTTATCGGGCGGGCTCGCGAGCGACACTCGCGGGCCCGTCGTCGGCGCGCTGAGATACTTGGCGGGACAGCGGGCCCTCTCGCTTCGCTCGCGGGCCCGTCGTCGCCGCGCTGAGATACTTGGCGGGACAGCGGGCCCTCTCGCTTCGCTCGCGGGCCCGTCGTCGGCCGCTTGCGCGAGCAAGCTCGCGCCGCGGCACTCCTAGGGCCCGTAGCTCAGTGGTAGAGCGGCGGACTCATAATCTGCTGGTCCCAGGTTCGATCCCTGGCGGGCCCACCGGATGAGTAGGAAGACCTGCACCCACCTCGACCAGATCCGCGAGGTCGTCCCGAGCGCGGACGGCTGCGAAGACTGCCTGCGAATCGGAGCCGAGTGGGTGCACCTCCGGCTCTGCATGACCTGCGGCCACGTCGGGTGCTGCGACGACTCGCCGAACCGGCACGCCACCAAGCATTTCCGCAAGGTCCGGCATCCGATCATCAAGTCGTTCGAACCGGGTGAGGACTGGGGCTGGTGCTACGTCGACGAGGTGGACCTCGACCCGACCGGCTGGCCTGTCCGGGGCCCGGTGGCGCACAGCGTCTAGGCCCCGACGTCCCTCCGCCGCATCGTCGCGAGCGCCATCCCCGAACCCACGAGCCCGATGGCGGTGAGCATGGAGAGCCTCGCCCAGTCGATGCCCTGCGCGAGGGGCTGGCCGTAGAGCGCGAATAGCGAGAGGTCCTCGACCCAGGTCGGCCAGTCGAAGAGCGGTGCGAGCTCCTGCACGAGGTAGCTCCAGATCGCGATCGCCGTTAGGCCGATCACGGCGATCCGTGGCCGCCAGGACACCCCAGCGGCGCCGAGCCCGCCGAAGGCGAAGATGACGGCGAGCGTCAGCGCGCTCGCGAGCACGAACCGGCCGGTGTCGAGCTCGATCCCCGCCGCGTTCGTCGCGGCGAGGGTGGCCAGGGTCGACGCCGCCACGATGAGCGCCCCGCCGATCAGGAGGGCCGCGATCCGCTCGAGGACCACACGACTTCGTGACACCGGCTGCGCGAGCACGATCTCCAGCCGCCCCTCCGCATCGTCGTCGGCCCAGCCACTCGCCTGAAAGATCGCGTAGAGCGCCAGGAGGAGGACGGCCGTGGTCAGCCAGACCGCCCCGACGAACGAGGTGTAGGTGCCGAGGCCCGCGCGCTCGAGATAGACGCGGAAGGTCGGCGTCGCGAGCATCGCGTCTACCGCGGCGCGAGTGAAGGACAGCAGGAACGCGGCGAGCCCCGCCATGGCCGCCATCCAGACCAGCACCGACCAGCGCTGCTGCTCGAGGAGCGCAATGATCGGGATGCGCAGCAGCGGATCCCGCGATGGGGACACGGCCTCCGCGCCGGCTCGCGCACGGCTGCGGAGGAGCGACGCCCCGAGATCGCGACGCACGAACGCCGACCACGCGGCGCCAATGAGGATCGCGGCGGCTCCAAGAAGACCGGCGGTCGACGCGAGGTCGATCGACCCGCCGGGCCGCAGCGGATGATTCTGGTCGTACAGCCAGAAGGGGGAGATCCAGCTGATCGTTTGGGCGTCCCCTGATCGCGCTGACGCGTCGACGAGGAAAAGCAACAGGAGGACCGTCGCGCCGATCCTGATCGCGCCGCGCCTGGTCCGGGCGACCTGCGCGACGAACAACGAGATCCCGTACACGCACAGGGCCAGCGCCAGAAGCACGAGGCCGTGGAGCGCGAGCCCCTCGGCGGGGATCGGCTCGCCGCCCACCACCGCGCCCACGCCCGCGGCGCCGACGATGAGCGATACGACGATCGCGGCAAGCACGAGGAACGCGGCGATGCGCGAGGCGAGGTACGAGCCTCGCGACACACCCGCCGACAGCCAGTGTTCGACGAGCCCACGCTCCTCGTCGCCGCGCCCAGCCCCCGTGGCGGCCATGAGCGCCCAGAACGCCAGGACGAGCGGCATCGGGCCGAGCGCGCGCCACTCCACCCACCCCGCCATCGTGCCGAGATCACCGGGCACTGGAAGGATGTAAGTCAACGAGCGCCCAAGGAGCTCCATCTGCTGAGCGAAGATCGCGCGCTCCACGGGCGTGTCGCCGGCGAGCTGGGAGAATGCGAGAGGTTGGGCGAACCCGACGACTACCCCGAACGCCCCGGCTCCGATCGCCCCGACCCGGCCGACGCGCAGGGCGAGCCGGAAGAGGGTCACCGCTTCCCGGGCTCCTCGTAGTACGTCAGGAAGATCTCCTCGAGCGTCGGTTCGCGGCTCACGAGCGATATGACCCGGTCGCCGTCGATCGCCCGTATCAGCGGGTCGAAGCTTCCGCGGAGCATCGCGGAGGCGCGATGCCCCTTGAGCTCGAGCTGCTCGAGCCCGGGCACGCCTCGCAGCCGATCGCCCGGGGGATCGCTGGCAAACTCGATCTCCACGCGATGTGCTCGGATCCCCGCCAGCTCCGCAAGAGGCGCCACGGTCACGAGCTTTCCCGACCGCACGATCCCGACGCGGTCACAGACGTGCTCCACCTCGCTGAGAACATGCGATGACATGAACACGGTCGCTCCTGCCGCACGCGCTTCTCGCAACAGCCCATAGAAGACCTGCTGGTGCAACGGGTCGAGTCCACTTGTCGGCTCGTCGAGCACGAGCAGCGCGGGTCGATGCATGAACGCGAGCACGAGCGCGAGCTTCTGTTTGTTCCCGTGGGAGTACTCCCGGTACTTCCGGCCGAGATCGAGCGAAAGCCGCGTCGCAAGCTCGCTGACGCGTCTTTCGTCGACGTCGCCCCGAAGACCGATGACGTAGCTCACGATCTCAGAACCACGCCAGCCACCGAACTGGGGGAGCTCGCCAGGGACGTAGCCGACCTTCTTCTTGACCGCCACCGAATCGCGATCGGCGTCCAGCCCGAAGATCGTCGCCCCGCCACGGGTCGCGCGTAGCATCCCCATCAGGAGCTTGATCGTCGTGGTCTTCCCGGCGCCGTTCGGGCCGAGGAAGCCGAAGACCTCTCCGGTCCAGACGGCGAGCTCGAGATCGAAAATGCCGCGACCCAGCCCGTAGTCCTTGGTCAGCGAACGGGTTTCGATCGCGGCTGCGTGCCTTTCGCTCATCGGATCCACTCTCTACGTCTACCCGTCAACGACGTGTCAACGGGCAGAGGCTCCGCGTCAATCGAGAGTCATTATGTGCGCGTGACCGTCACGTTCGCCGACGTCGAGCGCGCGCAAGAGATCGTCTCGCCGCTCCTTCATCGCACGCCGCTCTTCTCGAGCCGCGCGCTCGCGGAGCGCATCGGCGCGAGCGCATATCTGAAAGCGGAGAGCTTCCAGCGGACCGGCTCGTTCAAGCCGCGGGGTGCCGTCTATGCGGTCAGCCGGCTCTCGAAAGAGCAGCGGGACCGCGGGATCGTGACCATGAGCGCCGGGAACGCTGCTCAGGCAATCGCGTTCGCCGCCGCATCCGCGGGCGTGCGGGTCACGGTCGCTATGCCCGAATCGGCGCCGAAGACCAAGGTCGAGGCCACGCGCGGGTACGGCGCCGACGTGGTGTTCGCTCCCGACGTCACAAAGCTGACAGCGCTCGTCGGTGAGATCACGGAGCGTACCGGGGCGTATTTCCTGCATCCCTACGACGACGCGGCGATGATCGCGGGCCACGGGACGTGCGCGCTCGAGATCCTCGAGGACCTTCCGGACGCGGACCTTCTCGTCGTCGGCGTCGGTGGCGGTGGGCTGATCGCCGGGAGCGCCGTCGCGGTGGCCGCGAAGCGCCCGCAGGCGCGCGTGGTCGGCGTCGAGCCGTCCGGCGCGCCAGGGATGCGCCGCGCGCTCGATGCGGGCGCGCCGATGCGCCTCGAGCAGGTGAACACGATCGCCGACGGCCTCGCCGCGCCGATCGCGGGGACGCTCCCGCTGGAGATCGTGAGGAGGCTCGTCTCGGACGTCGTGCTGGTCGACGACGAGGTCATCGCCGAGGGGATGCGCTTCCTCGCGACGCGGGCCAAGCTCGTGGCCGAACCGGCCGGCGCCGCCGCGACCGGTGCGTTGATCGCGGGCGCCGTCAAAGCACGACCGGGCGAGCGCGTCGTCGCGATCGTTTCCGGCGGGAATGTCGACCTGACGCGTCTTGCGCAGGTCCTCGGGCAGTGACGAAGCGCCGATTGATCATCTATGCGGACGGGGCGGCCCGCGGCAACCCCGGACCCGCCGGAGCGGGCGCGGTTCTGCTCGACGAGGAAGGCAACGTCGTCGCCGAATTGACGCTGGCTCTGGGCCGCGCGACGAATAACGTCGCGGAGTACAGCGCGCTCATCCTCGGCCTCGAGGAGGCCAGACGGCGAAGGGCGAGGGCGGTCGACGTGCGCATGGATTCGTTGCTGGTCGTGCAGCAGATGCTCGGCCGTTGGAAGATCAAGCATCCGGGACTGAAGCCGCTCGCGCTGCGCGCGGGAGAGCTCCTGGCCTCTTTCCCCGAACGCGAGATCCGCCACGTGCCACGCGAGCAGAACCTCGTTGCCGATGCGCTCTCCAACCGCGCCATCGACGAAGCAGTCGAGGGGGCTCTGCCCCCTCGGACCCCCGGCTGATGCGATGACAGAGGACCCGCTGACCTCATTCGTCGCGCGCAGTCTTCGCGCCGAGGTGAGCGACGTGCGCAGCGAGGTCGTTGCCAAGAACGCATCGCTCGAGCTCGAACGCATCCGCTTCCGGCAGGAGGGCGAGGCGCGCTCGCTCGTCGTGAAACGCGTCCCGCCAAGCGACGCCCTCGAGGTCCAGCTCCTGCCGCTGCTCGCGCGAAAGACCGACCGCGTGGCGCTCGTCCGCTCGCGCGGGATCCCGCCGGCAGCGGTGCCGGCGTGGCCCTGGGTGCTCACCGAGGACCTGCTCGACGCGCAGAGCGCGTGTCACGACGACCCGAGGGCGATCGTGCGGGCGAAGGTCAAGATCGAGCGCGCCGTTGCCGGTGATGTGCCGGCGCTGAAAGCGTTGGGTGTTCCGACGATCGGTCCGGTGGAGCTCGTCGAACGCGCGTCGGAGCGCGCGGCGATCGATCGACCGCTGGACGCCGAGGCGCGCGCGGCGGCGACCGCGCTCGCGAACCTCCCGGCGGTGCTCTGTCACGGAGAGCTGGTATGCGCGAACGCGCGGCTCGCCGGTCGTGGCGTTGTGATCATCGAATGGCGCCGCGCTCATATCGGGTGCGGCTTGCTCGACGTAGCGCAGCTGGCAACCGACGTGAGCGGCTTCAGCGGCAAGGCTCCGGGCGTCGATCTATTCGGGTTCTATGGCGAGTTGGCGGGCGTGAGCGTCACCGCGGAGTTGATCCGCGCCGCCCAGCTCGTGCACGCATCGCTCCGGCGCTCACGGTGATCAAGTAGTGAAACTCCCAGGCGAAGCCCGATAGAATAAGCGCACCGAGCAGGCCGGATGGTCGCGTCGGCGAAAGCCGCCGAGGAAAGTCCGGACTCCACAGGGCAGGGCAAGGGGTAACGCCCCTCCGCCGCGAGGCGAGGCCAGCGCCACAGTGACGATCCCGCGCAAGCGGGGTGAAACGGGCAAGCGCTGCCTGGAGCAAGGCCATGTAAGGGGACGATGGCGTGGCCCGCGCCGTCCCCGGGTAGGCCGCTAGAGGCGGAGGGCGACCTCCGCTCGAGAGGGATGACCATCCTCGCCAGAATCCGGCTTAAAGGTCTGCTCGGCCTACGCTCTTCATCCGAACGGCCCGCGGGGCCGTATAAACCGATGAAGCTGCAAGGGAGGATCTAGCAGATGCGTCTATTCGCTGGCATCGCGGCGGCGGCGGTGGTGATCGCCGCATGTGGCGGGACCGCGGCGGCACCGAGTCCCTCGCCGACACGGACCACGGCACCCACCGCGTCACCGACGCCTTCCCCGTCCCCGTCTCCGTCTCCGACACCCGCGAACACCTTCAAGGCCGAGCTCAAGGCCTCGAATGAGAACCCACCGATCACCGACGCCGAGGCAACCTGCAGCGGCACGGCGACAGTCACGTTCACGGGCACGAGCGCGAAGTTCGACGTGTCGATCACCGGCTGCCCGGCGAGCACCGCGATCAACATTGGTCACATCCACGAAGGCGCGGCCGGTGTGAACGGCGGCGTCAAGATCGACAGCACCCTCAAGGCGGGTGACATCGCGCTC
>DASYSC010000180.1:0-14478 GCA_036003765.1 Candidatus Limnocylindria bacterium
AAGTGCGCTGACCGACTTCCGGCGCGACCTGACCGTGGATGAGGCGATCCGCCTGCTTGATGCGCTACGCGGCGAGCAACGTGGGCTCGCCGGCCTCCTCGAGGGCACGGGCTTCCGCCGCGGCGGCAACATCGACGTTCCGTACTAGAGGCGAGGGGCTTCGCACCTCGAACCCCCGCCTGGAATACGTTCTGCTGCGCCTTTCCCCGGGGCGTAGGCCCGACCGGAGGAACCCATGCGCATCGATCTGGGAGCCAAGGTCCGAACGAAGGACGGGCACGACGCCGGCAAGGTCCACCGGGTCATCATCGATCCGGCGACGGAGAGGATCACGGGGTTCGCCATCAGCACATTGTGGGCTGCTCGGGCGTGAGGTCATCGTCGGTGAGGACGCCTTCGAGGCTGCGGACGCGGGCGGCGAAACAGTGACCCTCAGCCTGACGAAGGAGGAGCTGAAGTCGCAGCCCACCTTCGACGAGGGCGACTATGTAGCGCCGGAGCCGGGATGGGCGGCCCCGACCGGATACGAGTTCCCCCCGAATGCCTACCTGTGGCCGCCGCTCGATACGCTCCCCGCCACCGAGGAACGGGATCGGCCGGCGATCAAGAAGGGCGCTGCGGTCAAAGACCGCGACGGTGATCTCGTCGGTACCGTCGAGGAGATCCGCTTCGACCAGGCCACAGGCGACCTTCTCGGATTCACCGTGAAGGCCGGTGCGGGCCTGGAGCGAATCTTCGGAGGCGGCAAGGTCGCGGAGATATCGCGCGACGACATCCTTCGCATCACGGAGGGCGAGGTGCGCCTCGGGGTCGATCGCGAGGAGATCGTGCCGAAGGAGCACGAGACCGGCAGACGTTAGCGACGCGCGCGCCTTCTTCCCTTGGCTGGACGCAAGATGTCGCGTGCGGACTGAGCCTCGCTCCCCGGAACGAGCACCACGAACCGTCCCACCGAGAGACCGCCGGCGCCCAGCATGGCGTCCGCATCGTCGCGTGCGACGCGTGGGTGAAGGCCGTTCGCACGCAGGGCGCCCGCCGCGGTCTGCGCTTCGATCTCGTTCGGCGCGAACAGGATGATGATCTCGTTCCCGTTGAGGTTAGGCGTCGTCGGCCCGCTCCGGTCCCTGCGGAGCCCGCCAGCTCGCGGTCACCCGGCTGAGCAGTCCGGCGTCATCGACGATCGATCGGATCGGTCGCGTCGCGGAGCCGGTGTAGCCGTCTCGCTCGAGCATGCGCAGCGCATCTGTCGCCGTCGCCTCGAGACGCGCGAGCGGGCCGCGAACCTTCTCGGTCCACATCTTCAGGACCTCGTCGCGGACCGCAACGGCGAAGCGGAGCTCGCGCCGAGCGTCGTCCGCGGCGATCCGCGACGCCTCCGCGCGACGAAGCGCGTCTCTAAGCCCGACCGTGATCGCGACGATGACTCCGGCCTCCACGGTGACGACGGCGAGGGCGACGAGATCACCCGAGTCGCGCGGCAGGCCCGGCCCGGCGAAGAACGCACCGGCTACAGGTACGAGCGCGGCCGCGAGCAGACCGGGCCCACGGCCGCCGTACCAGGCGGCGATCGCCACCGGCACCGGCAGGAGCACGAAGGGGTGATCGCTTCCCAGGCCATCGATGGCGAGCTTCAGTGTCACGGTGATCGCGACGGCCAGGATCGCGGTGCCGTACCGGCGCGCGACGGCTAGGAGCTCGTTCCCTCTCACTCGCGAGCGATGTTAGGCCCTCACGTGCCCGTGAGCGCGGTGATCGCGATGCGGATCGCCGCGAGAATGACGATCAGCGAGAGGATCCCGAGCAGCACGCGCGGCTGCGTCCGGACGCTCACCGCCGCGCCCACCGGCGACGCCACCAGCGCGGCGACGAAGACGATCGCCGCGAGCGGCGGATCGATCTGCGCGGTCGCGGCCTTGCCGATGAGCGCAGCGGTCGCGGCAAAGAGGCCGATCCCGAGCGAGGTGCCGATGGCCAGGCGCGCGGGAACCCGCAAGAGGTAGACGAGCGCGGCGATGATGAACGCGATGCCGCCGATGCCCACCATGCCGCCGAAGAATCCGATCGCGAGCGCGATCCCGATCGCGAGCGGCCGCCGCACTGCGATCGTCTCCGCGTCGCCATCTCGAGGCTCCACCGGCAGCAGGAGCATCACCGCGCCGGCGAAGGCCATCACCGCGAAGATCAGAAGCAAGACGCGGTCGGATGTTCCTTGCGACACAAACGCGCCGATGAGCGAGGCGATCGCGCTCGGTGGGCCCATGAGCCACACGAGTTGCGCGGACACGTTCCCGTACGAGCGATGCCGGATCGCGCCGAGGAGGCTGCCCGAGATCGCCTGCACGATCGTCAGACCGGTCACGATCTTGACCGGGATCGGCGTTCCACCGACGAGCGGCGGGAGATAGAGGAGCAGCGGTGTGAGCACTAGCCCGCCGCCGATGCCGAGCAATCCGGAGAGGAACGAGGCCACGAGCCCCGCGAGGGCGGTGATGACCTCGTTCGGCATCCGCACCTATATATAGGAGTGATGCGCCGCTCGCTCGCGCTTGTCGCGCTCGTGTTCGCGGCATGCGCGCCGGGCGAGCAACCGAGCACGGCTGCGCCCACTCCGTCGCGGAGCGCAGCGACCGCGGCGAGTTCTGCCGCGCCGTCGGCGTGGCGGCGGATCGCGGATATCCCGACGCCGCGCAGCGAGGTCACGGCCGCGGTCTACCAGCAGGACAAGGTGTATGTGATCGGCGGGTTCGGCGGCCCCAACCGCGTCGAGCGCTACGACGCCGCGACCGGCCGTTGGGATCGCCTCGCCGACCTCCCGCACGGTGTCGATCACCCGATGTCCGCGGCGGTCTTCGGGATCCAGACCACCGGCGACGAGGGCGTCTATGTCTTCGGCGGGTACGCCGGCGCCGCGACCGCGCGGTCGTTCCGCCTCGACGTCTCGACCGGTCGATGGGCGGAGATCGCCCCGATGCCCTCGCCACGCGCAGCCGGCGCGGCGGTCGCGATCGGCACGCGGATATACATCCTCGGTGGCGCCGACGGATCGCGCCTCATCTCGCCGACGTACGAGTACGACGTCACGACCCGCGGCTGGCGCACCCTCGCGCCCATCCCGACGCCTCGCGACCATCTCGCGGCGGTCGCGCTCAACGGTCGGGTCTGCGCGGTCGCCGGACGGCGCCTGTCGATGTCAGCGAACCTCGGAACGCTCGAGTGCTACCTGCCGCAAACGGATCGCTGGGAGAAGCTGCCCGACGCGCCGACCCCGCGGGGTGGCGTCGGTGCCGCCGCCTGGGATGGTCGCATCTACCTCATCGGTGGCGAGCAGCCGTCGGGCACCTTCAAAGAGGTCGAGATCTTTGACGAGCGGACTGGTGCATGGTCGCGGGGGCCAGACCTGCCCACGCCGCGCCACGGAATTGGCGCCGCCGCCGTCGGCGGCACGAGCGGCGTGCCTCGCGGTGCGATCCTCGTCCTGAGCGGTGGCCCGACCCCGGGGGGAAGCCAGACCGCGGTGTGCGAAGCGCTCGACGTTCGCTAGCATCGGGCGCGCGCGGCGTGCGCGCGGGAGGACACAGATGAAGCTCCGGTATCTGGCGGTCTCGGTCGCCGCTTTGTCGGTCGTCATCTCAGCATGTGGAGGTACCGGCGATACGACGGCGACCGGAACAGCGAGCCTCGGCCCGCTGCCTGACGTCAAGATCGGGCTCGCCACGTCCAAGACCGGCGCCGCTAACTTCTACAACCCGCAGCAGACCAGCGGCGCCCAGCTCGCCGTCGACCAGTTCAACGCGACCGGCGGGTTCCTAAACGGCCGCCAGAAGATCCAGCTCATCGTCGAGGACGACGGCTCGACCAAGGATCAGGGCATCACCGTATTCAAGAAATTCATCGAGCAGGACAAGGTCGCGGCCATACTCGGGCCGACGCTCTCGGCCGTGGCGGCGGGCGCACACCCGGTCGCACAGGCAGCGGGCACGCCGGTCATCGCGATCTCGAACACCGGCATCGGCATCGTCGGCAAGTGCGACTACGGCCCGTGCGACTGGATCTTCCGCGCCTCGCTCGGGGAGCAGAGCGCGGTGCCAGAGACGGTGAAGGCCGCGACGTCCAAGCTCGGTCTCAAGAAGGTCGTGATCATCTACGGCGACGGGAAATTCGAGCTCGACGACCTGACGATCTTCAAGGACGCGTTCAAGGCGAACGGCGTCACGGTCGCGAAGGAGATCCCCTACCGCGCCACCGACGTCGACTTCGCGCCGTTCGTCACCGCGGCGAAGGCCGAGAACCCGGATGCGATCGTGGCGTCGTCGCTCGCCGGGCCGGCGGGGAAGATCCTCGACGAGATCACGAAACAGATGCCCGGCAAGCGGGTCATCGGCGGCAACGGGCTCAACTCGTCGGCGCTCCTCTCGAACCAGAACGCCGGCCTCATCATCGTCGGCACGGCGTGGTCGAAGGCGAGCACCGACAAGACGAACACGGACTTCATCGCCGCCTACAAACAGGCATACGGGAAGGACCCCGATCAGTTCGCGGCGCAGTCCTATACCGCGATGCTCGCGCTGATCGACGCGATGAAGCGCACGAGCCGGATGACCGACAAGGAGCAGGTGAAGAAGCAGCTCGAGGCGGTGAGCAACCTGGCCACACCGCTGGGCCCGTTCTCGTTCACTCCGGAGCACGACGTGAAGCAGCCGACGTTCGTGATGACCGTCAAGGACGGGCAGTTCACGCCGTTCCAGTGACCTTGCGCGCATAGAGCCCCGGTTGTCTACGAGCGTGCCGCGGGTCCTGTCCCGGGGTCGGGGGCGCGCGCTCGCCGGCCTTTTCCGCTCCGCGCGCGCGGTCATGAGCTCGAAGTCCCGCGGACGGCCGCGGCTCGCGCGCACCCCGCTCCCCCGTGCCACCCGCGGCACCCTGCTGCGCCGCTTGCTCCAGCTCGCCGGTCAGACTCTCTGTTAGATGTTCGAGCAGCTCTATAACGCGATCTTCATAGGAAGCATCTACGCGCTCTTCGCGGTGGGATTCGCGCTCGTGTTCAGCGTCCTCGACATCCTGAACCTCGCGCACCCCACGGTCTTCATGCTCGGCGCGTTCGCCGCACTCTTCGCGATAGGGACGATGGGCCTCCCCTGGTACGCGGCCATCGTCATCGCCTTCGTCGCGACCGGCCTCTTCGGGATCGTCCTCGACCGGATCGCCTTCGCCCCGCTCCGCCGCCGAGGGGCGCCACCGCTGTCGGCGATGATCTCGAGCCTCGCGGTGACGCTCATCGTCGTCCGCCTCGTCGAGCTTCGGTACGGCGGTGACTTCATCACGTTCCCGCGCGGCACCGTTCCGTCGTTCCTGCTACACGTCGGCGACGCGACGCTCGAGGGTGTACGCCTCGCGATCATCGTGCTCGCGATCGTTCTCATGCTCGGGCTGACGTACCTCGTGCGATCGACGAGCCTCGGCCGGGACATCCGCGCGCTCGCCGAGAACCCTCGGGCGGCGCGCATCCTCGGCGTCGACGTCGAGCGCGCGATCGCCGCGACCTTCTTCATTTCGTCCGGCCTCGGCGGGCTCGCCGGTGTGCTCCTCGGGTTCGCGTACGACTCCGTCGACTCGAAGATGGGCCTGCCACTAGAGCTCCGGGCGTTCACGGTGATGGTGGTGGGCGGCATGGGGAGCCTTCCGGGCGCCGTCCTGGGCGCCTACCTCCTCGGCCTGGGGGAGGTCGCGAGCCTCGTCTATCTGCCCGCCGAGCTGCGCGACGCCTTCGCGTTCGGTCTGCTGTTCCTCGTGCTCATCGTGCGGCCGTCGGGCCTCCTCGGTCAGCGAGTCGTGGATCGCATCTGATGGACGAGATCGGCGACTTCTTTGCGGCGTACTCGACGCTCATCGGATTCGTCGGCGTCAGCGCGCTCCTTGCCCTCTCCGTCTGGGTCACGCTCTACGCGGGGCAGCTGACTCTCGGAAACGCCGCGTTCATGGGCATCGGCGCGTACGTCTCGGCGCTCCTTGGTCGCCACCTCGGGACGCCCTTCCCGATCGCCCTCGCCGTCGGCGCCCTCGCCGCGGGCGCGACAGCGGCGCCGCTCGGGCTCACCGTCTTCCGCCTGCGCGGTGTCTATCTCGCGATCGCGACCCTCGCTTTCGGCGAGGTGCTGCGCGTGATCCTCCTCGCCACGCCGATCACGGGGAAAGGCCAAGGCCTCAACGGCATCCCGCCGAAGACCGAGCTCTGGCACATCTACCTCTCGCTGGCGGTCGTCGCGTACGTCCTCTGGCGCGTGCAGGGATCGACCGTCGGAAGGGCGTGGGCGGCGATCCGCGAGGACGAGACCGCCGCGGCGAGCCAGGGCATCGCGGTCCGCCGGTACAAGCTCGGCGCGTTCGTTGCGGGCGCGCTGGTGGCCGCCTGGGCCGGCGGTCTCTCGGCGCACCTGACGTTCTCGATCGAGCCGAACGACTTCGCCTTCTCCAAGGCCGTCCAGATCCTCGTCTTCGCTGTCGTCGGTGGTATCCCGAATCCGCTCGGGCCGATCTTCGGAGCGGCCCTGCTGACCGCGCTGCCCGAGCTGCTTCGGCCGCTCAAGGACTACCGCGACATCCTGCAGGGGCTGATCCTGCTGCTGGTCATCATCTATTTGCCGCGCGGTCTCGTCACGGTCGCACAGCTCCGGCGCACACGACGGCTGCAGGAGATCGGGGCGGCGGATGTTGCTTGAGGCGATCCGCATCACCAGGCGCTTCGGCGGGGTCGTCGCCGTGAATGCGGTCGATCTCGCGGTAGCGCCGCGACAGGCGTTCGGCCTCATCGGACCGAATGGCGCGGGGAAGACGACGCTGGTGAACCTGATTTCGGGTCACCTGCGTGCGGACGGGGGCACGATCCGCTTCGCGGAGGCGGACGTGACCGGATCGCCGCCGCACGAGCTCACCACGCGTGGGATCGCCCGTACCTTCCAGGGGGTGCGCCTCTTCAAAGGTCTCAGCGCGATCGAGAACGTCCTCGTCGGACGTCACGTTCGCATGCGTGCGGATGCGGTGCGGCGGCTCTGGCCTCGCGGCGCGCCGGACCGCGCGGACCGCGACCGCGCCGCGGCGCTCCTCGATCGCGTCGGACTCGCGCAGCGTGCGGACGCCCTCTCGGGGGAGCTGTCGTATGGCGACCAGCGCCGGCTGGAGATCGCCCGCGCCCTCGCGTCGGAGCCGCGGCTGCTTCTCCTCGACGAGCCGGCCGCGGGGATGAATCCCACCGAGACCGGGCGACTTCGCGAGCTGATGCGCGCTCTGGTCGACGAAGGGCTCACGATCCTGCTGATCGAACACGACGTGCGGCTCGTCATGGGGACGTGCGAGCGGATCGCCGTGCTCAACTTCGGCCGGAAGATCGCCGAGGGCCCGCCTGCGGAGATCCAGGGCAGCGCGGTCGTGCGCGAGGCCTACCTCGGCAGCGAGGACGTCGCCTGAGCGCGCTCCTCGAGGTGGAGGACCTCCGCGTGCGTTACGGCGCGGTCGAGGCCGTCCATGGCATCTCGTTCGGGGTCGAGTCGGGCCAGGTGACGGCGCTGATCGGCGCGAATGGCGCGGGGAAGTCGAGCACGCTGGCCGCGATCAGTGGTCTCGTCGGCGCCACCGGCCGCATTCGCTTCGCCGGACGCGACATCGCCGGCGCGGCGCCCCACGAGATCGTCAGGGCGGGCATCGTCCAGGTGCCCGAGGGCCGCGAGATCCTCGCGCGCATGACCGTCGAGGAGAACCTGCTCATGGGCCTGCGCGGGCGAGATCGATCGGGCCTCGAGTCCGCGTACGGGCGCTTTCCGATCCTCGGCGAGCGCCGCGCTCTGCTTGCGGGAAACCTCTCCGGCGGCGAGCAGCAGATGCTCGCGATCGCCCGCGCGCTGCTCGCCGAGCCTCGCCTCCTGTTGCTCGACGAGCCCTCGCTCGGCCTCGCGCCGCTCGTGGTCGCCCGGGTCTTCGAGACGCTGTCGGATCTCAAGCGGCAGAGCGTCACGATGCTGCTCGTCGAGCAGAACGCGCTGCGTGCGTTGCGGCTCGCCGATCAGGCATATGTCATGGATCTCGGCCGCCTGGTGATGCGCGGCACGGGCGACGCGCTGCTGCGGGACGAGGGCGTCGCGCGCACCTATCTCGGCGTGGGCTAGTCGGGCTCGAAGACCTCAGTCGCCGCCGGATAGGTGCCGAGCGTCTGGATCCACTCGCAGCAGGTACGCATCAATGCCAGTGCCTCACGCGCCGGCCACGCCGCGGGATCGGCCTCGAAGTCCAGATAGAAGACGTAATCCCAGGGGGCGGCGCGGCTCGGCCGCGATTCGATCTTCGAGAGCTGGATCCATGCGGTCGCGAACGGCTGGAGGGAGCGGACGAGCGCCCCCGGCAGGTTCGCCGTCTTGTAGACGAGGCTGGTCTTCGTGGGCCCCCCGCGGAGTGCCGGCGGTATGCGCTCGGCGATGCCGCGATCGGCTTCGCGGGCCAGCGCGAAGAACCGCGTGAAGTTGTCGCGCGAGGTCTCGATCGAGTCCGCCAGCACCTCGAGCTCATACCGCTCCGCGGCGCGCCGGCTGGCGATGGCGGCCACGGCCTTGTCGGCCAGATCCGAGACCTCCGACGCGGCTCCGGCGGTGTCGAACGCGACCTCGGGCCGGATCTGGTGCGCGCGCAGGAACTCCTCGACCTGGGCGAGGGCCTGCGGATGCGACCGCGCCACGCGTATTCCGTCGAGCCGCGAGCCACGCACGCCGAGCAGGCAATGGCGCACGCGGAGGATCAGCTCGGCCACGACCCTGGCGCCGCTGTGCTGGCGGAGCAGGTCGTACACGTCGGCCACCGACCCAGCGTGCGTGTTCTCCACCGGCACCACCGCGGCGTCGACTTCGGCGCCTTCGAGCGCCGCGAAGACCTCGGCGAAGGTTGGCCGGGGAACGAGGTCCGCGCCCGGGAAGAGCGCGGCCGCCGCGGCTTCCGAGAACGCGCCGGCCAGTCCCTGGTAGGCGACGTTCACCGCTTGTAGACGGCGGTGCGCCACTCCGAGTGCCGCTTATCGTCGCCGTGAGCGACCCCGAAGTAGAGGTCGCCGATCCGCTTGGCGAGCGGTCCGATCGCGCCGTCGCCAACGGGGCGCCCGTCGACCTGCACGCACGGCGCGACCTGCGCGCCGGTGCCGCAGAAGAAGACCTCCTCCGCGACGTAGAGCTCGGTGCGGTCGATCTGTCGCTCTTCGACGACGATGCCGAGCTCGCCGGCGAGCTCGATGATCGAGTCGCGCGTGATCCCCTCGAGGATGTCCGCGGTCACCGGCGGCGTGACGAGGGCGCCGTCGCGGACCATGAAGATGTTCGCGCCGCCGCCCTCGGAGACATGACCGTCGGCGGTGAGAAAGATCGCCTCATCCGATTCGTAGTCGTGCGCTTCGTCGACGGCGAGCGCCGTGTTGATGTACGCGCCGGTCAGCTTCCCGCGCGCCGGGATCGCGTCGTCGGAGGTCCGCCGCCAGCTCACGGTGCGCGCCGCGAGGCCGCCGGTCGGCAGGTACGCGCCCAGCGGGAAGGAATACATGCCGAATCCGTCGCGTAGCCCCCTGAGCGCGACCTTGACCGTGCGCGCCGCCTTGAACGCGAGCGGACGGATGTAGACGTCGCTCTTGAATCCGTTCTTGCGCAGGAGCTCGAGCGCGATCTCCGAGAGCGCCGCCGCATCTCCGGGCAGCTCGATGCGCATGATGCGGACCGAGCGAGCCATGCGTTCGAAGTGCTCACGCAGCCGGAAGACGTAGAGCTGCTCGTGCGCGGGATTCCAATATGCCCGGATCCCCTCGAATACCCCGGTCCCGTACTGGAGCGCGTGCGTCGCGATGGAGACCTTGGCTTCGGCGAGCGGGACGAACCTGCCGTCGTGGTACGCGATCCCGGTCTCGGCGATCTCCTGACCGACCGCCGCGACCTCTTTGAGCCGTTCCTCGACTGTGCTCGCCATGCCGCACCTCCAAAGGATCGCCAACCAAAAAGCCTCCCGTTTCCGGGAGGCTTCAACGCATCTGCTCCGATCGCGCTACCCGCGCGCGCCTCCCGATAGGGCTCCCGCAAGGAGCCCGCTGAAAATGAAGACGACGATCGACGCGCGCATGAGACGGCGAACGCTAAGCACTCGGTTCCCCGCAGTCAAGTCACACGCGACCGATCACCTCGCCGCGCTGCCAGACGCGGCGCGCGATCTCGAGCGCGACGAGATCAAAGAGCACGAGCGCGACCCCGAGCGCGAGCAGTGGCCAGCCCTCGCCGATCTGCGAAGCGGCGAAGCCGAGCCCTGCGAAGACCGCTGCTGACAGCGCGATGACCAGACCCGCGATCTGCTGCGCCGCGCGGCTCGAGCGCACCCGCGCGGCCACGATCATCGTGACGCTGCCCGTCGTCACGAGATAGAGAAGCGACAAGACGAGGACCGCGTATAGCAGCTCGGGCGTGAGGACGCGCGCGACCCGTTCGTACCCGTACCGGTACGCGGCAAGCGCGTAGGCAGCGGCGAGCGTGACCGCGCACGCGGCCATCACCGGGATGACCATCCCGACAAGCTTGCCGAGGACGATGTCGAAGTCGCGAATGGGCGCCGCGAGCAGCGGCACGAGCGTGCCGTTCTCCTTCTCCGCGGTGAAGGTCGCCGCGATGAGCGCGACCCCGGAGAGGGAGGGGAAGAACACGCTCTGCAGCGCCATGCCGATGAGCGCGACGTCGCCGCTCGCGCCCGACGGGATCCCTCGATTCGAGAGCACGAAGAAGATCGGTATCACCACGAAGATCGCGGTCCGTAGGAGCGACGCGCGATCCAGGAAGACCTCCCAGCGGATCTCGCGCCACGCAATCAGCCACCACTTCATCGCCGGGCCTCCGCGAGGATCGCTAGATACGCGTCCTCGAGCGAACGCTCCTCCGCGGAAAGCGTGACCACGCGGACGCCGGCGTCCAGGAGCGCGCGCAAAGCGGCGGGATTGGTCATCGTGGGATCGTCCGTCGTGAAGCGAAGCGCGCCGAGTCCGTCCTTGGCGGCCGCGGCCTCGGCATCGATCCCGGCGCGCGCGAGCGCGTCTTTCGCCGCGGTGCCGTCACCGGCGAACGTCACCGCGTAGTGCGGCCGGCCCGCGGCGCGGATATCGGTGGTTGATCCGATCCGCACCACCCGTCCCTTGTAGAGGACGACGACGCGGTCGGCGATGCGCTGCGCCTCGTCGAGATCATGCGTGGTGAGGAGAATGGCTCGGTGCCGGGCGCGCAGCGAGACGATGAAGGCGCGAAGCATCTGTGCCATCTCCGGATCGAGCGCCGTGGCGGGCTCGTCCAGCAGCAGCACGGGTGGGTCGTGAACGAGCGCGCGTGCGATGGCCACCTTCTGGCGCATGCCGCGCGAGAATGTCCCGAGCCTACGATCGATCACGTCGTCGAGCCCGAGCAGCTTCGCGAGCTCGGCCGCCCGGGCATCCGGCGAAGTCACGTCGTAGAGGCGCGCGAAGAAGCCGAGGTAGTTGCGAAGAGGCATGCGCTCGTACAGCGACGGCTGATCGGTGACGAACCCACAGCGCGCGCGCACCGCGTTGGCGTCCTGGCGCACCGAAACGCCGTCGACGAGGACGTCGCCCTCCGTCGGGGCGAGGATCCCGCCGATGATCCGGCTCGCGGTCGTCTTCCCCGCGCCGTTCGGTCCGAGGAGCGCGACGATCTCACCGGGGTTGACCTGGAACGAGGCGTCGGCGAGGGCGACGATGCCGTCGAACCGGCGCGTGACGCCCCGCACATCGATCACCGATCGAGCATACGAGCGAGCGGGGGCTCCGCCCCGGGCCCCGTAGTCTTTCTGACGTGGACGTCGCTCTCTCGCTCCATGGGCGCACGGCGACCGCGCTCGTCCTCTACTACACCGCGGTGGGGCTGTGGGGCCTGATGCTCGGCGTACGGAACAGCGGGCCGACACCTGGCTTCCGTGGCGCGATCGCCATCGCGGTGATCGCGTCTCTGGTGCAGGGCGCAGTCGGGTTCGCGGTGTTCGCATTCTCGGGTCCGCCGCGCGACGCGCTGCACATCCTCTATGGCTTCGCACTCGCGCTTGCCTTGCCGCTTGCGGCGTCCGTGGTGCGGGACCGCGCCCCGCGCGGGCAGTCGATCTCGCTCGGGTTCGCGGCTCTGTTCGCCGCGGGGCTGGCCGTACGCGGCATCATCACCGCATGACCGACACTCCACCGGGCATCGACGAGCGGCCGGACACGTCGCCCTCCGCGCTCCAGGCACTTCGCGGTGACTCCCTCTACTTCAATGTCGCGGGGTCGGGGCCGACCTTCCCCGTGGCGCAGCGCGCCGCGGAGCGCTTCCGGACGTGGCTGAACGAGGTGGGTATGTTCGGCCACGTCGGCTACGCCGCGTACAACTCAGCTCTGTCCGACACGCGCGCTGACCTCGCCGCCGCGCTGGGCGATCCAGGCGGCGGGGAGCGGATCTCGCTCGCGCAATCCGCGACCGATGGGCTCAACACGCTCGTCGCCGGGCTCGCCATCCCGGAGCGCTCGCTCATCCTGACCACCGCCGAGGAGCACGGCAGCGCGCTCTACCCGTTGCGCCGGCGGGCGGAGCTCGGCGACCGCCTGCGGGAGATCAAATGGGAGCGGAACGCGGATCGCTTCCTCGAAGAGGTCAGGCGCGGAATGCGCGACGGTGCCCGCGCGCTTCTCATCTCGCTCGTCTCATGCAAGACCGGCGACGTGCTTCCGGTGCGCGAGGCCTGCCGGCTCGCGCGTGACGCCGGAGCGATCTCGATCGTCGACGCTGCGCAGGCTCTGGGTCAGGTCCCCGTCGACGTCGCCGATCTCGGCGCCGATGCGGTTGTGATCCTTGGACACAAGTGGTTGCACGGCCCGCTCGCGACCGGCGGGTTCTGGGTGCGAGACCTGGCCCTATTCGCTCCGACGCGGCTCGGCTGGCGCTCGAGGTTGGAGCTGCCGAAAGGCAGCAAGGACTACAACCCGAACGCGACGCGCTTCGAGACAGGGACCGTGGATGCCGCGGCGTTCGTGGGTCTGCGCCAGACGCTCCTCGTCCATCGCCTCTTGGGATCGTGGGTCGGCGACCGCGTGCGCGCGTTGCGCGCCCGCCTTGTCGACCGCCTGCGCGAGCTGCCGTTCGCGATCCGCTCGACGCCGGACATGCCGACGGGCATCGTCGTCGTCGAACCGCGAAGCGGCGACGTCTCGGAGCTTGTCGCGCGAATGTGGGATGAGGAACGGATGGTCGTGAAGCTGATCGACGAGCCCGGGATCGCCGAGGCGATCCGCATCTCCTTCTGGGCGCTTCACGACGAGGCGCAGATCGACCGGCTTGCCACCGCCTTCGCGCGTCAGGTCGCGGTCGGGGTGAGCTGATGGCCGAGCTCGGCGGACACGTCGCGATCGTGACCGGCGGAGGCCGCGGCTTCGGACGCGCGATCGCAGAGCGGCTCGCCGCAATGGGGGCCGCGGTCGTGGTCGCCTCGCGCAACGCCCCTGAGCTCGACGAAGTCGTGAAGGGCATCAAGCGCGCCGGCGGTCGCGCGCTGGCTCAGACCGCGGACATCGCCGACGAACGCCAGGTGCAGGAGCTGGTC
Organism: Candidatus Limnocylindria bacterium; assembly: GCA_036003765.1. Lineage (GTDB taxonomy): Bacteria > Chloroflexota > Limnocylindria > P2-11E > P2-11E > 3-1-20CM-2-70-9. The sequence goes on from DASYSC010000180.1 coordinate 13,630, forward strand.
CTCGCCACCGAACGCTTCGTCGGGCCGGCGACCATTTTGGTGAACAACGCCGGGATGGTCGATCCGATGGTCCCGCTCGCGCGCTCGAACACCGCGCTATGGCTGCGCAGCGTCGCGATCAACGTTGGCGGGACGTATCTCGCAACGCGTGCCGTGCTCCCCGGGATGCTCGACCGCGGGTACGGACGGATCGTGATGATCACGTCCGGCGCGGCGACGCGCCCGTCACCGGGGTGGACGGCCTACTCGGCGGGGAAGGCCGCGGTGCTGCAGATGACGCGGAGCCTCGCCATGGAGCTCGAGGGGTCCGGGGTGACCGCGAACGCTTTAAACCCCGGATACATGGACACCGAGATGCAGGAGCGCATCCGCCGCACCGCGACGGCGGACTTCCCGCGCAGCGATGAATACCGGGCCGCACAGCGCGAAGGGAAGCTCAGCGATCCGAAGGTGCCGGCCCGCGCGGTCGCGTACCTGGTGCTCCCGTCGACACAGCGCAACGGCGAGGCGCTCGAGTGGTCCGACGAATCGCTCCGCCGCCAGGTGGAGGCCGCGGTCCCGGCCTAGCTTCCTACGCCTTCTCCTTCGCGCCGACCGGCTTGAAGCTCTTCCGCTTGTCGATCGCGGCGCGGAGCAGCTTGCCGGTCCCCTCCGGATCGGTCTGGGCGCGCCGCTCGAGCTCCGTCGCGGGGCGGCCGATGAGTCCGCAGGTCGCGCAATCGCCGCGGCTGTCGAGTCGCGCGTGGCAATGGGAGCAATGGACCTCGAAGGCGCCGTGCGGCTTGAACAGTCCGAGGGCCTCAGCCTCAGCGAACAGCGCCTTCGTGTCTTCCGGAGCCATCAATACGC
>DASYSC010000181.1:0-7506 GCA_036003765.1 Candidatus Limnocylindria bacterium
TTGTTCGCGGCCAGCAGCTCCGCGATCTCTTGGCGGGGTAGCTCGAGCTGCTTGCGGATATACGTCCGGATGTTCCCGCGGATGCGGCCGAGGAGCGTGCGATAGCCGGGGCGTTCGTACACGGGCCGCGACTGTACCGCAGGAGCGCGCACGCACGTTCGGCGGAGCACGTTCTCTGCCAGCAAACCAGCGTCCCAATCGCGTTTGGAAAGCAAAACTGAGCATGAATCCCACCGCGGAGTGGCTACCGCCCGCTTCCGGTCACCGGTTGAGCCGCTAGCCGCGCAGCCCCGTGCGGGCGATCCCCTGGATGAGCTGACGCTGCGTCAAGATGAAGAGCACGACGACTGGCACGACTGCCATGACGGACCCCGCCATGAGGAGCTGGAAGTTCGTGCTCACGTCGCTACGGAAGATCGTCAAGCCAACCTGGATCGGCCGCAGGTCGGGCGTGTCGGTGATGATGAGCGGCCACTGGAAGTCGTTCCACGCGCGAATCGCGGTGAGAAGCGCGATGATCGCCAGCGTCGGTCGCGACAGGGGGAGAGCGAACTTCCAAAGGTAGCGGAGATGCCCGCAGCCCTCGAGTATCGCGGCCTCGTAGAGCTCCTGCGGCAGCTGCAGGAAGGCTTGGCGCAGCAGAAAGACGTTGAAGACCGAGGCGCCGAACGGGACGATGAGCGCGAGATAGGTGTTGTACCAGCCGAGACGCTGCATCGAGATGTAGTTCGGGATGAGGGTCACCTCGGGCGGGATAACGAGCGTCGCGAGGAGCGTCGCGAAGATCACGCCGCGTGCAGGAACGTTCATGCGCGCCAGCGCGTACGCGCCGAGGCTCGCCGTCGTGAGACCGAGGAGGGCCGTGCCCACGGCCATGATCGCGCTGTTGAGAAAGTAGCGCCCGAACGGCGCCGCGCGCCATGCGTCGATGTAGTTGGAGAGGAGCCAGTGCGCCGGGACGATGCTCGGCGGGAAGGATGTCGCCTCCGACTCGCTCTTCACCGACGTCAACAGCATCCAGAGGAACGGGAACGCCATGACGAGCCCGGCCGTCGCCATGAGCATGTAGAGGAGGGCGCGCCTACCCAACGTACACGACCCGACGCGAGAACAGCCGCCCGTTGACGGCGGTGATCGCGAGCACAACGAGTCCAAGTACGAACGCCGCGGCGCTCGCGTACCCGAGCTGCGTCTGACACCAGAAGCGGTCGAAGACGTACAGCGCCGCGACCTGTGTCGTCCCAAGCGGGTTGCCCGCGCACCCGAAGGCTTGCCCGCCGCCGCCCATCACGTAGACGAGGTTGAACGACGTCATCACGCCGATCGTCGCGACGAGGAGCAGAAAGTAGGTCGTCGGCGAAAGGAGCGGGAATGTGATGTGACGGAAGAGGCTCAGGCCGCTCGCGCCGTCGATCCGCGCGGCGTCGATGAGCTCCGAAGGGATCGCGGTGAGGCCAGCCATGAACACGACCGCGTGGAACCCGACGTAGTACCAGACGGTCACGAGCATGATCGTGGCGAGCGCCAGGCTCGGCGGCGCGCTCGGGCCGAACAGGCCGCGCGGTTCGAGCAGCCAGCGCAGCTCCGGGGCGCCGACGCCCGCGAGGAGGGCGTTGGCCACGCCGTAGCTCGGATTGAAGACCCAGCCCCACACGAGCGCGACCGCGACCTGCGAGGTTACGTACGGAAGGAAGTACACGAGACGGAAGAGGCCGCGCAGTCGAAGGCGCTGATGTAAGAGGAGCGCGAGCCCGAGGCCGACCGCCATTTCGACGGGGACCGTCCCGACGACGTAGACAGCGGTGAGGAGGAGCGACCTTAGAAAGTCGGGATCGACCGTGAGGCGCTCGTAATTGCGGAGCCCCACGAAGCCCTCTTGCACGATCTCCCACCGGAAGAGGCTCATGTAGAACGCGTAGAGCGCGGGCCAGATGTGAAAGCCGCCGATGATGAGGAGTGCCGGCGCGAGGAAGAGGTAGCCCTCTATGGCCTCGCGCCAGCGGCGTCGAGCACGCATCGCGAGCGCTTAGTAGCCCGCGAGGATGTCGTTGACCTTCTTTTCGGCCTCAGTCAAAGCGTCTTTGGCGCTCGCCTGGCCGAGCAGCGCCTTCGTGACGGCATCGCCCATGACTGGCTGGATCTTTTGCCAGTCGGGGCTCCCGGGGATCCCGTGCGCGTCCTTCAGCGCGTTGATGGCGACGAGGAGGCGATCGTCCTTGTCGGTCTCGGCCTTGAACGCCGGAGCGTTTCGGGCAGAGTCGCGGAGCGGCATGTATCCGCTGGCGAGGCTCCACGCGACGGTCTGATCGGTCTCGGTGAGCCACTTCATGAAGATCCAGGCGGCGCGCTGATTGTCGGCAGGAGCCTTCGCGAAGATGACGAGGTTGTTGCCGAAGAGGTCGGTCTTCGCGCCCTTCGGCCCCGCCGGCAACGGTGCCATGCCGACGCGGAATTTCTTGTCCGCAGGCATCGCCTGCTCGATGAAGGGACGGCTGACGCTCGTGGAGACGGCGAAGGCAACCTTTCCTTGCGCGAACGGGTTCTGCCAGTCGAACCCCTGTGTCACCTGCGCCGTCTTGTCCGTCAGCACCAGATCGGCTTGGTACTGCAGCGCCGCGACGCCCTCCGGAGTGTTGAACGCGGCCTTCAGAAGGTCGGGCGAGAGCGCCTCGGCGCCCTGCGACCAGAGGTACGGCAGGAAGAAGTAGTACACGTCTGGTGTCCACGCGAACGGCGTGGCCGCGGTCTTCTCCTTCACGGTCTTGAGCGAGGCGCGGAGCTGGTCCCACGTCGTCGGCACGGAGACCCCTGCGGCCTTGAGGATGTCCGGGTTGTAGTAGAGGAGCGCGACGCTCTTCGAGAACGGCCAGGAAACGAGAGTCTTCTTCCCATTGACCGGGAGGGAGTTGTCGTCAAGCAACGCGGGGACGAAGTCCTTGAGCTGATCTCCCGTTAGGCCGTCCGGCGAGTCGACGAACTGCTGCACTGGGACGATGGCTTTCGCCTTCAGGTATTGCGCGGTCTGTGGCGGTCCGCTCACCATCGCCATGTCCGGGACGGACCCGGCCTGGATCGCGCTCACGATCTTTTGGTAGAGCTGGTCGTAGTTCCCTTGGAAGGTGCCCTGAACCTGGATCTTGTGCGAGGCATTGAACTTCGCGATCAGCTCGTTCAGCCGGTCGCCGAGGACCCCGCTCTGCCCGTTCCAGAACGTGATCGTGACTTGGGGTTCGGGAGCCGCGGTCCCGGGCGCTGGCTGCGCTGATTGCTGAGTACTCGGTCCGCCTCCGGCACACGCAATCATGAAGAGCGCAGCGACGAGGAGGGTCGTGCGGAAGATCCACATTGTGTCTTACCTCCCAGAGCGACACGGCGCTTCGAGCCGGCATTCTAGAGTCGGGGGACCCCGCCTCCGCCCGACGCGGCAGTTGAGTCTCTGCCAGAATCGAGATCTCCAGAAGGGGAGGTCGTGATGGCGCGCGCACGCACCAAATGGGTCTATCTCTTCGCGAACGGCAAGGCCGAAGGCAGCGCGAAGATGCGTGACCTGCTCGGCGGCAAAGGCGCCGGCCTCGCCGAGATGACGAATGCAAAGCTGCCGGTGCCGCCCGGCTTCACCATCACGACCGCTGCCTGCAACGCGTACTTCGCCGCGAAGAAGAAGCTGCCGCCGGGGCTCTGGGATCAGGTCGAGAAGGCGCTCGCCACCGTCGAGCGCGCGGCGAAGAAGAAGCTCGGCGATCCGAAGAATCCGCTCTTAGTCTCCGTTCGCTCCGGTGCCGCGATGAGCATGCCTGGAATGATGGATACGGTCCTCAACCTCGGGCTCAACGACGACAGCCGCAAGGGACTGGCGAAGCTCACGACGAACGAGCGTTTCGCGTGGGACGCGTACCGACGGTTCATCTCGATGTTTGGTCGGATCGTCCTCGACATCCCTGCGGAGAAGTTCGACCACGCCCTCGACGCCAAGAAGAAGGCGGCCCGCGTCGAGACCGATCCGGAGCTCAGCCCCAAGCAGCTCGAGGAGCTCGTCGACCAATTCAAGGCGATCGTGCGCAAGGAGACGGGGAAGCCGTTCCCGACCGAGCCGAAAGAGCAGCTGCGCCTTGCGATCGAGGCCGTGTTCGGATCGTGGTTCGGTCAGCGCGCCAAGGACTACCGCAAGCAGTTCAAGATCTCCGACGACCTCGGCACGGCGTGCAGCGTGGTGACGATGGTCTTCGGCAACATGGGCGACGACTCCGGCACGGGGGTCGCGTTCACGCGCGATCCGAACACCGGCGAAAAGGCCCTGTACGGCGAGTACCTGACGAACGCGCAGGGCGAGGACGTCGTTGCCGGGATTCGGACGCCATCGAAGATCGCGCAGATGAAGAAGGATCTCCCGAAGGCGTACGCCGAGTTCGACCGGATCGCCAAGCGGCTCGAGAAGCACTACCGCGACGCCCAGGACCTCGAGTTCACGATCGAACGCGGGAAGCTTTACATGCTCCAGACCCGATCAGCGAAGCGGACCGCCGCTGCGGCCGTGAAGATCGCGACTGACATGGTCCGCGAGGGACTGATCACGAAGGACGAGGCCCTCCGGCGCGTGGAGCCCGCGCAGGTCGAGCAGCTGCTCCTTCCGCGCTTCGATCAGAAGGAAGTGGAGCGCGCGCGGAGCGCCGGGCGTTACCTCGCGAAAGGGCTGAACGCGTCACCTGGCGCGGCGACCGGTCGCGCGGTGTTCGACGCCGACCGCGCCGTCGTGCTCAAGGGTCAGAAGCAGCTTGTCGTGCTCGTGCGTCCTGAGACGAGTCCCGACGATTTCCACGGGATGGTCGCGGCGACGGGAATCCTCACGGCACGGGGCGGTTCGACCTCCCACGCGGCCGTCGTGGCCCGCGGTCTCGGCCTGCCGTGTGTCGCGGGCGTCGCCGCGCTTGATATCGATCTGGTGAAGCGCGAGATGCACGTCAACGGAAAGGTCGTGAAAGAAGGCGATGCGATCTCGATCGACGGAACGACCGGCGAGGTCTTCGCCGGCGAGCTGCCGACCATCGAAGCGAAGTTCCGGGAAGAGAAGGACTTGATCGAGCTCCTGTCGTGGGCCGACAAACGCCGCCGGCTCGGGGTCTGGGTCAATGCCGACACGCCCGGCGAATGCCGGCTCGCGCGAGAGCTCGGCGCCGAGGGTGTCGGCCTCGCGCGCACGGAGCACATGTTCAGGGAGGCGGATCGCCTCCCGATCGTGCAGGACATGATCCTCGCGGACGACACGGCCGGGCGAAAACAGGCGCTCGACAAGCTCCTGCCATTTCAGCAGGGTGATTTCCGAGAGATGTTCGACGCGATGGATGGGCTGCCGGTGGTGATCCGGCTGATCGATCCGCCCCTACATGAGTTTCTCCGTGAATACGCCGATATCGACGTCGAGATCGCAGTGGCCCGCGCGACTGGCAGTAACGGATTAGAACTCGAAAAAAAGGCACGTATATACAGGAGGCTCGAGCAGCTACACGAGGACAACCCGATGCTCGGCCTGCGTGGCTGCCGCCTGCTCCTCGTGTACCCCGAGATCCTGGAGATGCAGATTCGTGCGATCCTCGGCGCGGCGATCGACGTCTCCGCGAAGGGGGTCAAGGCGAAGCCCGAGATCATGATGCCGCTCGTCGGCACGATGGGGGAGCTCGACCGGCTGGAGAAGCAGGTCATGGAGGTCGCCGAGACCGTGTTCAAGGAGCGCGGCAAGCGCGTCGAGTTCAAGTTCGGCACGATGATCGAGATCCCGCGCGCCTGCATCATCGCCGACCAGATCGCGACGAAGACGGAATTCTTCTCGTTCGGCACGAACGACCTGACGCAGACCGTGCTCGGGATCTCGCGCGACGACGCGCAGAAGAGCTTCCTAACGCGGTACGTGGAGGAGAAGATCATCCCGGCGGACCCGTTCCAGGTCCTCGACCGCGAGGGCGTCGGCGCGATGATGCGGATGGCGATCGAGCGCGGCCGCAAGACGAAGCCTGGCCTGAAGATCGGCATCTGCGGCGAGCACGGCGGCGACCCTTCCTCGATCGCGTTCTGCCACGAGGTCGGGCTGACATACGTCTCGCCCTCGACCTACCGCGTCCCCGTCGCGCGGCTCGCGGCTGCGCAAGCCGCGCTCGAGGACACCGGAGCCCGCGACCGCTAAGGGCTCGCCGGAAGAAGCGGCGCGAAGTGCCGCTCCACCTCCGCGGTGATCTCCGCGAGCGTCCGCGAGCCGTCGACCTCGCAGATCCGGAGCCCAAGCGCCTCCGCGGAGCGCCGTATGTGCGCGGTGATCCGCTCGTCGCGGGCAAGGCGATTCACCCTGGCGCGCTCCGGATCGCTCGTCCCGTCGACAGTGGACCAGCTCCGGCGCTCGAGCGCCAGTACACGAAAGGCCGGCGTCGGCACGAGCCAGATCGCCTGGTGAGGGCCCGCGATCACCGTCGACACGAGCTCGGGCAGGAAACCAAAACCTTCGGCGACGATCGGCCTGCTCTGAGGAAGCGCAAGCAGGTCCTCGAGCACCCTCTCGAATCGCTCGGCGAAGAAAAGGATCGTGGTCTCGGCCATCTCGTCGGGGGATCTGGATACCCACTGCTCATCGAGAGACATCGCCATCAGGGCCGCGCGGACGGGGTGCCGATCTAAGCGGCTGCGCGTGGCGTGGCCGCGGGCATCGTGCCAGTTGTACCGCTCCAGCCGGTAGCGGGCCGCGAGGGCGACCGCGACCGACGACTTCCCCGCGCCGGTCCCGCCGCCGATCCAAAGGACATGGCGTAAGCGTTCGCGGGCGTCCTTCACGCCACGATCCGCTCGCTCACGCGCCGCAGATCACGACGGTCCACACCGGTCCACTGTAGGTACGGCTCGACGCCGCCATACCGCTCCCGCATCTGGGCGAGCACGCGCGACATCCGGTCGGGCGGCGTGATAAGGCTCCTCGCTGCGCGCTCTCGCGACAGCGCGTCCGCTTGCGACGCGAGCCACGCGGAGAACAGCGGCTCGAGGTACGTATCGCTCAGAGCGTATTCGGCGGCGATCACGTTGCTGGCGACTCCGGCGAGCGCGAGGAGCAGAGCGGCTGCGACACCGGTGCGCTCCTTTCCGGCGTGGCAGTACACGACGATCCCGCCGGGTGGCGCGACCGCGATCGCGGTGAAAAGCGCCGCGACGGCGTCGGGGCAGCGGTCCAGCAGGACGATCTCGAACAGCTCGTCGAGCCCTGCCTCGTACCGAGCAATGAACTCCTCGGTCATCAGCGGCGCGCTGACGTAGCCGACATCGTCGAGGTCTCCGCGCGAGAAGGGATCGGTCTCGAGGAGCAGCTCATCGGCGGAGCGAAGATCGATCACCGTGCGGATGCCGTATCGGACCAGCGCCCGGCGCCCGTGCGAGGTCAGTCGGCAGAGATTGTCGGAGCGCACTACCGCGCGCCAGCGGGTCTCGCGCCCGTCGCGGGTCGCAAAGCCGCCCAGATCGCGGACGTTGTAGCAG
>DASYSC010000182.1:0-17022 GCA_036003765.1 Candidatus Limnocylindria bacterium
GTGTAGAACCACTCGAACGGGAAGCCGAGATACCAGAAGGGATTCCACGACAGATCCGGGAAGTGATCGACGATGAAACGCGCGTCGGTGATGTACGCGGCCTCGATGCTTCCGCGGTAGCGCGTGAACTCTCCGCCGAAGAGCGGAGCGATGAGGAGCGCCTGGAACCCGAAGAGCGCGACTGCAACGAGCAGATCCACAGGGAGCGGGGGTCTCGATGCGGATCGGATGCGCCGAGTATGGGTCAGCGCGCTTAGATCGCGACGGCCACCTGCTCCACCGCGGTGCGAAGTGCGACCGCTCCGAGACGCTCGGCGATGGCCTTCGCCTCGTCGCACTCCGGCCGGTGCTCGCGCCCGAGCGCGGACAGCACCCGCGCGTGATCGGCGAGCGCGACCGCACGCTCGTAGTCGAGGCGCAGCGTCGCGAACGCCTGGACCGCGTCGAATAGGAGCATCTCGGCCTTCGCGAGCTCGCCACGGTTCATGGCGCGCACCCCGTGCGCCTGCTTGAGCAGAGCGTGGCCGCGCGCGTGGCCCGTCCGGTCGATGACCGCGTCGATGCGCTCCTCGAACGGCTCGTCGTCGATCCGCCAGCGCGCTGCGGCGAGCACCGCGAGGGGACCGATCAGGGCCTGGTCGACGAGACCCTTGGGGTAGCCGGCGCTGCGTATGGCGTGGTAGCTCGACTCGCTCTCGCGCATCCCGTACACCGCGGTGACGAAGTCGCACGCGGCGAGGTCGAGCGGGCTCGCCTCGGCCTCGACAAGCTGTTCGCGGAAGGTCTTCTCGTCAGGCGAGCCCATCGCCGCGGCCGCCGCGGCGGCCATCGCCAGCGTCGCGTGAGCCTTGCCCGTCGGAAGGAAGAGCTCGCGGCGCGCGGCGGCCGTGAGCACACCTGGAAAGTCCCCCGATAGGAGGCGCGCATACGCCTCGGCCTGGAGCGAGACCGCCCCGAGGCGCGGCTTCTCCGTCTCGAGTGCGATGTCGCGTGCGGTCGACGCGTGTTCGATCACCTCGGCGAAATCGCCGAGCACGAGCCCCGAGAGCGCGATCATGTTGTGGGCGTCAATGAGCTCGTCGCTGTCCTGCAGCGACTTGGCGATCGGCAGCCGTCGCTGGTTGTGCGCGTACGACTCGCGGAAGTTGCCGAGCTCCCCGTAGGCGTATCCCACCGCGTCCAGGCAGAGCGACACCTCGCGCAGCAGTCCAAGCTCTTCCGCGATCGCGAGCGCCTCCTTCGCGGTCGCGAGGGACCCCTCCCAGTCGGCGTCCGTCGGCTTCGGCCGTTTGCGCGACATGAACGACTTCGCGGCGAGCAGCAGGACCTTGTCGCGATTGCGCTTGCCGTCGACGATGGCCAGGCCGCGCGCGACGAGCCCGTCCAGATCCGGATGCTTCGCGTCCCACCGGGTGCAGAGCTCGGCCATGTGCGCGATGACCGTGCCCACTTCGGCGCTCTTCGGGTCGCGCGCCTCGAGCATCGCGAGCGCGCGCTCGTACGCCGAAAGCGCGGCGTCGTTCTCGCCGCGGAAGCGGCGGACGCGCGCGATCAGGTAGAGCGCCTTGATCGCCTGGGGGAAGTGGTCGAGCTTCTCGTAGAGCTCGAGGGCCTGCTCCGCGAGCCGGAGCGCCTCGACGTGCGCGTGGATGGCCGTCGCGCGCTCGGCCGCCTTCCACGAGTAGTCCGCGGCCTTGTCCGGCACCTCGCCGAGCAGGTAGTGATGCGCGAGCGCCGGTAGGAAGTCCTTCACGCCCTCGCCGAGGACGGTCTCGTACGCGACGGCGACGCGGCGGTGCATCTCGATCCGCCGGCGCAGGAGCAGCGTGTTGTAGGCGACCTCCTGCACCACCGCGTGCTTGAAGCGGTAGCGGCCTTCACGCCGCTCTCCGGGCGCCGCCTCGAGGACGAGATCGGCCGCGATCAGCTCGTCCACCGCGTCCGCGAGCCGCGGGCCGCCGGCCTCGCGCAGGACGCGGTCGCCGAAGCGCTGGCCGATCACCGATGCGAACTGGATGCACTCCTTCGCCGTCGGCGGGAGTCGATCGATGCGTGCTGCGACGACCGCATGGAGCGTCGCGGGGACCTCGAGGGCGGCCGGCCGCTCGCGCAGCTCCCACTCGCCATTGTCGTCCTTTGCGACGGCGCCCGAATCGACGAGCGAGCGGATCGACTCCTCGACGAAGAACGGGTTGCCGCCGGCGCGCGCCACGATCTTGTCGCGCAGCTCGTCGGGGATCCAGTCGAAGGTCGCGTCGATGATGCGCGCCGCCTCCTCGTCGGAGAGCGGCTCGAGGACGAGCTGCGTGAAATTCGTCCGGACCGGCCGCGGCTCGGGTGATCCCGACCCGGCGCGCTGCGCGAGAAGGAGAAGGATCGGGACGCGTGAGGCCCTCGAGGCCACGAACCACAGCAGCTCGAGGGAGGCGGGGTCGGCGAAGTGCAGATCTTCGAGCACGTAGAGGAGCGGGCGCTCGCGCGCCAGCGACGCGATGACGTCGTACACGACGATGAACATCGAGCGCTTCCATTCCTCGCTCTCGCTGGGAGGCTCCGTCGCGCCTGCGAGGTGGAAGAACTGCGCGAGGGTGGGTGCGACCATCTCCGGACTCGCGAAGCCGAGCTCGCGGAGCTTCGCCGGAAGCTTCGTTGCGGCCTCGGGGTCGTTCGGATCGATCCGCAGCTCGACGAGGAGCGGCTCGATGAAGCCGGCGTAGCTTCGCTGGTTCACACGCGAGAAGGTCCAGCGGAGCACGCGCGGCGCGTCGCCGGTGCGCACGCCATCCTCGGCGGAGGTCGCGAGGCCGATGAACTCGGTGAGCAGCCGGCTCTTCCCGATGCCGGGCTCGCCCGCGATGAGCACGACCTCGGTACGACCGACCCGCGACGACTGATAGGAGAGGTCGAGGCGCGAGAGCTCCATCCACCGCCCGACGAGCGGCGCCTGGATGTCGATGGTCGTCCGCGGCGTCGTACGCTCGCCCGTCAGTGCGTACGCGAGGACGGGCCGGTCCTTGCCCTTCATCTCGATCGGGCCGACCTCGCGGAAGCTGAACTCGCGGTTGGTCATGCGGAAGGTCGCCTGCGTCACGTAGATCTCGCCCGGTGTGGCGGCCTGCTGGAGGCGCGACGCCGTGTTCACGGTGTCGCCCATCACGCCGTACTCCGCGATGCTGCGCACGGCTCCCGCCACGACCATGCCGGAATGGATGCCGATGCGCAGGCCGAGCTCGATGCTGAGCTGCGTCTTCACCCGGGCCGCGTGCTCGTTGAAGATCCGCTGCATCCCGAGCGCGCAGCGCAGCGCGCGCTGCGGGTCGTCCTCGTGCGCGATGGGCGCACCGAAGATCACGAAGATGGCGTCGCCGATGAACTTCTCGATCGTCCCGTCGTAGCGGAGCGCCTCCTCGGCGAGGTCCTCGAAGATGCCCGAGACGAGGAGCTGGAGCTCTTCGGGATCGAGGTCGTCGGCGAGTGCCGTAAAGCCGACGAAGTCGGCGAACAGGACCGTAACGAGCCGGCGCTCCTGCTCCTGCACACATCGAAGTATCGAGGGGCGTGTGTTCACGCGTGCGCGAAGGTCACAAAAGCCACAAAAAGGAGAGGGAGCCCGTTGCGGGCTCCCTCTTGCGTCAGCGCGTGTTCGTGGCCTCGATCGTTATCGGTAGGGCGTGCTCCTCGGGCGGCGGAGCAGCGCGCCACCAATCGCCATAAGGGACACCCCGAGAATCGCGAGCGGTGCTGAATCGTTCGGGATGCTCGTGGACGGCAGGTACCGGACCCCCGCGCCCGACTGTGACGCGGCCTGAGTCGAGGTCTGCGAAGGGGCGCCCATCTGCGGCGCCGTCTCTACCCCCGCGACCGCTGTCGAGCCCGTCGTCATTGTCCCGGCGGTAGTGCCGGTCGTCGTGACAGCGATCGCGAAAGCCGAAACGGTCATGAGCTTGAGTCCGAAACCGATCGCTCTCGGCATCTTCAGTCGCTTTCCCTTTGCTTTGACCCTGGTCGCCCGGATATCTCGCAGGGGAGGGAGAGCACGGCGCACTCCACGGAGTGGCCGACTCGTAACGTCGGGATGTCCGCCGGTCGAGACTTCGGTAACGGGCGGGCGACGGTCTGGCCTTGCGCTGACTCCAGACGCCTCTTCCCGCACGCGCCCACTTTGGCGATCGACCGAGCAGGTGATCAGACTGAGCCCGCGGTCAGGGTGGGCTACCGACCGGTAGGTAGAATCGCGGCGAATGGCAGGCAGGCGCCCGGAGAACGCCTCGTCCACGCGCGAGCGAGTGCTCAAGGCCGCGGATCGCCTCTGGAGCGAACGCGGCGTCCGCGGCGCATCGCTCGACGACATCGCGCGGGAGGCTGCCGTGACCAAGCCGACCGTCTATTACTACTTCGCGGATAAGAGCGCTCTGTACACCGCGGTGATCTGCAGCGTTCTCGAGGAACATGGTCCCGGCCTGCGGACCGCAGCTCGGCGGGGCGCGCGCGCTCGCGACCGGCTCGCGTCGGCCCTCGCGTACCTGGTGAGCGCGCGCTGCTCGGGGCCGCGCCTCTTGCGTGACGGCGCGGTCGCGCTGTCCGTGGATCAGACGAGCCAGGCGCGGAGCGCCTTCTTCCGCCACTTCTTCTCGCCCGTCCAGCAGGTCCTCGACGAGGGCGTGCGCACGGGCGAGCTCCGTCAGATGGATACGGCGTTCGCGACGCAGGTCCTGTTCAACCTCGTCGATCCCTGGACCGGCCGTGAGGCGGTTCCGGGTGGGCGTGACGCTCAGCAGCTGGCCGGGGACATCGTCGGCGTGGTCGTAGACGGGATCGGCGTCTAGGCCGTATACCGACCGGTAGGTAAAGGCGCAAGGCGCGATGCCCAGTCCGCTATGCGGGAGACGGCTTTCTCGAGATTGGCGAGAGAGTTGGCGTACGAGAGGCGGAGGTAGCCCTCACCCGCGCTCCCGAAACACGTCCCGGCGAGAGTCGCGACGCCCGCCTCGTTGAGGATCCGATCCGCGACGTCGGCGCTCGTGCGCAAGCCAAGCCCGGTGACGTTGGGGAATGCGTAGAACGCCCCCTGCGGCGATCGGCAGGAGATGCCCGGAACGGCCCTCAGGCCCTTCACGATCGCGTCCCGGCGCGTTCGGAATTCCGCGATCATGCGGTCCACCTCAGGCGGGCGCGACGCGAGCGCGGCCGCACCGGCGCGCTGCACGAAGGTCGCGGTGCAGGAGACCGAGTTCGTCACGAGCTTCGTCACCGGCTCGACGAGCGGCTTCGGGAAGACGCCGTACCCAAGGCGCCAGCCGGTCATCGCGAACGTCTTGCTGAAGCCATCCAGGAGGATCGTCCGCTCGGGCATACCTTGCTCGAGCGCGATCGAACGATGCACGCCGTCATAGACGAGCTCGCCGTAGATCTCGTCGGTGAGCACCCAGAGGTCGCGCTCGCGGGCGATGCGCGCGATCTCGCGGATCGCATCGAGGGAGAGGACGGCGCCGGTCGGGTTGTTCGGACTGTTCAGCACGAGCAGCTTCGTCCGATCGGTCACGAGCCGCCGGAGCTCCTCGAGGTCCGGCTGGAAGTCGTTGCGCTCGCGCAGCGGCAGAGGGACGCCGCGCGCGCCGGCGAAATCGATCATCGACGAATAGATCGGGAAGCCCGGATCCGGGTAGATGGCCTCGTCGCCTTCGTCGAGCAGCGCGAGCAGCGCGTAGAACATGATCGGTTTCGCGCCGGGGGTGACGATCACCTGCGCGGGGTCGACGCTCACGCCGCGGCGCGCGCGCAGGTACGCGGCGATCGCCTCGCGAAGCTCGACCACCCCGGCGGGCGGTGTGTAATGCGTCTCCCCGCGCTCGAGCGCGGCCACGCCGGCGGCGACGATCGAGGGCGCCGTGTCGAAGTCGGGCTCGCCGATCTCGAGGTGGACGATGTCGCGACCCTTGGCCTCGAGCGCCCGCGCTTTGGCCAGGACCTCGAACGCCGTCTCCGTCCCGAGGCGCGACATCCGTGGGGCGAGCGGTCGCATGGAAGCCGAGTGAGTCTACGGGCTGATCGGGGGGCCGGGGCGCGGTCTACTGGCTCAGGCCGGGCGCTCGGGGGCGGAGCCCCCCGATATCTTTCCTTCCACGCAGGCGCAGCCTTCTGGACCGACGACCGCCGAATGAGGTGTGCGTGGCGGCAGCATGAGGCGATCACCCGGCCGGAGCGTGATGCGGCGGCCGTCGCTCAGGACGAAATCGATCGAGCCTCGCGTGCAGTAGAGCAGCTTCGTGTAGGAGTGCTCGTGTTCGCCGTAGCGGTCGCCCGGCGCGTTGGACCAGCCGTACACATCGCGCGCTTCGCGCCGCAAGGTCTCCTCGATGACCTGGGGGTCGGGGGGCAAAGCCCCCCGCTGTCTGCGGTGCTCGACCTGCATCGATGCCATGATGCGACCGTGCGCGTGGGCGTGGTCTATCCCCATCAGGAGATCGGCGATGATCCCGCGCGCATCGCCGCCTTCGCACGGGCCGCCGAGGATCTGGGCTACGCGCACCTCGTGGCGTACGACCACGTGGTCGGCGCCGATCCGACAGGGCGGCCACCCTGGTGGAGGGGCGCGTACACGCACCGCGACGCCTTCCACGAGCCGTTCGTGCTCTTCGGCTACCTCGCCGCGGTCACCAGGAAGCTGGAGCTTGCCTTCGGCATCGTCATCCTCCCGCAGCGGCAGACCGTCCTCGTTGCGAAGCAGGCGGCGACCCTCGACGTCCTCTCGAGCGGTCGCGTTCGTCTTGGCGTCGCGATCGGATGGAACCACGTCGAGTACGAGGCGCTCGGCATGAGCTGGCGCGATCGCGCCAAGCGCATCGAGGAGCAGATCGAGGTGTTGCGCCTCCTCTGGACACAGGAGCTCGTGGACTACACGGGCCGGTGGCATCGCATCGACCGGGCAGGCATAAAACCATTTCCGGTGCAGCGGCCCATCCCACTCTGGATGGGCGCCGACGAAGAGGTCGCGGTGAAGCGCGTGGCGCGGCTCGCCGACGGCTGGTTCTCGCATCTGGGTCCGACCGATGAGGGGCGCGCCGCGCTGGAGCGTTTTCGCCAGTACGTGCGCGACGCCGGACGCGACCCGGCGCGGGTCGGTGTCGAAGGCCGAATCGGCGCGACCGGCGCGCCCGAGGAGTGGGCGCGGAAGGCCGAGACCTTCCGCGACATGGGGATGTCACACCTCGAGTTCCGGACCGGCGGCTCGAAGCTTCCCGATCTCGACGCCCACATCGATGCCATGCGCCGCTTTCGGGAGATCGCGCCGGTCTTCGGCTAGGGAAGGGCGCGGCGGACCCACGCGTCAGCGCCGAAGATGCCGTCGAGGAGCACGACGAAGCTGCCTTCGGTGGGCGTGAGGCCACGCGAGAGGTCGATACGTACGATGCGCGGGCCGCCGAGGCCGATGGCGCTCCGCCCGTCGGCGCTCACGATGACGCGGCGGAAGAGGCTGCTCGGAGCGAGGACCGTGAGGCGAGTGGTGCCGAACCACTGCGAACCGTCGCCCTTGAAATGCATGAGGTATCGGCCGTCGGGCCACCGCCCGTCGAGGCGGAGGTTGCCGACGACCTCGAGCCGCGTCTCGCGGCGCGCGTCCTTGCCGTCGAGGCCGACGCTCCAGATGCTCGGGTTGACGACGAAGATCCCGGTCTGGTCGCCACTGGCGATCGCGCCTTGAAGGAACAGGATCCGACCGCTGTGGACCACCGGTGATGCGGCGGTCTGATCGACGAGTTTTCGGAGCGAGCCCGGCGCGCGGAGCGCGCCCAGCACTCCGGTGTCCGACTCGACGAGCACCTCGTCGTCGCTGAGCCAGTCCGCCACGAACGCGTTCCCCAGATCTCCCGCGCGCGTGAGGTCGAGGCGGTCGAGCGACCCGAGATGCACTTCGCTCTTGCTGTCCGTCGAGCGGTAGAGCGTGGCCGCGACCCTCGTCCCGGAAGGCGACCAACGCTGGTCGATCACCTTGAAGCCGGCGTTGCGCGTCGCGGTCGGGAGGGTGAGATCGGCGCGTGATCCGTCGAGGTTGACGACGCCGATCCCGAGGTCGGTGACGTAGGCGACTGCGCGCCCGTCGCCGGTCCAGCGTGTGCCGAACGGTCGCGACGTGTTGGCCGCGAGCGTCGTGAGCGGACGCGCTGAGGAGCCGTCGAGGTTCGCGGCCCAGAGCACGAACGCTCCTGCTGGGTTCTGCCGCCAGTACGCGATCCGACCGGTCGATGAAAGCTGCGGCGCCGCACGTGGCGTATCCCCCGAGGAACCGGTCGGGAGATTCGCGCCATCGACACTGCTTAGGACGAGTGCCGTCGACCCCGCGGCGATGATCGCGGCGGCTGCGGCGTACGGGAGGAGCGCCCTAGCGTGCGGCACGTCCTCAATAGTCGGCCCAAGTGCCAGACCCCCTTGCCGCCGCGAAAACGTTCATGGCCGCCCTTGAGGCGAACGACGCCGACAAAGCAGCTGCGGTGTGCGCCGACGACGTCGCCATCGAGCTACCGGGGGGAGATAGCCGTGACCTTCACCTGGCGGCCCGCCAAGTAGTTCTTCAACGCTCCACGTATCTAAAGGAGCGCGGGATCCGCTCGAGGCCAAAATCCGCGATCGGTCGGGGTTTGCGGTAGCGGCGCGGCTGGCTGACCGCGAGCGCCCAGCCTTTCGCGGTGTGCCGTTCGGCGGCGTCGAGGCGGCACTCGCCCACGATCGAACCCGTGCCGACGACCGCGAGGTAGGCGCGCGCGGGCAGCTTCTTGGGCGGGATCCGCCGGTGATCCTGGTCACGTTCGCCCGAGAGGAGGGATTCGGCATTCTCCGCGGTGACCGCGAGCACGAGCGCAGAAGGCACGGGGCTTCCTCCGACGAAAAGGATGTCGCCCCTCTCTATCGGACCTGCCTTGCGCGATACCTCTTCTCGACAGCCGGAAAGTCGCCGGGCCGGATCCCCTCGAAGAACGCGAACGTCTCCTGCAGGAACGTCGTCTCGGAGTTCGCGCGCGCGAGGTCGTCGTCGGTCTGCTCGGCCGCGACGGCCTGCACCTGCCAGGCGAAGCCCAGCACGTTGCGGAACACGACGAGGGCGCGCTCGAGGTGGAAGGGCGAGGTCACCAGATAAAGCGGACGTGGCTCGATCTTCGAGAGGTAGCGCGTCGCGACCTCGACGCCGTTGCCGATGGTGTCTCGCGAGCGCTCCTCGACGAAGATCCGGTCTCGTGGCACGCCCGCGCCGGCGATCAGGTCCGCGATCACCGAGGCTTCGCTCTTTGCCGGCGCGGGCCCTTCGCCGTGGCTGCCCGAGGCGATCACCGCGAGGCTGGGCCGATGATGCGCGAGCTGGGCGGCCGCGTGGGCACGAGCCGTGGTTGATGGAGAAGGTGCGCCGGACGGAGACATGCCGCCGCCAAGCACGACGGCGACCTCGGGAAATTCCGCGAGGTCGCCGTCGTCGTTCGTCAAGCTGCGATCAGATCTTGTGAAGCGTGCCGTCCAGGATCAGCATGACCGCGAAGTTGTCCGCCGCACCCTGCGTGTAGATCTTGTCGCCATCGGCGGGCCACCCCGAAACGCGGGCCTTGTCGTTGACCGGGTTGTTGTTGAGACGCTCGTAGATCGGAATGCACGGCAAGAGCTCGTTGAAGGCGACAGCGAGCTTGGTGACCGGATCCTTCTGCTTGGCGATGTCGAAGCCGGCGATGGCGTCGTCAAGGACCGTGTCGAAGTTGATCGTCCCGCCGGAGTACTGCTGCGTGAGCGGGTACTTCATACCCCCCGCCGACAAGTCCTTGTTGAACTCGCGGAACGGCCGCACCAGCGACGGCTGCGGGTGCGAGTTCCCGATGCCCCAGGGGTTCATCGCGATCTGGAACTTGCCGTTGTTCGTGTCCGGAAGCTGCGTCGAGCGGATCGCACCGCGCGGGGTCAGCTTGAGTCCCCACTTGTTGAGCGCGTCGTTGGCGTAGGTGGCGGCCGCCGCCCAGTCCTGGAAGTCGCTTGGGAAGTAGAACTCGAACTCGAGCTTCTTCCCGTCCTTCGCCCAGACACCGTCGACCTTCGCGTAGCCGGCGTCCTTCATGAGGGCGTCGGCCTTCGCGGTGTCGAAGGCGTACGAGTTGAGCTTGGACTGGTCGCCGGAGTTCACCCAGTTCGCCACGAGACCGTCGGAGAAGCCGGCCATGTACTTCGGCGCCCTGGCCGAGGATCCATAGAAGATCTTGCCGGCCTCCTCACGGTTGAAGGCCATTGCCACAGCCTGCCGCAGGCGCTTGTCCTGGAACTGCGGTGCGTTCTCCCAATGGAAGTACAGCGCGGGACCGGTGAAGATCGGCCCGCGGATGATCCGGTAGCCTTTGTCCTGGAACGCCTTGTCCGCCGCGAGCGGGAAGCCGTGGGTCGCATAGTCGACGTCCCCGTTGAGCACGATCGGGGTGATCTCGGCGGTCTCGCCCTGGTAGATGACCACCTTGTCGAAGTTCACCTTGTCGGCGAAGAGCCCACCGGGGTTGCGAACGAGGCTCATCTGAGCCGCGGTCAGCGACGCGACGTCGATCTTGTAGGGGCCGACGGATGGCGGACCACTCGGACGGAAGTCGTTCATCTCCTTGATCAGGGCCTTGCCGGCATCGGTGGAATTCGTCCCGCCGCCGCCGTAGAAGTCCTGCGCCTTCTTGGCAAGAGGCCCGTAGACGGAGTCCGGCTTGATCTGATTTCTAAGGATCAGCCGCTCGCCAAGGCTGGTCGGCTTGCTGTAGTGGAAGCGCACGGTGAGATCGTCCGGCGTCTCGATCTTGTCGATGAAGTTCCAGATCGCGTAGCTGGCGAGACGGCCGACCCAGTAGGTCGTCGCGACGTCCTTGGACGTGAACGCTTTCCCGTCATCCCACTTGAGGCCCGACCGGAGCTTCAACTCATAGGTGTCGCCGCTCAGCGAGGCCGATTGCGCGAGCCAGTAGTCCCACTTGTTGTCGGCCCAGCGGAACACGCCGAGCGCCGGGATGAAGAGATCCCGGTAGATGGCGTCGCCGAGCATCGAGTTCGTGGCGAAGTAGTTGTAGTGGAATTCGGGCGGTAGTTTGTACGGCCAACCGCCATGGAACTCGCCGCCCTTCGCCCCCGTACCGCCGCCACCGCCTGGTGTGCCGGGTGTGGGCGCGCACGCCGCGGCGATGAGGCCGAGGCTCGTGAGCGTCGCGTCTCGAAGGAAGCGACGTCGTGTGACGGAATACCTAATCGCGTCGGTCATCGAACCCCTCCCGAATACGAATCTGATTCGTTGGAGGTGGTCGTGCCCCGCTCTGCGGTGCCCGACCCTCCTGCTTTTTCGCTTTTCGCTACGTAGTAGCCCTTCGCGGTCGCTTTGTCGACTGAGTTTCGCGCTGACGAGCGTGGCGGTGGCGGCAGAGTCGATCGCGCGAGGACCGTGACGATCCCGACGAACAGTAGGCCCACGATGACGGCGAGCACCGCGGCGACGAACTCGGGCGACGAGCGGTCCTCAAAGGGAAGTACCAGCAGCGCGAGGAACAGGATCACAAAGCCGACACGGAACGCGCCGCGAAGGAGGACTGGGTCCATCTAGGCCGTCGCGGCCGCTCGCTCGCTCGTTCGCTCGCGCACGGCGACGTGGCAGGCGACCTCGCGTGTCCCAGGAATGGGCAGCAGCTCCGGGATCTTCACATCGCACAGACCCGCCTCGAACAGCGGACAGCGCGGATGGAACGTGCAGCCCGGCGGAAGGGCGAGCAGGCTCGGGATCTCCGCGCTCCGCAGCTCGACGCGTTTCTTGGTCCGGGTGATGTCCGGGTCGGCCTCGGGGATCGCCGCGATAAGGGCGGCCGAGTACGGATGCGCTGGGTCGGAGACGAGCGACTCGGTGTCGGCGAGCTCCACCACGCGACCGAGATACATGACGCCGATGCGACCCTCGCGGGCGAAGTACCGCGCGACCGCGAGGTCGTGCGTGATGAGGACGATCGTCACCCCGAACTCGCGGCCCAGCGCCAGCAGCAGGTTGAGAAGGCTGATCCGGATCGACACGTCGACCATGGAGACGGCCTCGTCCGCGACGATCACCTTCGGGTCCACCGTCAGCGCGCGCGCGATGGCGACGCGCTGGCGCTGGCCACCCGAGAGCTGATGTGGGTACTTGGCCACGAAGTTCTCGGGTGGCGTCAGGTCGACGCGCTGCAGGAGCTCGTTCACCGACGCGAGCGCCTGCCTTCCCGTGCGGGCCTTCTTGTGGCGGAAAAGCGGGGCCGAGAGCGTCTGAAATACGGTGCGCGTCGGGTTGAGCGACGCGTAGGGATCCTGATGAACGAGCTGCACAGCCTTGCGGAAGCGTGCCAGGTCGGCGCCCTTCGTCTGCCAGACGTCCTTGCCCTCGTAGAGAAGCCGGCCACCGGTGGGTCGAAGGAGGCCCGCCAGGAGCCGCCCGGTGGTGGTCTTGCCACAGCCACTCTCCCCGACGAGGCACATCGCCTCGCCGGCCTCGAGCGCGAGCGAGACCGCGTCGACGGCGGTGATCGGGCCGTCCGGTGTGTGGAACGTCCGGCTGATGCGGTCGAGCTCGATGAGCGCGGTCACGCGAGCTTCTCCGCCACCGGGATCTCGGCGTTCGACCCGAGCACTTCCGCGACGTGCTGCCACCGGATGCACGCGGCCTCGTGCTGCGGGGTGTCGACCGCCAGGAGCGGGGGATCGGCCTCGCGGCAGGCCTCGATCGCATACGGACAGCGTGGCGCGTAGGTGCAGCCCTTCGCGAGGCGGATCAGGTCGGGTGGAGAGCCGGGGATGGACGCGACGCTGCCCAGCGCGCCGGTGACGCGCGGCACGGCGCGAAGCAGGGCGACCGAATAGGGGTGACGCGGCCGGTAGAACATGTCCTCGACGCTCGCGCGCTCGACGACCCGGCCGGCGTACATCGTGATCATCCGGTCGGCCAGTTCGGCGGCGATCGAGAGGTCGTGCGAGATGAAGATCATCGAGAACCCGAGCCGCTGCCTGAGCTGACGGAGCAGATCGATGATCGAGCGCTGGGTCAGGATGTCGAGCGCGGTCGTGGGCTCGTCCAGGATCACCAGCTGCGGCTCGAGCATCAGCGCGAGCGCGATGAGCACGCGCTGCTTCATGCCTCCCGAGAGCTCGTGCGGGAACGCGGGCAGCACGCGGCGGGCGTCGAGATGCACCAGGTCAAGCAGCTCGGCCGCGCGCTCGCGGATCCGGTGGCGATCGTTGATTCCGTGCGCTCGCGCGGTGTCGAGGAACTGCTCCCAGATGGTGATGACCGGATTGAAGGAGTTGAGCGCCGCCTGGAAGACCATCGCGCACTCGGCCCAGCGGTATTCGCGAAGGTCGTCGTCGTCGATCTTCCGGATGTCGTTCGTGATCCCGTCCTTCGTGTACAGGATCTCGCCGCTGGTCACCTTCGTCCCGCGCGGCGAGAGCCGGATGAGTCCCACGGCGAGAGTCGTCTTGCCAGAGCCGCTCTCGCCGATGATCGCGAGCGTCTCGCTCTTCTCGAGCTCGAACGAAACGTCACGGACTGCATGCACCGGCCCGCGGCGCGTCAGGTAGTCGATGGAGAGGCTTCGGACGGAGAGGACCGGCATGGTCCTACGCTCCGCGAAGGCGCGGGTTGAAGATGTCCTCCAGCGCCGACGCGAAGGTCGCAAGCGACAGCTGGACCAGTGAGATCGCAAGGATCGGGCTCAGGATGTACCAGAGGCTGTCCCGGTAGAACAGCGCGCCCTGACCCTGCGCGAAGTACAGCATGATGCCCCAGTTCGATCCGGAGATCGGGACGAGGCCGAGGAGGATGATCCCGACCTGCGCGTACATCGCCTCGGTCATCGCCAGGATGAAGTGGATGACGATGTAGCTGCGCATCGTCGGCAGGATCTCGCGGAACACGATGTGGAAGAGCCCGAGGTCGAGGGAGCGCGCAGCTTCCACGTAGTCGCGCTCCTTGAGCGAGAGTACCTGCGACCGCACCTGGCGCAGGAGGCTCGACCACTGGAGGAGCGCGAGGATCACCGCGAGGAATACGAAGCTCGTCGGCCGAAGGATCGCGGCGATCGCGATCAGCAGGATGAGCTTCGGGATCGTCAGGGTGATGTCGGTGATCGCCACGATGACGGTGTCGAGCCTTCCGCCGACCACCGCCGCGATCGACCCGAAGGTGATCGCGATGACCGTGGAGAGGAACGCGGCGATGATCGCCACCGTCAGGATGTCGCGGCCGCCGAAGACGATCTGGTTGAGCACATCCTTGCCCTGGAAATCGGTGCCCAGCGGATGTGCCAGCGAGGGCGTCAGGTAGATATCGACCAGGCTGGGCTCGTTCTGGAACGGCACGAAAAGAGGCGCCACGAACGCGAGCAGGAGGAAGAAGACGATCCCGATGAAGCCGGCGAGACCCACCGGCCGTCTGGACAGCAGCCGCAGGAATTCGGCCGCGGCGAGCACTGGGCCGGCGAGACGCTGGCCGAAGGTGGGACGGGCGAGAATCGCGGTCGTCATCCGCCGGCGCCTCCGGCTCTGCCGATCCGGGGGTCGAGCTTCGAATAGAGGAGGTCCGCGGCAAGGTTGGCAATGACCACCGAGATCGTGGTCAAGAGGACGATCCCCTGGATCACCGGATAGTCGCGCTGCCTAACCGAGTCCAGCAGGCGGAGGCCGACGCCCTGGTACGCGAAGATCTGCTCGATGATCGCCGCGCCGCCGACGATGAAGCCGACGCTGATCGCGAGCTGCGCCACCAGCGGCAAGACGGCGTTGCGGCCGACGTACGCCGTGCGGATTCGCCCGTCGGACAGGCCGCGAGCGCGCGCGGCGGTGACGTAGTCCTCTTCGAGAGCGGAAAGCGTCGCGCTCCGCATGGAGAGGATCCAAAGGCCGAGCTGCGTCAGGAAGTAGATGGTGATCGGCATCGCCGCGTGGAAGAGGATGTCGCCGATGAATGCCGGATAGAGGCCCGGCTGCATCCCGCCGCTGTACGCGCCGCGCATCGCCGTGAAGTTGACAAGGCGGGCCTGAACGCCAAGGAACAGGATGAGCATGATCGCGATGAGGTAGTTCGGGACCGAGCTCACCAGGGAGCCGCCCGTCGATACCACGCGGTCGAGGAGCGAGTTCCGGCGATACGCCGCCATCAGCCCGAGTCCGATCCCGACGATGAAGCTCAGGAGTAGTCCCGTGCCGACCGAGAAGAGGGTCCACGGGAGCACGGCGAGGATGATCGAGGTGACGCTCGTCCCGGATGAGAGGAATGACTTGCCGACGTCGAGGTGGAGGAGGCTCCACATGAACGAGAGGTACTGCTCGTGGAGCGGCGCGTTCAGGTCGATCGCGAAGAGGCTCGAGGCGATGGCCCGCGCGTCCTCGTAGCTGATGGAGCCACTGGACGACTGGACCAGCTCGTCGATCTTGAGCTCGACGGGGCTTCCCGGCATGAGCCGGATGAGGAAGAAGGTGATCGTCGTGGTCACCCAGATGGTCAGCGCCGCCTTCAGGACCGCCCGGGCGATGGGATGCCGCCACATCCCGCCGAAGTAGCGTCGCGGGTTCCAGCCGACCCCCACCTGCTTGCTCGCGACCGGCACCGCGGTCATGTCGAGAGACTACCGCTCGGGCGAGGGAGCCAGCCCGACCGCGGACCTCACTGCTGCGATGCGAAGCTCGAATAGAGCCGAGCGGTCGCGCGCAGCGCGCGCCAATAGTTCTCGAGGAGGATGTGCTCGTTCGGCGCGTGCGCGCCCGCGCCGGGATGTCCCATCCCGAGCGTGACGTTGGCCATCCGGCGCGCGTTGCAGACGACCCACATCGGCGAGGTGCCACCGCTCGAAGGGATGAGCGCCGCCGGCTTTCCGAACGCCTCCTCCGCTACCACCGCGACGGCCCGCACCAGGGGCGCGTCGGCCGGACCGCGGTACGGGTGCTCGCCCTCCTCGGCGCTGAACTCCACGTCGCCGAATCCACCGCGATCGAGGTGCGCGCGAAGGACCATCGCGATCTTGTCGGGGTCCTGGTCGGGCACGAGGCGGAAGTCGATCTTGCCGGTCGCCTCACGGGGGATGACCGTCTTGGAGCCAGGCCCGTTGTACCCGGCCTCTATCCCGCACACGTTGCATGTCGGCTCGAACACCGACGCGCGCTTCGCCTCGTCGTCGGTGCGGCCGAACGCGAAGCGGTCGATCCCGACCACGTCCTTCGTCGCCTGGGCGTCGAACGGCATCCGCTCGAGCATCTCGCGCTCGGCCGCTGTCGGCTTTCGCACGTCGTCGTAGAAGCCCTCGATCAGCACTCTGCCCTTCGCGTCCATGAGCGACGCGAACGCGTGCGCGAGCCGCATCGCGGCGTTCGGATAGTGCGTCGCTCCGCCGGAGTGCGCGTCTCGCGACATGGTCCGAACGCGGAAGTGGCAGTAGAGGATCCCCTTGCCGCCGAGCGACAGCAGCGGGCGGCCCTGGCTATCGATCGCGCCGCCCTCTTTCAGCGCGCCGTCGCCCTTCGTGAGATCGGGCTCGAGCGCGAGGAGCGCGGCGAGGTTCGGGCTGCCGGATTCCTCCTCGCCTTCGATGAGGAACCGGACGCGGATCGGCAGCTCGCCGTACACCGCGCGATGCGCCTCGATCGCCTGGATGCGAAGCAGGAGATGCCCCTTGTTGTCGTCGACGCCGCGCGCGTACATCCCGCCGTCGCGGATCGCCGGCTCGTAAGGAGGCGTCTCCCAGAGCTCGAGCGGTACGGCCGGCTGCACGTCGTAATGCTGGACGCCGATGAGTGTGCGGGCGCCGGAGCCCGTCTCTCCGACGACGAGCGCCGGCGCGCGGTCGATGCGCAGCTCGCGCGCGTCGGCGAACCCGGCGGCCCGCAGGCGGTCGCGGCACCACCGGGCCGCCGCGTCCAGCGCCTTCTTATCGGAGGCCTCGCACGGGATGGCGCAGAGCTCGCGCAGCTCAGCGGTGAAGCGGTCGCGCTGCGAGACGATGTACCGGTCGAGTTGGTCCG
>DASYSC010000183.1:0-9534 GCA_036003765.1 Candidatus Limnocylindria bacterium
GAACTGCCAGCCGGCCGGCCTCGCGCTTGGCCCGAAGCAGCATCTGCTGCTCGGATGCAGCGCGGACGCGATCGCCGCGGGCGCCCCGGCGCAGACGCAGGTGATGGATGCGCGGACCGGTTCGATCGTCGCAATCATCACGCAGGTCGGCGGCTCCGACGAGGTCTGGTACAACCCCGGGGACAAGCACTACTACCTCGCCGCGCGCGGACAGCCGGGGGGTGCGGTGCTTGGGGTCATCGATGCGAAGACCGACACCTGGATCCAGAACGTGCCCACGGGCCCGAACTCGTACTCGGTCGCGGCGAACCCGATCAACGACAACATCTTCATTCCCCTTCGCAATAAGGGGATCGGCGTCTATCACCAGTAGCCGATCCGGCAAGAGCGCCGAGGCGGCCCGCTCGTCGCGGGCCGCCTCGCTCTTTTCCTAGCGCACGCCGGGGATCGGCGCCCGCTCCGGGATCGGACCGGTGTAGCGAAGGACCGTAAGTCCCCCGCCGTTACCGTCGGTGACGTAGACGAGGTTGGTGTCCGGGTCGACGAACACCTCGCGGGTGTGACGGTCCAGCGCCGAGTCCGAGTACGGCGAGGTGTTGGGTGTCGGCGCGCGCAGGTACTGCGGTGAGATGAAGCGCCCGACCTCCTTCGGCTGGTACGGGTTCGAGATGTCCCACGCGCGCATGCCCTGGCCGTACCAGGCCTGGAACACGAGGCTGCCATTCCCGTAAGGCGGGAAGTACGGCTGGTGCGCGGACTGCTGGCCGGGCGGGCACACAAACTTGCCCGAAGCGGCGTCGTACTTGTCGTCGACCTCGGGGATGCGGATCGTCGAGAGCACGGTCATGTGTGTCGGGTCACTGACGTCGACGATGCGATCGAGGCCGGCCGGACAGGCGAAGATCTCGTCGTTCGTCAGCAGGAGCGTCGCGTTCGGGGTCGTGTGGGGCACGAACGCCGCGGTGTGCGCGGCACCCAGCGATCCGCCGTTGTACGGCGGCACGTAGTCGAAGCGGCCGACCTGCTTCAGGTTCTTGGGGTCGCTCGCGTCGAGGAGGAGGATCCCCGCGTCGCGCCACGCAACCCAGAGGCGGTTGCCGTCCTTGTTCACCTCATGGCACTGGATGATCTGGTTCGTGCCGTCGGGGTTCTTCAGATCGTCGCCGGCATAGCTCTCCCCCTCGAACTGGCCCTGGATATGAAAGATCGAGGCCTGTGTCGGATTCGACGGGTCGGCGTAGTCGACCACGGTCAGCGACTGCGCGGTGCCGACGGGCTTCCTCGTCTGCGTCGTCGAGGCGCAGCCATAGACGTACCGGTCGTCGATCTCGAAGCCGTGCGTCGCCGCGCCGGGGGCGAGGAACTCGCCGAGCTTGGTCGGCTTCGCGGGATCCTTCACGTCGTAAAAGACCCACCCGCCTTTCACCGACTGGCCGGCGGGAACCTGGATCGGGTTGGCCGCATTCGCGTCGTACCCGATGACGAGGATCATCTTCTGTGTGTTGAGCCGCAGATATGCGGTCCGTGTGCCGGCGTTGTTCGGGATGAACGAGAGCATCTTCATGTTCGCGGGGTCGCGGACGTCGGCGATGATCACGCCGAACATCGTCGGGGGGTAGCCCGCGAGGTAGGCGATGCCCTTGTACACGCGGGGCGTGTTGATGCCGGCGCCGAACGAGCCGGACGCAAGATGCGGCCCCTGGAAGTAGCTGTGGCCGAGGATCTCGAAGTTCTGGACCTGTGACTGCGCGCGGAGCTGATCGAGGGTGAGCGTGTACGCGTTGGTCGATGGCGCCGCGCTCGCCGTGGCGGCCGCCGGCGAGCCCGGCGCGGCACTCTCGGCCGGGACCGTCTTTGGTGCGCAGGCGGAGAGCGAGAGCGCAAGGACGAGCGCGAGCGCGTTGCGGACAGGCACGTTCCACCTCCCCTTCGTGGACCGGGCCCTTATACGCCTTCCCGAAGCACGGCGATCTCGGCCTGAGGCGGCGGATCAACCGCCGAGCGCGAGAGTCTCCGCGTTGAATTCCGTGCCGAAGGGATCAAGGAACATGACGCCCTCGATGGACCGCCCGTGCTGCGCGTCCTCGGTCAACACGTATCGGATCTGGGCGAGCTTCGCGGCCGCCCAGACGAGCGCATCCCATAGGGAAATGCCGTGCGCCTCGGAGCCTCGACACCCCTCGAGCACGAGCGGGGTGGTCACATCGAGGACTCGGCATGCCGCGGCTAGGCGTTCGATTTGCTGGATCGCTGCCTGGGGCCGGATGCGGTCCGGTAGCCGCTGGGTGACGACCACGTAGAACTCGCTCAAATTCTGAGCACTCAGCGCAGCTCGCTCTGCGGCGATGCATCGATCGAGAAGATCGACGGCGATCGCCTGCTTGCGCCGATCGCGCGGGTCGTGCGCGTACACGAGGACGTTAGTGTCGAGAAGGAGCAGGCCCGAGCCGTTGTTCATAGAGGTCCTCTCGTCGCCAGGTGCGCCCGGTCTGCGCGACGCGCATCTTCATTCGTTGGCCGATGAGGAGCTTCGCCGCGCGCCACGACTCTTCACGGTTGGGAAAGAGCGGTGGGAGACGCCCGATTTGATCGATGCCACGGCGGATGAGCTCGGCCTCGGTCACGTGCAGCTCACGGGCGCGCCGCTTGAGCAGTCGCTCCTGGCGCTGCTCGATGTACACCTGCTTCCGGATCATGCGTGCCACGGCTCGTAGTATACATCGCGATATACATCGACCAACCGGCGGGTATGGCGTGCCTCCGGCTGTGGCCACCGAAACCGGCAAACCGCCCTGTGCGAACGGTCTGAGATTCGCCTAGATTTGCGGTATCTCCAAAACAACGACACTGGAGCGCGGTGACTGGCTGACGCTGGGGGAGGCGAGCCGGATCCTCGGCGTCGACCCCGACACGCTCCGCCGCTGGGCGGACGCGGGGAAAATCGAAGTCTTCACCACGCCGGGCGGGCATCGGCGATTCCTCCGCGCGTCGATCGACGCGATGCTCCCCCGTCCCCGACAGGCTCGACGCCAATCGCTCACCGCGCTCGGCGAGCCGCCGGATCGCATCGCGGCCGAGTTCCGTCGGCGCGTGCGCGTGGACCTCGCGACGCAGGACTGGTACACGCGTTTCGATGAGGATTCGCTCCGCTGGTTCCGCGAGCGCGGTGTCCGCATGAGCGAGCTGCTCCTCGGCGGTCTCGACACGACGCGTGCCGTCGGCCGCGAGCAGCTCATCGCGCAGGCGGAGAGCCTAGGGCGCGAGTACGGCGTCGAAGCGAAGCGGCGCGGACTGTCGCTCGGCGAGGCGACGCAGGCGTTCCTCTTCTTCCGCGCGCGCTTCATGTCCGAGATCGCGAACGTCGCGCGCCGGCGCACCCTCGCATCGGAGCAGGCGTCGCTCCTTTTCGAAGCGGCTGACCGCACGCTCGACCGCGTGATCCTCGCGCTTATCGCGGGACATCAGGCTTGAGCGATCCCAAGGCGCTCGGCCAGCGCGCGATCAAGGCGATCGACGAGCGGCGCGACGCGCTATTCGCGCTGTCACGCGCGATCCACGCCAAGCCCGAGCTCGCGTACGAGGAGCGCGAGGCCGCTCTTCGGATCACCGAGTTCCTCGAGGGCGCGGGTTTCAGCGTGGAGCGCGGCTACCGCGGGATCGAGACGAGCTATCGCGGCGAGGCGAAGGGCCGCGCGCCCGGACCGACGGTCGCGATCCTCCAGGAGTACGACGCGCTCGCCGAGATCGGGCACGCCTGCGGCCACAACCTCATCGCCATGATCGGCGTCGCGGCTTCGGTCGGGGTCGGGTCGGTGATGGACAAGCTCCCCGGGAAGCTCGCCGCGATCGGCACGCCCGCGGAAGAGGGCGGCGGCGGGAAGGTCGCGCTCATCCGGGCCGGCGGGTTCGACGACGTGGATGCCGCGATGATGATCCACCCCACTTCCGGCCGATCCCTCGCCGGACGCCACTCGCTCGCGTCGAACCGCGTGATGATCGAATTCAGGGGCAGGGCCGCGCACGCCGCGTCGCAGCCCGACCTCGGCATCAACGCGCTCGATGGGGTCCTGCAGCTCTTCAACAACGTCAACGCGATGCGCCAGCAGCTGCGTCCCGATGCGCGCGTTCACGGGATCATCACCTCGGGCGGGAGCGCCGCCAACGTCATCCCCGACTACGCGGCAGCGCGGTTCTCCATCCGCGCCCTCGACCGCCGCTACCAGCAGGAAGTCCTCCGCAGATTCATCGCGTGCGCCGAGGGCGCCGCACTCGCGACCGGTACGCAGCTCACGGTCACGGTCAACGAGAACGCCGGCTACGAGAACATGGTCTTCTCGACCCCGATCGCCGATCGCTGGGCGCATCACATGCGCGCGCAGGGCATCCAGATCTTCGAAGCACGCGATGACGAGCGCGTGGGCTCGACCGACATGGGCAACGTCATGCAAGTCCTCCCGGCGATCCATCCGTACATCGCGATCTCTCAGGAGTCGATCCCCGGCCATTCGACCGCGTTCCGCGAGGCCGTGGTCTCTCTGGAGGCGCACGAGAACGCCCTCGTCGCGGCGAAGGCGCTGGCGCTCACGGCAATCGACGTCTTGGCCGATCCAGAGGTACTGCCCAAAGCGCGCGCGGAGTTCGAGGAGCGCCGCGCTCGCGGCATCGTGAAAGGCCGCTGACCAGACTCCCTCGCGACCTCTGGTTCCTCGTGGGCGCGGAGCTCCTGTGGGGACTCGGGTTCGGTCTGCTCTCAGCGGTATGGCCGCTCTACCTAACGGACCTCGGCGCACGGCCGCAAGAGATCGGGTTGGTATTCG
Organism: Candidatus Limnocylindria bacterium; assembly: GCA_036003765.1. Lineage (GTDB taxonomy): Bacteria > Chloroflexota > Limnocylindria > P2-11E > P2-11E > 3-1-20CM-2-70-9. The sequence continues at coordinate 4,818 of DASYSC010000183.1, forward strand.
GCGCCGGGAACCTAGTCGCCGTCCTTTGCTTTCTCCCCGCCGGCTACTTGGCGGACCGGGTCGGGCGAAAGGCTGTTCTCCTCGCCGCCTATGTCGCCTCGACGCTCGGCGTCTGGTCGTTCGTTCCGCTTGGCGACTGGCACGGTGCGTTCCTCGGATCCGCGCTCTACTGGTCCGGCTCCGCATCGCTCCCGGTCATGTTCGCCCTGATCGCGGCCACCGTGCCGCGCGCGAAGCTCGGCGGCGCGATGGGGCTGCTCCTCGGTGCGTACTTCGCGGGGAACATAGCCGGCTCACCTCTCGCCGGACCGATCGCCGCCACGTTCGGTCTGCGCGCCGCCGTTGCCGCGGCGGCGGTCCTCCTCACGGTCTCAACGGCGCTGATCCTCGGACTGCGCGCGACCCCGCCCATACCCGAACGCGGTGCGTTCCGTCCGCCGCGCTCGTTCTGGACATTGCTCGCTGTGGCGCCGTTCGGCGCGGCCCTCTCGATCCTCTCGCTCGCGCTCCTACCCGTCTACTTGCGCGACATCGCGGCTGTGCCGCTCGAGCGCATCGGCTTCTACCTCGGGCTCATCTCGCTTGGCGCGACGCTCCTCGCGGTGGCGATGGGCCGGCTCGCGGACGCTCTTGGCACGGTGACGGCGCTCATCGCCGCCGCCTGCGTGCTGACCTCGGCCGCGTTGCTCGTCGCCTTCTCCGGTCGGAACGAGCCGATCATCGCCGTGGCCGCGCTTCTCCTAGGCGCCACGCAGGCGCCGAACCCGGTGCTCGCGGCCGCAGTGGAGCGCATCATCCCGCCGGCGCGGGCCGCGCTCGGCTATGCGACGTACCAGGTCGCATTCGCGATCGGATTCGGTAGCGGTGGAACGGTCGCCGGGTTCCTCTACGAGGCGGACCCGCTCCTGCCGTTCATCGTGACAGCGGCGCTCGCGCTGCCGGTCGCGGCCACGATCGGTGTTGTGCTGACGCGGACGGCCGCGCGAGCCACCCTGGCGAGCGAGCTCACTTGAAGTCCTTCAGGCCGATCTGATTCGCGAGTTCGCGTGACCGGCGCTCGGCGTCGTCGCCTTCGGAGGTGTGGCCGAGCGCACGGAGCACCTGCGCCCGGTCGCGGAGCGCTCGCGCCACAGAAGGACGCGCGTCCATGACTTCGAAGAGCACGACCGCAGCGTCGAGGTCGGTGAGGGCGGCGGCCCAGTCCGGTGTTGACTGCCGGACGTGCGTTCGAGCGCGGCCCCAGAGCGTCACTGCCTCGCCGAAGCGATCGCCTCCGGCATGTGCCGCCGCCAGCGCATCGTTCCAGCCGGCGTCGCCGGCCGGTATGTCACCGAGGCGCGCTCTGACCGAACCGAGCATGCCTTTCGCGAGTGTCCGCATGGGCGCCATGTACGTGACGAGCGAAAGCTCGAGGCCGCGCTCGAGCGGCCCCTTGGCACCGAGCGCGTCTTCTTGGATGAGTCGGCCTTGCCCGAGGAAGACGTTCGCGGCGACCGCGCACGAAACGGCGCCGAGCACCTCGGACGTCTCGGCACACTGCGCTGCGAGAGCCGATCCCTCGTCGATGTCGCCGCGCTCCAGGTGAATCGCGGTCCGCGCGATGAGCGAATCGAGTCGCGCGATCTCATCGCCCTGGGCGGCGTATCGCTCGGCGCGGCTGAGCGCCCGTTCGGCGGCCGCGAACTCACCCAAGCGGGCATAGGTGATCGCGAGAAACCCCGAGAGCACCGCCGTCGTGAGCGGGTCGGCCCTCCCTTCGAGCTCATCGAGCGCTTCGCTGAGCTGCTGGGCACCCTGGCGCAGTTCGCCGTTGAACATCACGCCTACGCCCATGAACGCTTTGGGGATCGCGTGCGCGCTTGGATCCCCCAGTTCTTCGCCGATCGCTTCAGCCTGCTCGACCGCATGCTTGAGCTGAGGACTCGATTCAGGAGACTCTCCGCTCATCCGCCGGAGGAACGCGACCCAGAAATAAGCTTCGCCGACCAGCTTGCGGTCGGCGCGGTCGCCGGCGATCGCGACAGCACGCTCGAGCTGCTCGGTCGCTCCGCTCAAGCCGGCGAAGGTCCAACCGGCTTTCGCGCTGCCGATCGCGGCGCGCATTCGTAGGTCGACGCGAGGATCGTCCACGGGTAGGAGCTCTGCCGAACGGGCGAAGAAGGAAACCGCCTCGCGTTGGGCGAACCGCTCGAGCGCGTGCTCTCCGGCCACGATGAGATGCTCGGCCGCGTTTCCGCGATCGCCCGCCTGCTCGAAGTGCATCGCGATGACCGCGGCGAGCTCGCGATGCCGTTCGGGGTACAGCGACAGGAGCGTCTCCGCCGCGAGCTTGTGGAGCGAGCGGCGGTCCTGTTTGAGCAGTGAGCTGTACGCCGCGTCCTGAACGAGCGCGTGCCGGAAGAGGTACTCGAGCTCAGGCTGCACCGCGGCGACCTGGATCAGGCCACTCGCCTCGAGTGTTCCGAGCTCGGCTTTCGTGCTCATGTCGTTCGTGCCTCGAGGAGGCGCTCGAGGATGGTCACACCGAATTGCCTCCCGATCACTGAGGCGACGCGCAGCGTTCGTCTGCTCTCCTTCGGCAGACGGTCGATGCGCTCGAGCAGAAGCCCTTGAAGGGTGTCGGGGATCTCGACCCCCGCGACACTCGCGGTCGCGATCCAACGGTTGCCTGAGCGTTGGATCGCGCCGCGCTCGATGAGCATCCGTATCACCTCCTCGACAAAGAAGGGGTTGCCCTCGGCCTTGGCGAGGATGTGGTCGCGCGTCTCGCTCGGAAGCGATTCGATCTCCAGGAGATTTGCGACGAGGGTACGGGTCTGATCGCTGGAGAGCGGGTCCAGGCGGATCTCGGTCAGCGCATCGCCAAACAGGTCACGGGCGCCGGAAACGAGCCGCCAGCCCACGGCATCGCGGTCGGCGCGCGAACTCATGATCGAGAGGATCGGCGTGTCCGCCGCGAGCGGCAAGAGCGAAAGCAGCGCATCGGCCGACGCGCCGTCGGCCCAGTGGAGGTCCTCGAAGACCAGCACGACAGGACCCCTCGTGCTTATCGCGCGCACCGTCTGCAGAAGTGACGAGACGTAGCGTTTGATGGCCTCGATGTCGAGAGCCGCCAGACGGGCCTGCATCTCGGGGTCAAGCTCGATCGAGAGAAGGTGACCGAGATACGCGTACGGTTCTGCCCAGCTGTCACCCAAGAGCTCGCGCAGGACCCTCTCGAGCGCCTCGCGCACCTCCGGCTCGGTTGCGGATCCGCTCACACCGATCATCGATCGGACCACGTCGAGCACCAGGTGATACGGCAGTGTCTGACCGTAGGAGAGACAACGGCCTTCGATCCAGCGCGCTGACCCATCGCTTCGCTCGACCTCCGCGCGGAACTCGGAGAGCAGCCGGCTCTTTCCGATACCGGGCTCGCCCAGGATCGCGGCGACTCGGCCCTGTCCGGCCCTTGCGATCGCATACAGTTCGCGAAGTCGGCCGAGCTGAGCGTCACGTCCGATCATCGGCGCATGGATGCCACTGAGCCCGCGTCCGGTCGCTCCTGCCTTCAACCCGGTGACCTCATAGGCCTGAACGGCGTTGGCCTTGCCTTTGAGATCAAGCGGGCCGACGTCGACGGACTCGACGAGCGCCGCGACAAAGCGGTGGGTGGCCCCGCTCACGAGCACGGTGCCCGGCCGCGCCAGCGCCTGCATTCGCGCAGCGACGTTCACGGCGTCGCCCATCGCGGTGTACTCGCTCGCGGACTCCGTGCCGACGATGCCGACCACAACGGGACCGGTGTTGATGCCCACGCGGATCTTCAACTCGATCGGCTCCTTGGCGTTCAGCTCGGCGCTGAGCTCGTCGACCGCGCGCGCCATGTCGAGCCCACAGCGCACCGCACGCAGCGGATCGTCCTCGTGCGCCACCGGCGCGCCGAAGAACGCGAGCACGCCGTCGCCCATGAGCCGCGCGATCGTCCCGTCGTACCGCTCGACGGTCGCGTTCATCCGCGCGAACGCTCGACTCACGATGGCGGTCCAGTCCTCCGGGTCCATCCGCTCGGCGATGGCCGTGGACCCCGCGATGTCAGCGAAGAGAACAGTGATCGGGCGGCGCTCGCTCGTCCCGACCGTGGCTGTGGTGGGGGCTGATTGGCTCATGCGCGGACTCCCGCGTCGTTGAGCGCATATGCGACTCCCTCGGCGGTCTCCATCGCTCGCCCACGCTCCAGCGCGGGCCTGAACTCCGGCGCGATATCGGCCGGATCCGCGCGCCCGTCGCGCCTCGCGATCTCGCGCAGAAGACCCGTCCCGGCCCGTTCGGCCAGCGCGTACGCGAATCCCACGAGCGTCGCATGCCGCTCGAGATCGCCCTGCCACTCCGCGAGCTCCGCGCAATCACTCGCGATGATCACCAGGCCGGAGAGATCGTTGTCCTCTGTGAAGATCCGCGCCGCCTCGCGGAAGGCGGCGCCCGCATCGGCGAAGTCCCCGCGCTTGATGTCGATCATCCCCGACACGTGAAGGCTCCACGCCAGATCGAAGCGATTGGTCCCTTCGCGGTGAAAGGCAAGCGCCTCCTGCACGGAGGCGTGCGCCTCCTCGAGACGCGACGGATCGACCGTGCCACGTCTCCCGAACTGCGCGTACGAAGCGAAGCCCCAAGCCGCGCGCGCGACGCCGGCCCGATCACCGACGCGAGCCCACCTCTGACGCGCGCTCCGGAGAAG
>DASYSC010000184.1:0-6022 GCA_036003765.1 Candidatus Limnocylindria bacterium
TCGACCACGCCGCTACGCTACCGACGGACGTCGCCGCGTGGCGGCGCCCTGGTCTTCCTCAAGCCGAAGTTGACGCCCACGGGCTCCCGGCGTAGCGTTGCCCAGCCGCAATGAAAACGTTTACACGCCGCAAGGCGGTCCCGCGGCCAACGGTCGTGACCGTCGCAAGGCGTGCCGGCGTCTCGATCGCTTCTGTTTCGCGTGTTCTCAACGGGTTGCCGGCGAGTCCCGGCATGAAGCGCCGCGTTCGCGCCGCGACGGCCGCGCTCGACTACGTACCTGATGCGCGTGGCCGGTCGCTCAAGGCAGGTCGCACGATGCAGCTCGCGTTCGCGGTGGCGGACATCGCCAACCCGGTATACGTCGAGATGATGCGTGCGATCGAGGAGCGGACGAAGGCGGCTGGTTTCCGTCTCGTCCTGCACTCCACTGGATCCGATCCCGTGGACGAGATTGATCTCATCGAGGGGCTCGGTCGGCGATACGTCGATGGCCTGATCCTGAGCCCGCTCCGTATCACGCCCGAACACCTGCGGTCCTTGCGGGCAGCGTCAGTGCCGGTGGTGATCATCGGTTCCCTCCCATTGGGTGAACCCGTGGACTCGGTGCGCGCGGATTCTCGGCGGGGCGTCGGGCTTGCGATCGAGCATCTGGCCAAAGCCGGCCGGCGGTCGATCGGGTTCGTGAATGGCGATCCGCGCACCATCCCCGGCACCGCGCGTCACGAAGGGTATCGGTCGGCGCTCGCGATAGCCGGCCTCGAATATGACGAGCGCTTGGAAGCCGTGGGCGGCGAGTTCACGTACGCAGCCGGACACGCGGCCGCGCGCCAGCTCCTTTCGCGCGCCCGCCCCGATGCGCTTTTTTGCGCGGACGACCTCATTGCCGTCGGCGCGATGCGTGCGCTCGCGGATCTGCACCTACGAGTCCCTGAGGACGTAGCGGTCGTCGGGATGGACGACACCGAGCTCGCGCGCATGAGCACACCTGCGCTCAGCAGCGTCTCGCTTGGCTCAGCGGAGCGCGCGCGGATCGCTGCTGGCTTGCTCCTCGACCGGCTCGAGGACCCGACGCTTGGCCTGCGGCACCTCACCGTCCCCCCGCACCTGGTCGTCCGCGAATCGAGTGGTGACGCTCCCGTGGTGTCCGCTTGACCGCCGCCGTCATGGAGCGGACCCGTGTCTCGATGCGGCATGTGCAGCACAGCCCGATGCTGCTCTTGCTTCCCGCGCTCGTTCCGGTGATCGCCTTCAGCGTGCTCCCGCTGGCGGAGGGGATCTACCTGGGCTTCACCGACGCGAAGGCAGGCCTGAGCGTCGATCTCGCTCCGACCTTCTTCGACAACTACATCCGACTGCTAAGCAACGACCTCTTCTGGCAGTCATTCCAGATCGGCATTATCTGGGCGGTCACGACGACCTTCCTGCAGTACGCGCTCGGGCTCTCGCTCGCGCTCCTCCTTGAGCAGCGCCTGCATTTCCTCTGGCTCGCCCGGACCCTCGCGCTCGTCCCGTGGGCGACGCCACCGGTGATCGTCGCGATCATGTGGAAGCTCGTCTATCAGCCCGACATCGGCCTCCTCAATCAGTCTCTCCGTGGCGTCGGGATCCCGGTCGGGGAGCTCAACTGGCTGGCGGATTTCAACACCGCGTTCCCCGCGGTGATCGTGGTCGGCGCCTGGGCGGGCATGGCGCAGACCACCGTGGCGCTCGTTGCAGGCCTGAAGGGCATCCCGGTGGAGCTCCACGAGGCCGCGGCCTCCGACGGGGCGACCGCATGGCAGCGCTTCACCCACATCACCTGGCCGCAGCTGCGCCCGGTGACCGACGCGATCGTCTCGCTCAACTTCATCTGGAACTTCAACTCGTTCGGCCTCGTGTATGTCCTGACGGAGGGCGGGCCAGGCGGGAAGACGATGGTGCCGGCCCTCTTCGCCTACAACGAGGGATTCAAGTACGGACACTTCGGATACGCCGCGGCGATGGGCAACGTCATGGTCATCGTCGTGCTGATCTTGCTCTACGTCTACCTCCGTCGGGGCCGGCGAGGCGTCGAATGATCTATCGCAGGTCACCTGCCGCGACGGCGCTGCAGTACACCGCGCTCTTCGCGTTGATGTTCTTCCTCGCGTTCCCGCTCCTCTGGATGCTCTCGACGTCGTTCAAGGGTCCGCGCGAGCTCGTCGCCCTCATCCCATCGCTGATCCCGGTCAACCCGACCATCGACAACTACTTCACGGCCTTCCGCGAGCAGGATCTCGTGCGCAGCGCGACGAACAGCCTGCAGCTCTCGCTCGGGAGCGCGCTCCTCACCGTACTGGTTGCGCTCCCCGCGGCGTACGGACTCGCTCGTCACGCCTCGGTGCTGCGACGGTTCACGATGAGCTGGATCCTCGTGAGCCAGATCTTCCCGCTCATCCTGATCATCATTCCGCTCTTCCTCATCCTGAAGACGCTGCACCTGCTCGACAGCCTCGCCGGCCTCCTGGTGGTGTATCTCGTCTGGAGCCTCCCGTTCACGCTGTGGATGCTCCAGAGCTATGTGAAGGCGATCCCGATCGAGCTCGAGGAGGCGGCCTCGATCGACGGTGCCGGCCGAGCACGGATCCTTCGCACCATCGTGCTCCCGCTGCTCGCCCCAGGCCTCGTGGTGGCAGCGCTCTTCGCGTTCATCTCGGCCTGGAACGAGTTCTTCTTCGCGCTGGTGGTCCTCCAGAGTGCCGAGCTCCACACCCTCCCACTAACCCTCGCGCGGTTCATCGGCAGCGAAGGGGTCGTCCGTCTAGGACCGCTGGCCGCCGCGTCCTTCATCGCGACCCTGCCAAGCCTTGTGTTCTTCAGCTTCATCCAGAGGCATCTGCGCTCAGGTCTATTGACGGGAGGTGTGAAGGGCTGACGACGTCGCGGGCAGAAAATCGATCTGTGTGGGAAGAAAGAAGGCGAACTATGAACAAACGATTCCGAGCCTCGATCGCGATGCTCGTGGTGGCAGCACTCGCGGCCGCTTGTGGCGCGACCAGCCCCGGCACGGGCGCGAGCCCGGCCGGCAGCGCCGCCGCGACGGTGGCCGCGCCGATCACGCTGCAGTTCGCGAGCTTCGCATGGCAGAAGGCGACGGTCGACGCGCACAACAAGATCGTGGCCGACTGGAACGCCAAGAATCCGAACATCACGGTCAAGATCGTGACGGTCGACGTGAACTCGGTGCACGACAAGCTCCTCACGACGTTCCAGGGCGGCACGGCTGCGGACATCGTCCACGACGAGTCCGCTGACATCGGCGGCTTCGCCGGTCAGGGCTTCCTGGCCGACCTCAGTTCGCTGATACCGGGCGACCTGAAGGCGGACATCCCGCAGGGCATCTGGGACACCGTGACCTTCAACAAGAAGATCGCGGGCGTTCCGACGATCCTGCAGACCTACAGCGTCTTCGTGAACAAGAAGATGCTCGCCGATGCGAAGGTCGAGCTTCCGACCGCGGCGAGCCCGTGGACCTGGGACAAGTTCGCGCAGGTCGCCAAGCAGCTCACGACCACCGATCGCTACGGCGTCGGCTGGGGCCTCAAGTCCCCGGCCGCCACGGTCATGAGCATGTCGCTCAACTTCAACGGCAACTTCTTCTACAACGAGGGCGGAAAGAACGTCGTCAAGTTCGGGACCGCCGAGCAGCAGGTCCTGAAGCGCATCTACGACCTCGCGTACACCGACAAGTCGCTCTCCCCGACGACGCTCGGGCAAAGCGGCCCGGACATTCTTCCCGGCTTTTTCGCGGGGAAGTACGCGATGATCGTCGGTGGCAACTACGTGGCCCAGCAGATGGTCGAGCAGGCGCCCGCGGGCTTCGACTGGGCGATGCTGCCGCTCCTCAAAGGCGACAGCCAGGCGCAGAGCGCGAACCCGCAGACGCTCTCCATCGCGGCGCAAAGCAAGAACCCCAAAGAGGCGATGCAATTCATCGCCTTCTACATGCAGTCGCAGAACCTCGCGAGCGTGGCCATCGGCGACTGGCTCATCCCGGTCAGCACATCCGCGGGCAAAGCCGTGACCACGATCACCGGCGGCAAGAACAGCTGGGATGTGAACGTCGCCTCAACACCGTCGCTCCGGCTCGCTCCGTTCCAGACGCTCGATGCCTACCCGCAGTGGAAAAGCCAGATCGCGCAACCCGCGTTCCAGCAGTACTTCGCGAACAAGATCGACCTTGCCACCGTCGGCACACAGCTGACCGAGGGCTGGACGAAGGTCGGCGGCAAGTAGAGTCACGGGGTCCGGTGACTGTGCCGGGGACCGGATGATCCGGTCTCCGGCCGGCACTCGCCGCATGAAAGGTCGACTGTGAACGAGCTTCGATCCAAGGCCATCGGTTGTCTCTCCGGCGCGGCGGTCGGCGACGCGCTCGGGAGCGCGACCGAGGGGTGGTCCAACGAGCAGATCCTGAAGCGCTACGGGGGTCCAGTGACAGGCATCGTCGCGCCCTACGTCGATGCCGGCCACGGCCCGACTCGTTACCAGAAGGGCGATGGGCGGATCACCGATGACACGCTCATGACGCTCGCGCTCGTCGAGGTGTACCGGCAGCTCCGCCGGCACCTCGACGCGTATGACATCGCGGCGACCCTCGTTCCCCTCCTTATGAATACCGTGCGATGGCTCCCGGACATGGAGCGTGAGGACACGCTCGTGCAACGCCTCTTCCTTGCGGAAAAGTGGCTCGTGACGAAGCTGCATTACGCGCATACCGACCCGCGGGAGGCCGGCGTCGGCAACATGGTCAACTGCGGCGCGGCGATGTACATGGCGCCGGTCGGGCTAGCGAACGCCGGCGACCCGGACGGCGCGTACGCCGAGGCGATAGACGTCGCCGGCGCGCATCAGTGGAGCTACGGACGCGAGGCCGCCGGCGTGTTCGCCGCGGCGGTCGCGGCCGCGATGGTGCCTGGCGCTTCCGCCGGCGACGTGGCGGATGTCGCCATCGGCGTCGCCCACGACGGGACGCGTGCGGCCCTCGAGGCGGTCCGTGCCGGGGCAGCGCGCATCGACGATTGGCGGAACGCCGCGCCACGACTGCGCGAATCGATCGCCCCATTCGACACGGTCGGCCCGGACTTCCGCGACCCCGGTCTGGGCGCGCGGCGCCCGAGCCGTCTGCATTCGATCGAGGAGCTCCCGATCGCGATCGGCTTCATCCTCATCGCCCGCGGCAACTACCAGGAGGCGGTACTCGGCGCGGTGAACTACGGACGCGACGCGGATTCGATCGCGTCGATGGCAGGCGCGATCACCGGTGCGCTCGGCGGCCGCGACGCGGTGCCGGCCGAGTGGCGCGAATTCGTGTCTCGCGAGAGCCGCGTCGACCTCGAGGAGCCGGGCCTCGCCATGGCCGAGGTCGCCGAGGAGATCTTCGCGTCGGACGACCGCCGGCATCAGTCGCGGTCCGATGCCGTGCGACGCGTCAGAGAAGTGCTGCATGCGGGTCACGTGGGTTCAGCCTGAGGACGTCCTGCGCCACGAGCTGATCCAGTCCGAGGCCGAGGGAAAAGCGGTCGGAGATGTCGCCGCGCGCTGGGCGGCCGCGGGCGGTCTGCTTGGCGCGCCTGGGCGCGGTGCGTCAGCGGAAGCGGCGACGCCGGCGCAGCGCGCGCTCGCGCGCGACCTCCTCGATGAGCTCGACGCCATGCCCTCGTCGAGGACGGAGGAGGAGCCTACGGACCTCGACGCGATCCGCGCGAGCTGGTCCGCGCCGCCGCGGCTCGGGTCGGTGTCGCGCGCGGAGCTGGCGGACCGCATCCGTGGCGCGTGGCTCGGTCGCGCGGTCGGCTGTCTCCTCGGCAAACCGGTCGAGGGCGTGGGACGCGCGGGGATCCGCGAGATCCTGCGGGCCACCGGACGCTGGCCCCTTGCGGATTGGTTCACGGCGCGCGGGCTGCCCGAGGAGGTCGCCTCCCGCCATCCATGGAATCGCGCGAGTCGCGCCACGAGCCTCGCCGAGAACATCGACGGCATGCCTGAGGATGACGACCTCA
>DASYSC010000185.1:0-7205 GCA_036003765.1 Candidatus Limnocylindria bacterium
ACGTCGACCTGAAACTCGGGCTTGCGGAACTCGGCGACAAGGAAGCTGTTCGAGGCGACGTTGAACTCCTGTCCCCTCATGTACGAAAGATTCACGTAGTAATTCCCGGTGGGCGCGTCGCTCGGAAGCGAGAAGCTCCCCGAGAACGATCCGAACTCGTTCGGGTGCGAGCTCTCCTTGCGCAGCTGCTGACCGCGGGGATTCATGATCGCGATCTGGAACGTCGCGTCGGCTGGCGGCAGGCTGTAACGCGCGTCGTCATCCGCGCGGACGATGCCCTTGTACTCGATCGTCTCGCCCGGCCGGTAGATGGGCCGGTCCAGGTAGACCTGGCCGACCCACTCGCGCGCCCAGTACTCGCCGGGGAGCCCGAGCTGATAGGGCGAGGTCCCCTGCGGCCAGTGCGTGCTCATCACCGCATTGCGCCCGCCGCCGTCGATCCACACCAGGTAACTGCGGTCGCCGTAATTGCCGAGCAACGGCAGCGGCACCCCGAACGTGGCGAGTCCGTTCGCGTCGGTCCGCTGCTCGGTCGGTGAGATGCCTGGACCCGTCGCGCGGACGAGCACGTCCTTGAGCGGCGCGCCGGTGTCGTGGTCGAGCGCCCACGCGACGAGCTCGTCGTTCGCGAGCTTGGTGACGAGCACGGTGTCGACGACCGCGAAAACGAACTGGGACGCGTTCTGCCCGCTGGTGCGGACGAAGTAGTAGCCCTTGGCGAGTGGGCCCTTTCCCGAGAGCGATGTCGACCCGAGAAGGACGTCGTCCTTTGGCCCGCGGACCGTCTCGGTCCACGTGCGCATCACCGGCAGTGACGGCGTGAAGCCCTGAATGTTGACCCCCCAGTTGTGCATCAGGCGTCGTCCCTCATCGCCGGTGAGCGGCCAGAGCGTGAATTCGACCGCCGGCAGGTTCGTGACCTGGAAGTAGAGCGTCGGCTCCTTCGAGGACGAGAACACGACGGTCGGGCTGTACCCGGGCAGCGCGAGCGAAACCGACGGCTGGAGTTGACCGGTCGTGAACGAGAAGTGGTAGCCGCCCATCGCCTGCCCGTACCGGTCGGTCGCGCCGGGCATGAGATCCACCGAGTACGAGGTTGACGCCTTGAACGAGACGTTCACGCCGATCGTGTTCTCGCTCGTGTAGACGCGGTTTTCGAGATCCGCCGCGGTGAATCCGGAGATGCGGATCTTGTTCTCGAGCGTGGCGGGATCCATCGGCGTCGCGAACTGGATGCTGAAGCCGAATCGGCCCGCGTCCTTCGCGCCGTCCGCGGGGTACGTCGACGCGACCGACGGAAGCGCGATCGTGGTGAACGTCGCGGTCCGCCCATTCGTGGTCACGCCGCCGTGCGCGCCCTTGAGACCCTTTTCGAGCGTGACGGTGTACTGCGTGTGCACCGCGAGGCGCTCGGTCGGGTTGAACGAGAGCACGGTATGGGCGTCATTCCAGCTGAGCTTGCCCGCCGGCGACGCGCCGGTCGCGGCGCTCTTGATGCTGAAGCCGCTCGCGGCCGACGGGTCCATCGGCTGGTTGAAGCCCACGTCGACCTGCTGCCACGGTCCGCAGTAGATCCAGTTCGTGTCGGGCTGGATAGAGTCGACCGATGGGGTGATCGTCGCGAACGACCAGCGGAAGTCGTCCTGCAGGACGCCGTCCGCGGCCGAGGTGAGGCCCTTCGCGATGCGCATCTGATACGTGGTCGACGGCGCGAGGTCGGTCGGGACGAACCGGTAGATCGATGTGTTGAGCCACTCGCCGGCCCCATGAAGCGCGGGCTCGAACGTGATCACGGGATCGGTACGCTGCGCGGCGAGCGTAGTGAGCGCCGCGACCGAGCGGTTGAACTGGACGAAGATCTGCGCGGCGGTCGGGACCTCGGTATCGCCGTTGCCCGGGATCACCTGCTGCACCAGGAGCTGGCCGGTCACCGTGAACTTCTTGCTCGCGTTCTTCGGCAGGCCGGCATCCGGCTGCGCGGGCACGCTCACCGTGTACGTCGAGCCGCGAAGCAGTCCCGGGAAGTCCGGCTGGAAGAGCGCGGTGCGTGGGCTCAGCCATGCGTACCTGCCCGGGATCTCGGGGAAGACACGGAAGAGGGTCTCCGGCGCGCGCTCCGCCGGGGCGCTCGGGAAGGTGACGGTGATCGGCGCGAGCCGCGCGACGTCATTGCCTTCAGGGAGGATCGTGAACGCCGTCGGCTCGCCAAGCCGGAGATCGTCCTTCGCGACAAGCTGCACGAGCCCGACGACGAGCGCGAGGACGATGACCGTAGCGATCGCGGGCCGTGCCTCGCGGAGCAGGCCGAGCGCGCGGAGAGCGCTCATCGCTTCACCTCGAAGATCGCGGTCGCTGACGCGGTCGATCCGTCGGGAAGCAGCGCGCTCACGCGCACCGTGTGCAGACCGACCTCGAGCGCCCACACCGTCCACGGGGCCGCGGCCGGAGCGGTGCCGACGGCGACGCCGTCGATCGCGAACGTGACGCGATCGATCCCGCTCGCCGCGGCAGCGCGCAGCACGAGCTCGTGTGCGCGCAGCTCGGGCGCGAGGTAGATGGTGCTACCGGGGACCGGCGCCACGACGCGGAGCTGATCGCGCGCCGGCACGAGGCCGCCCGTCTTGAGGGCGAGACCGGCCCCGCGCGCCCAGTCTCGTGCCTCGGTCGGCGGATCGACCGTGATGCGGCCGTCCGCGTCGCGCGCGTAGTAGCGCTCCTGTGCGGTCGGCTCCGTTCCCGCGACGAAGAGCTCGCGCACCGGGGAGGGGCAGTCGGGTCCGGGCAGGAGACCGGTCGGCGCGCAGACCGTCGTCTCCACGATCCCCGCCGGACGAACGAACGCGTTCATCCGGTGCTCGAGCGCGGCCGCCATCATCGTGTCGCGCCAGATCGGACCGGCCGCGTCGACGCCCGCGACGTTCAGCATCGGCGAGCCGTCCGCGTTCCCGACCCAGACGCCGACCGCGATCTCGGGCGTGTAGCCAAGCGTCCAGTCGTCGCGGAAGCCGGTGCTCGTGCCGCTCTTCACGGCGGCGGCGAACGGGAGCTCGAACGGCGTCACGCCACCGAAGCCCGGGATGCGCGCGTCGGGGTCGCTCAGGATGTCGGCAAGCAGGTACGCGTGCTGAGTGGAGAGAACGCGCACCGCGGGCGCGGCCGAGCGCTCGTAGAGGATCCGACCGGCTCCATCGCGAACGCGCGCGACGGCGAACGGCTGTGCGAGCCGGCCGCCGGCGCCGAGCGCCGCGTACGCGTTCGCGAGGTCGAGAAGCCGCACCTCGCCGCCGCCAAGGGTCAGTCCCAGGCCGTAGCTCTCGACCTCGGAGAGCGTTCCGAGTCCGAATCGGTGCGTCATCTCGAGCATCGCGTCGAGGCCGAGCGCGTCCAGCGTCCGGACGGCCGGGATGTTCAGCGACGAGGCGAGCGCGACGCGGAGCGGCACGACCCCGTGGAAGGAGCGGTCGAAGTCGAGCGGTGCGTACGGACCGTCCTCGGTCGGGAAGCTCGTCGCGACATCGAGGAGCGCGGTGGCCGGCGTGAAGCCCCGCTCGAACGCCGCGGCGTAGAGGAAAGGCTTGAGCGCCGAGCCTGGCTGGCGCGGCGTGAGGACCATATCGATCTCGCCGCCGTGCAGCGGGTCGCCGTTGGTCGCGCTCCCGACGAACGAGAGGATCCGGCCGGTGCCGGGCTCGATCGCCACGAGAGCGGCGTCGGTGACGTTGCGACCCTGGAATTCGTCGAGTCGGATACGGATGAGGCGCTCGGCCTCGTGCTGCAGCCCGGCGTCGAGCGTCGTCTCGATGACGAGCCCGTCGCGGCCGGCGAGATCGGGGCGTACGCGAGCGAGCTCGGCGAGGGCGAACCGGACGAACTGGTGGGCGATCGGCGGAACGATCGCGGGGACGAGGTCGATCGTTTCATCCGCCGCGGCGGCGGCCTCGAGCTTCGTGATCCAGCGGTCCTCGACCATCCGCCCGAGGACGTAGGCCTGGCGCGCGCGTGCGGCGTTCGGGTCGTTCGCCGGGTCGTAGTCCGACGGCCGCTGGGGCAGGCCCGCGAGATACGCGGCGTGTGCGAGGTCGAGGTTGCCTGCGCCGATCCCGAAGTACACGCGCGACGCCGCTTCGATCCCGTATGCACCGCGCCCGTAGTACACGTCGTTCAGGTAGAGCTCGAGGATCTGGCGCTTGGAGCGGTTCGCCTCGAGCTGCAGCGCCACGAGCGCCTCGTGCGCCTTGCGGGCCGCGAGCGGGCTCGCGTCGTCCGCGAGATAGAGCCGACGCGCGAGTTGCTGGGTGATGGTCGAGGCGCCGGACGGCTGGGAGCCCGACGTGAGCGCAGCGCGTGCGATGGCGACGGGGTCGACGCCCGGGTGCTGCTGGAAGCGACGATCCTCGGCGGAGATCGTCGCCTGGAGCATGAGTGGCGCGACCGACCCGATCCCGATGGGGATGCGCATCCCGGACCGGCCATCGCGCTCGAGCACGTTCCCGCGGGCGTCGAGCACCACCGTGCCCGGCACGGTGCCGCGCGATTCCGGCGGCTCGAGGGGAGCGAAGCGCGCGTAGGTCACGAGCGATAGCGACGCGAAGCCGAGAGCGATGACCACTCCGCGAGCGAGCCGTGCGCGCATACCCGAATAATCGCCTACAGCGAGCCCCTTGGCGTCCGAGCCGATCGTCGTAAGTACTACGCCATCGCTATGAGTTCGCTAGACCTCGCCGAAGCGAGTCGATGTCGGAGCGCCCGATGCGGCTCGCATCGCCGTACACGCCGATCCGGTCGAGCACGCCCCCATAGCGTTCCTGGAGACGTCGCCCGAGGTCCTCGTAGGTGGCGGCGCGCGTGACGAAAGCGTCGAGCATCGCGTCGGTCACCAGGCCCGGTAGCTCAGCCAGGCGTCCGGCGCGCATGAGAAGGCTCAGCTCCTCACCGATCCGTGTCCACCCGTGGTGCGCGAGCACGGCGCGGTAGGTCGGCGTCGAGCCGTAGAAGGCGATCTGCTGACGGACGTATGCCTCGTCCGTAGCGCGCGTGGGAGACGCGTCGACGAGGGTAAAGACCGGGCAGGCCACCGTGATGTCGGCGCGCTCGCGGTCGGCCCGGGTGAGGCCTCGCGCCATCGCCGGGATTGCGATCTCGCGCAGGTACGAAGCGGTCGAGAACGGATGCGCGACGATCCCGTCGGCCACCTCGGCCGCGACGCGGAACATGCCTTCATTCACGGCGGCGAGATAGACGGCTACACGCGGGTGCGCGATCGGCCCGGGATCGAAGAACGGGGACATAAGGTCGAATCGGTAGAACTCGCCGCTGTAGCTCAACCGGTGCTCGTGCTGGAACGCTCCCCAGATGTGCCGCAGCGCCTGCACGTACTCACGGATGCGCGCGGCCGGGCGGTCGTAGGGCATCGCGAAGCGGCGTTCGACGTGCGCGCGCACCTGCGTGCCGAGCCCGAGATCCAGGCGTCCGCGGCTCGCCCGCTGGAGCGCCCATGCGTCCATGGCCATGACCATCGGGCTGCGCGCGAACGCGATGGCGATAGCGGTGCCGAGCCGCAGGTCGCTCGTGCGGACCGCGGCGACGGCCAGAGGGAGCAACGGATCGACCTGGGTCTCCGCGACCCAGAGACCGTGGAAACCCTTCGCCTCGATGGCGCTCGCGTCGTCGCCGGCGTGCTCTATCGCGAGCGTCGTCGTGAACGCGTCGAGTTTCATCGGCGCTACAGGCCGAGGTACGCCTTGCGCACCTGCTCCATGCCACGCACCTCGCGCGCGGGACCTTCGATCGAGACCTTCCCACGCTCGAGGACGTAGGCGTGGTCGCTCACGGCGAGCGCCATCTGCACGTTCTGCTCGACGAGGAGCATGGTGAGGCGCTCCTGCTTCAGGCGGCGGATGATCTCGAAGAGGTTCATCGTAAGAAGCGGCGAGAGCCCCAGCGAGGGTTCGTCGAACATGAGGATCTTCGGCTTCGCCATGAGCCCGCGGGCGATCGCGAGCATCTGCTGCTCCCCGCCCGAGAGCGTGCCGGCGAGCTGATCGCGCCGCTCGGCGAGGCGCGGGAACAACCCAAAGACCTGATCGAAGCCCTGCTTCATCTCGGGGCGCGCGCGTCCCGGTGTCGCGCCCATCTCGAGGTTCTCGACGACGGTCATAGTCGAGAAGAGCTGCCGGCCCTCGGGGATGAGCACAAGCCCGAGCTCGGCTTTCTCGTGCGCGGATAGCCTGGTGACGTCGCGATCGCCGAAGCGCACGCTCCCCTTCCAGGCCGGCAGCAGGCCCATCACGGTGCGCAGCAGCGTCGTCTTCCCGGCGCCGTTCGAGCCGAGGACGGTCGTGAGCTTTCCCGCGGCGAGCTCCAGGCTCGCGCCCCAGAGGATCTGCACCTCCCCGTAGCCGGACTCCAGACCCTCGACGGCGAGCGCTGCGGACGGGGTGACCGCGGTCATGACGACTCCGCCAGGAATCGCTCGGCGACCTTCGGGTCGCCCAGGTAAGCCTCGATGACCTTTGGGTCGTTCTGCACCTCGGCCGGCGTGCCTTCGGCGATCTTCTTGCCGTAGTCGAGCACGACGACCCGGTCCGAGACGTTCATGACCGCGTGCATGAGGTGCTCGATCATGATCACGGTCACGCCCTGCTCTCTAATACGCCGGAACGTGCCGAGCATCTCCGCGACCTCCTGCGGGTTGAGCCCGGCGAGCACTTCGTCGGCGAGGAGCAGGAGCGGTCGCGCGGCGAGCGCGCGCGCGAGCTCGAGACGCTTCTTTTCCGCCACGTTTAGCTTCGCGGACGGGAGCTCGCTCTTCGCGGCGAGCCCGAGCGACGCGAGTATCCCCTCCGCGACCCTCGTCGCCTCGCGCAGCGAGAGGTTGTCGCGGCCGTAGCAAGCCCCCACCGTGACGTTCGCGAGGACGCTGAGATCGTTGAGCGGCCGCACGACCTGATGCGCGCGCGCGACCCCGTGGCGCGCGACCTGGAACGGACGCAGTCCGGTGATGTCCTGACCGCGGAACGTGATCCGTCCGGCGCTGGGCCGGTACACGCCGTTGATCGCGTTGAAGAGCGTCGTCTTGCCGGCGCCGTTCGGACCGATGAGGCCGAGGATCATGCCCTCGTCGACCGCGAACGTCGCGCTGTCGACGGCGACCAGGCCGCCGAAGCGGACCGTGACGCCGTCGACGGAGAGGATCACTGGATGTA
>DASYSC010000186.1:0-23121 GCA_036003765.1 Candidatus Limnocylindria bacterium
GTCGCGAGGGCGGCCAAATAGACTCACGGACTCTCGGTCCATAGAGACCACGGCCTGCCCGTCTCTGGTGTCGTCTGTTGTTCCCCTGTCCCGGTGCGCCGAGCGTACCGAGCCGGGGCCAGCGCTTTCATACTCAATAGAATCGGTTGCGCATGGCGACGATCGCGCTGCCGCTGCGGCGCGCCGGCCTCACCGGCCTGGGGACGACGGTGCCGCTCCTCATCGGCGTGGCTGGAGTCTTTCTCAGCTGGTTCGGTGCGGCATGGGACGTCTCGTGGCATCGCCTCGTGGGAAGAGACACGTTCTGGAGCGTGCCGCATCTGTTCCTGTACGGCGGCGTGATCCTGTGGGGCGTCGCCGCGCTCGTCGCCACCGTGACCGCGATGGCCGGCCGCCCGGTACGCGGCCGCGAGCTGCGAATCGGACCCTTCCGCGCGGAGCTCGGCCTCGCGCTGGTCGGTCTCGGCGCGCTCGCGGTCATCCTCTCGGCTCCGTTCGACGAAATGTGGCATCGCACCTTCGGCCGCGATGTGGATATCTGGAGCCCGCCGCACATCGCCGGCGTCGTCGGATCGACCGTCGCGTTCCTCGGGTGGTCCAGCGGCTTCGCGCCGGGGACGTTCAGCATTCCGGAGTGGCTGCGGCGGGTCTTGCGCGCCGTCATGCTCGCGAACGTCTGCGGCGTGCTCGTGTTCGGCATGAACTTCTACTACATCACCGCGACGACCCGCGAGGCCTTCTTCTATCCGCTGCTCGTCGCCGCGGTCATCCCCGCCGCGCTCGGGATCGGCGCCACGTTGGTCGGCGGGCGGTGGGGCGCGACGGTCGTGGCGGCGACCTACACCGTCACCGCGCTTGCGACCTACTTCGTCCTCGAAGGTAGCGGCTGGCTGGCGCCGGCCTTCCCGCCGCTCATCGTCGCGGGCGCCGTCGCGATCGACGTGCTGCGCGCGCGTGGCGGTCGGTGGTCTCACCCGCTCGTGCTGGGACTTGCGTTCAGCGTCACGTTTGTCGCCGCCGAGCTCGTACGGGTCGTCCTCTTTCCGGCTCCGGTCCCGCGAGGCCTGGTCGACGGCGGTCCGGACCCGCGGGCGTCGCTGCTGTTCTTCCAGTACTACGCGCAGGCGGTCGCGCGGCCGTGGATCTCGATGTGGCCGATTCTCGCGGCGATCCTCGGCGCGCCGCTCGCATCCGCGAGCTGGGTCGTTGGGCGCCGGCTCGGCGCTGTGCTAGCGGACGATCCCCACACCGAGGCCCTCGCTCACTCGTAAGAAGGCCGCGCGCGGCGCGTGCCCGATCCGAAGCCTCGCGCCATGTGGCATCGAACGCTCGGTCCACCCCGGTCCCTCGGCGCGGATGAGGTCGTCCCAGAGGACCACGTCGACGTCCGCTCCCGCGCACGGACGCTGCGCCGCGACCTCAGCGCAGGTGAGCGACCGAGTGAAGGACGGCGTCGCCGCGGGGTCATACGCGAGCACCGCATACGCGGCGGCCAGATAGTTGTCGACGAGCACAGCGTCGTACGCCGTGACCACGACCGTCGTCTCCCTCGCGAGGCTGGACCGGACGAACGCGACCTTCTCGTCGAGCCCGCGGTCGTGGCGCGCGATGTCCCGAGCCGAGATCGGCGTGTCGCTCAGCAGGAAGATGGCCGCGTTGCCGATGACGACGGTGGCGACTATCCAGGGGAACGTGCGCGGCATACGCATCCCTTTGGCTAGGGCGATCGCACCGCGCGCGGCGAGGATGGTCAGGCCGGGCAGCATGCTGAAGACGTAGCCGTATTCCCCGACATGGATAAAGACGTAGAAAGGCAGCGGCGCGAGTGTCCAGAGCACGATGAAGGCCGTGCGCCAGCGGTCGCGTAGCTCGATGCGTCGTGCGTCTGCCGAGACGAGCGTCACGACAACGAGCGGGATGAGGAAGTACAGGCCCCGTCCGAGAAACCGCGCGAGCTCGTACGTGTTCCGGTAGATCGCGATCGGTCCGTTGGCGAAGATGCTGTAGCGGTCTTCCACGAATTTGCTCTGCACTCCAACCGCTTCGAGGAATCGCGGAAGGCCACCGTCCGCGGAAGCGCTGGCCACGACCCAGCCACCCACGAGGGCCGCGACGCAGGTGGCGGAGATCGCGGCGGTCAGGACCGTCGCACGCCATGCGGCGAGGAGCCAGAGCGGAGCGAGGAAGATCGCGAGGTCCGACCGGAAGCCGACCGCGATGCCCCACGCCGCCGACGCGGCGATGAGCCACGCTCCGCGCCGGGTGCGCGATGTCGCGGGATCGAGTGCGTGCAAGAAGAGCACCGCGCAGAGCGTCGAGAGCGCGGCGAGGAGCGTGTACGGATACGCGACGCCGCCGTAGGCCCAGAAGGTGACGGCGGTGAGCACGAAGAGCGCCGAGACCCTGCCCGTTCGTTCGTCGTAGAGACGCGCAGCGAGGAGATACACCAGCACGACGGCAACGGCCCCTGCAACGGCGCTCAAGATCGTCATCGCGCGATTGGGATCGTGCGTGAGGAGGTCGATCGCGCGGAGCACGAGGATGTACCAGAGGTAGCCGGGAGGCTGCGGGCGCTGGTCGAGCGGGTCGAAATGCTCCATCCCGCGCGCGTACAGGACGGAGTCGGGCGCGTAGAGGTTGGTGGTCGCGAACGGGAGCCGCGTGAGGAGCGCGAGCCCGAACAGCGCAAGCGCTACCCGCAAGCTCAACGCCGCGTAGTTTGACCTATGGGACCGCGGTACCGACCGCAAGTCCCATCCGTCGCGCGCACGATCTCGCGCAGGCTGCGCGCCCATCGCGATCACCGCGCCGGAGAGGCCCGAGACCGCGCGCTCTGTCGCGCGCGTGACCGCGTGCGCGCTTTGGGGCCTCGAGACCGCGCTCGTCACCGTCGAGGTCGACGTCGCGAACGGCCTGCCTGCCTTCGTCGTGGTCGGCCTTCCGGACGCAGCGGTGCAGGAAGCCCGCGAACGCGTGCGCGCCGCGGTGCGCAACTCGGGCTACGAATTCCCGCTGCGTCGCGTCACCGTCAACCTGGCTCCCGCGGAGCGACGCAAGGAAGGGACCGGCTTCGACCTGGCGATCGCACTCGGCATCCTCCGGGCCAGTGGTCAGCTACGCACCGACGTCGGTGCCTTGTGCTTCGGCGAGCTCGCGTTGGACGGCGCGCTGCGTCCGGTGCGGGGTGCTATGCCGCGGGTGCGGCACGCGGCATCGCGCGGGATTCACGAGGTCGTGGTCGCGGTCGAGAACGCGGGCGAGGCCGCCGCGTGCGGCGTCGCCGCGTTTGGCTTCGGCTCGTTGCGGGACGTCGTCGAGCATCTGGACGGACGCGTTCGCGCGGCGCCTTCGTCCATCCCGCCGCGCGCGGAGGAGCCGCGGCATCAGGTCGACCTTGCCGAGATCGCCGGGCAGGAGACGCCGAAGCGGGCCCTGGAGATCGCGGCGGCAGGCGGCCACAACCTCTTGCTCGTCGGTCCGCCGGGCACCGGAAAGACGATGCTCGCGCGTGCCCTTCCGTCGATCCTTCCTCCACTGGACGAGGAGGAAGCCGTCGCCGCGAGCACGATCCACAGCGTCGCCGGGCTCGCCGATCCCCGTCACCCGATCCTCACCGCGAGGCCCTTCCGCGCACCGCATCACACCGCGTCGCATCTGGCGCTCGTCGGAGGTGGGTCGCCGCCACGCCCCGGCGAGATAAGCCTTGCGCACTGCGGCTCGTTGTTCCTGGACGAGGTCGCCGAGTTCTCATCTGCGGTGCTCGACACGCTGCGCGAGCCGCTCGAGGAGCGCTCGATAACCATCTCGCGCGCCGGCGGCGCGGCAACATATCCCGCGCGCTTCATCCTCGTGGCCGCGATGAATCCCTGTCCGTGCGGGCACTACGGCGATCCGGCCGTCGAGTGCCGGTGCCTTCCGGAGCAGATCGAACGCTATCGCGGCCGGCTCTCCGGGCCGGTCCTCGATCGCATCGATCTGCGCGCGCACGTGCCGCGCGTGCCGTACGAGCGCCTCCGCGACGAAGGCCGCGAGCGCTCATCAGAAGTGCGCGGGCGCGTGCTGGCGGCGCGCGAGCGGTCGCGTGCGCGCACCCGAACTCGAGTGAACGCCGATCTCACGGTCTCCGAAGTGCGGCGGTACTGCGGAGTCGATGCCGAGACCGAGAGTCTGCTCGCGGAGGCGGTGCGCGCGCGCCGCCTCTCGGCGCGCGGCTATCACCGCGTCCTTCGTGTCGCGCGGACCTCGGCGGATCTCGCGGCGAGCGACGGCGTGCGCGCGGAGGACGTCGCGCTCGCGCTCGTCTTGCGTGCCGACCCGTGATCGCACTGGGTCCGGCGGACCGACGCTATCCCGAGCGTCTGCTCGATCTGCCGCAGCCCCCGGAGCCGCTCTGGGTGGATGGCGACGTTCCCGCGCTCCGATCCAGAGCCGTGAGCATCGTGGGCACGCGCCGGATGACGCAGTACGGCGCGCGTGTCGCGCGGGAGCTCGCGGCCGCATGCGCCGGCGCGGGCATCGTCGTGGTGTCGGGGCTTGCGCAGGGGGTGGACAGCGCGGCGCACGCCGGCACCCTCGAGGCCCAGGGCACGACGATCGCCGTGATCGGCGCGGGCCTTGAGGCCTACCTCGCCGAGATCCGCGGACGGCGCCGCAACCTCGCGTATGCCATCCGCGCGAATGGTGCGCTCGTGTCCGAGTTCCCGCCCGATGCGCCCGCCCAGAAATGGACCTTCGCCAAGCGCGATGCGACGATCGCGGCGCTCGGCGAGATCACCGTCGTGGTGGAGGCGCCCGCGGGTTCAGGAGCGCTCATCACCGCCTCTGAAGCGCGGCGTTTGCGGCGCCCGCTGTATGCGGTCCCCGGTCCGATCGGCGCGGCCGCCTCCGCCGGCACCAATGCGCTCATCGCGAGCCGGCAGGCGCGCGCTCTGACGGGCGGCGCGATGCTACTTTCGGCGTTCGGGGTGGTCGCCGCGGTGAAGCCCATGACCGAGGGCGACGATCTCGGTGCGCGTGTCCTCGATGCGCTCGCGGCGTCACCCGCTGACCTTGACGCTCTCGCTCGCCGCCTCGGGCTGCCACCCGGTCGCCTGGCCGCGGTGCTCGCGCGTCTTGTGATCCGCGGCGACGTCACTGCGGCGCCCGACGGCCGGCTCGCCCGGCGTTAGCGCGCTGGCGCGACGCGGACGATCTGGTCGCCGCTGCCGTTGCTGGTCGTGAGGATGAGCGCTCCGTCGGGGGCAATCGTCGCCCCGCGAAGGCGACCGTACTTCCGATCGAACAGCACGTCGCGCGCGAGGACCTGCGCGCCTTCGACCGAGAAGCGCCGCAGGTCCTGTTCCTTCAGCGTCGCGATCACGAGCGAGTCGTTCCACGAGCCCCACTCGGCGCCGCTAAGGAACGCCGCCCCGGCGACCGCATAGCCTGCGGTGCCCGAGCTCCACGCCGGGTCCTTGAAGCCACGGGGCGAGCCGCCGGGTCCGAGGGCTGCCGGCCAGCCGAAGTTCGCGCCTGCTGTGACGACGTCGATCTCGTCCTGCATCTGATCGCCCGCATCGACGACGTAGCACGCGCCGGTCGCAGGGTGGAACGCGATCCCTCCGGGGTTGCGCAGGCCGAGCGCGTACACCGGCCCGGGCGCGGGCTGCCCTGTCAAGATCGGATTGTCGTAGGGCACCGTGCCATCCGCGTTGATACGGAGGACCTTGCCGTTGAGCGAAGCGACGTCCTGCGCGAGTGTGCCTTGGCCCGCATCGCCGGTCGCGATCCAGAGCTTGTGGTCCGGACCGAACCGCAAGCGGCAGGCGTCATGGACCCCCGCGGCCGCGATGCCGGTGCGCATCACGACGGCATCAAGAGCGAGTGTCGTCCCCGACATTCGATAGCGAAGGATCTGGTTCCGCCACTCGCCCTGGTCGGTGCGCGACGCGCACACATAGAAGATCTCGTTGTTCGCGAAGTCGGGATCGAGGGCGAGGCCCAGCAGCCCGGCCTCGCCCATCGCGCGGATGCCGACGACCTGCGTAGTCGCGATCCGCTTGGCCATCTTCGCGGTGCTCTCGAACACGCTGATCGTCCCAGGCCGTTCGGTCACGAGCATGCGGCCATCCGGTGCCACTGCGACGTCCCATGGCACGATCAGCCCGGACTGGATCACCGTGTCGCTCATCACGGGTGCGGCCGCCGATTGAGTCGGCGCGGCGGCGATCCCACCGCCCGGTGCACAGGCGCAAACCATGAGCACGACGACCGCGGCTGCGGCGAGGACGCGACCACCCACCGCTGCACATTGTCTACCTCGCCGTGCCACACTCGCGCGATGCCCCCTTCTTTGACACGGATCCTCGACGCGCGCGGCGCGGCCAGGCTCGCCCTGTCGCCGGACGCGGCAACGCTCTACTACGTGAGCGATCTGACCGGCACCGTGCAGCTTTGGAGCGTTCCGGTCGACGGCGGGGTGCCCGGCCGCCTCTCGTACGAGTGCGATCGCGTCGGCGCGTACCGGGTCTCGCCCGATGGCTCGCAGCTGGCGTACGGCGCGGACGAGGGCGGCGACGAGCGCTGGGCAATCTGGGTCATGCGCGCCGACGGGACCGAGGCGCGCGCTCTCACGAGCCGGCCCGACCGGATCCATCACGTCGTCGACTGGACGCCGGATGGCCGAGCCTTGTTGGCGTTCGCGAACCTCCGCGACGAGCGCTACTTCGACCTCCACGAGATCCCTCTCGACGGGAGCACGCCGAAGCTCGTCTTCCGTCATGACGGCACAGGGTTTCGCGCGACGGTGCTGCAGGACGGTCGAGTCGTGGTCACGACCAACCGCTCGCGGAGCGACGAGAACCACCTGACCCTCGTGGAACGCGATGGCTCTACCCGGCTGCTGACGCCGGAGACTCCCGCCGCGATGCATTCCGACGCGCACCCGTACGACGGAGGCGTCCTGGTCGTGTCCGATCGCGGGCGCGACAAGGGCGCGGTCGCGCGAGTGGGCCTGGACGGTTCGTTCGCGTACCTCGTCACCCCCGATCGGGTCGTTGATGACT
The DNA here is from genome assembly GCA_036003765.1 of Candidatus Limnocylindria bacterium. Lineage (GTDB taxonomy): Bacteria > Chloroflexota > Limnocylindria > P2-11E > P2-11E > 3-1-20CM-2-70-9. Next base: position 7,044 of record DASYSC010000186.1, read on the forward strand.
TGGACGTCGCGGGCTCGCGCTACGCCTACGGGCTCAACGTCGACGGCCGCAGCGAAGTGCACCTGGTGGTCGACGGCAGAGACTCCGTGGTCGCGGGTGTTCCGCCGGGCGATCTGGCGACGGACCTCATCGGAAACAGCCTGGCGCTCGCGCGGGACGGCACCCTGGCGATCGCGTGGGCGCGGTACGACGCGCCCTCTGCCGTCTACGTCGCGCGACCCGGACGGCCTGCGAGGCTCGTCGTGCCGGCGCAGATGGCGGGTCTCGCGCCGGAGGGACTTCCGGGAGAGGAGCTCGTGACCTGGCAGTCGTTCGATGGACGGACGATCCCTGGTTTCCTACTGCGACCGCGCGGCGCGCCGAACGGTCCGCGGCCCACGGTCGTTCAGGTACATGGCGGGCCGGAAGGCCAGGCGCGTCCCCTCTGGAACCCGCTCACCGTGGCGCTGGTGGCGGCGGGCTTCAACGTTCTGCAGCCGAACGTCCGCGGATCAAGCGGCTACGGCCGCGCGTACATGTCGCTCGACGATGTGCGCTTGCGCATGGACTCGGTGAAGGACCTCGACGCCGGGGCGGCGTGGCTCGCCCAGGCTGGCGTCGCGCCGGCGAATCGCATCGGCGTGATCGGCGGCTCGTACGGCGGCTTCATGACGCTCGCCGCGATCACGTTCTGTCCCGAGCGAAAATGGGCCGCCGCGGTGGACATCGTAGGCATCGCATCGTGGGCCACCTTTTTCCAAAAGACCGCGCCGTGGCGTCGGCCGCTCCGCGCCGCGGAGTACGGCGATCCCGTGAAGGACGCGGACTTCCTCGAGTCGATCTCGCCGCTGAACTTCGTCGACCGCATACGCGCGCCCCTCATGGTCATCCACGGCGCGAACGATCCGCGCGTGCCGGTCGAGGAGGCTGAGCAGATCGTCGCGACGCTGCGCTCACGCGGCCGCGCGGTGGACTACCTCCGCTACGCGGACGAGGGCCACGGGCTGGCAAAGGCCAAGAATCGAGCGGACGCGTGGCCCAAAGTGGTCACCTTCTTTCAGAAGTACCTGGCAGCCAACTAAGCCGCGGGCGTGCGCAGCGCGAGCGGCAGCGTGAAGGTGAAGATGCTTCCGCGGCCAGAGCCTTCGCTCTCCGCCCAGATGCGCCCGCCGTGCGCCGCCACGATCTCCTTGCAGATGGAGAGCCCGAGGCCCTGACCCGCCACCTCGTCCGCGGCGCCGCCCACCCGATAGAAGCGATCGAAGATCCGCGTCAGGTGCTCGGCCGGGATCCCGATCCCGCGATCGGTGACGCTAACTTTGCCCTCGTCATCCGCGGAGCTCACGCGGACCACGATCGGCTCCGAAGGTGAGGAGTACTTGAGAGCGTTCGCCAGCAGGTTGTCGAGGAGCTGAGCGAAGCGCGCCTGACCGATCGCCAGCCGGACAGGCTCCGCCGGCGCGTCCAGGTCGATGGTCGCCCCGCGCACGCGCGCCCGCGCGATAGCCTGGCGCGCCTCGGTCACAGCATCCACGGCTCCCTCGGCGCCGGGGGCGCGCTGCTCCGCGCTGAGCAGGTCCGCCATGAGGCGTTCGAGCTGTGCGAGCTGTCCCTGCACCGCCTGCAGGTTTCGCGACATGAGCGTGGCGTATCCGTGGACGGCGGTCAGCGGGTTCTTGAGCTCGTGCACCGCGGTCGCGAGGGCGTCCTCCTTGGCCCGGAGCGCGCCGCCGAGACTCTCGACGTCGCGCCCGAGCTCTTTCGCGGCCCGCTGTAACTCATCCCGCTCCCCGATCAGCGCCAGACGGTCGCGCGCCGCCTGTGCGATCCGCTCCAGAAGCGGGAGCCGTGCGGTGAGAAGCTCGACCGGGCCGATCGTCGCGAGGACGCGACCCTCGGAAAGGCTCACGAGCGCCACGCTCGCGCCGGCCTCGAGGACGTTCGCCACCGCCGGCGACGAAGCCACTGTGACGACGGCCGGAAGCCGACGGTCGCGCCCAAGCGCGAGGAGCGCGCTACCGGGCAGATCACCGGCGATCACCGTCCCATCGGCGAGACGGAAGATCGCGGCGCGGCCGGCGACCAGATTCCCCGCTTCGAGAAGGCACGATGCGAGGACCGCCGCGTGGCTGCGCTCGGTGCCGATCACGCCGATGGCGCGCACCGTGGCCTCGAGCGAGCGGGACTCCTCTTCCCGGCGGACCCGTTCGAACGCGGCCGCAAGGAGGGAGGCGGCGTCGCCGACAAGGTCGTGTATCGCGCCTGCTGTCGTGCTGCGCTCCTCGGGACTTGACGCATCGAGCGTCACGCCCACGGTGAGCGGCGGATCCGTCGACACCGGGATCGCCAGGCCGGACATGTCTGGGACGATGCGTTCGAGCGCAGACGGACCGCGCAGCGCCCGGAGCGCTTCAGCCGACACGACGATCTCGGCGGGCGGCGCCGCGCCGGCGGTGAAGCTCGTCCGCAGGCGCTGATCGGCGCCGTGCCGCCAGGCCCAAGCACCGCGGACACGGGGGAGACGCGCGAGCTCCGTCACGAGCGTGCGCACGACCTCGTCGGGCTCGCGCTGGCGGGTCAGCCCACCAAGCGCGCGCGCATGCACTCGCGACCACACGGCCTCGAGATCCTGGCGGCCGAGCGCCCACACGATCTCGGCTGTGACCAGGCCGATCGCGATGAGCGCCTGGACCGGCCACAGATCGGTCGCGCGCGCCTGGTCCCCGCGGAGGATGAGCGCGGCGTCGTAGCCCACGACCGCCAGGGCGGTCGCCGTCACCGCGCCGATCGGGCCCGACCCGAGGGCGGCGGCCCCGATCGCGAACGTGTAGAGGATCCACGGCGCGAGCTCGAGGGGGAAGGCGAAAACCAGCGCCGTGACGGCGACCAGGTCGAGGGCCGGCGAGAGCGCCGCCACGCGACGAGCGGCCGGGAGGTAGCGGAGCACAAGGGCCGCGGCGAGATAAAGAAGGAGCACGCCCGCGGCGAGAGTGAGCGTCCCGGCGCCGCCGAGAAGGACGAGGGTGCCGCCGAGGGCGATGGCCGCGAGGCGGATGAGCAAGTGGGCACGCTCGCGTGCCTCGGCGACCGCGGCTGTCCGCCCCACTTGCGTCTTAGTAACGCATCAGAGGCGAGGTGGGGTGCGCCGACTAGTAGCTCGCTACCAGGATGCGACTCGGATCGTTGTCGAGCTCTATGACATGGGCGACACGCAGGCGGGGAGCGTCCAGTACCGCGATGGCGTGGGTGAGTCCGGCGAGCGCCACGTAGAGCTGGTCTCCGTTCGGTGACACCGCGAGGTCGACGACCGATCCCAGGAATGAGGCGGAAGCCGCAAGGGTCTTGTCCCGGATGGCGATCGCCTCGACGCCGTTGCCCGAGCCGACGTAGAGGATGTCCTCCCGCGGGGAGATCGCGAGCGAGGTGGCCTGAACATCGATGGAGATGCGACCTGTGACCGCGTATTGCTCGGTGTCGACCACGTCGATGACCTTCTGTCCGGCGATCGCGGCGTAGATGCGTGTCCCCGAGCCCGCCATGGCCATGGCGGCAGGCGGTCCGTCGAGCGGGATGGTGTAGGGCATCCGTCCGCCGAGGTTGAGGTACAGGAGGTCAATGCCGCGCGGCGTCGCGACGAAGACGTGATTGTGCTTGTAGCTCGGCGCGAGCGACTGGGGACTGCCGTGATAGTTGAAGAACTCGCTCTGCCCGGTCTCGAGGTCGCGCTGTTCCGCGCCCAGCGGCCCGACCACCAGGACGGAGTGGCCGTCGCGGTTCGCGGCGACTATCCCGTCGACCGCGTAGACGGAACGATCGCGCCTCTGACCCGTGACGATGTCCTCGGCTGTCACCGTCTTACCGGACGCGACGTAGAGCGTGCGCTCGTCCGTGCCCATGGCGATCTGCGAAACGTTGGGGACCCGCAAGGCGGCGCGATCGTCGGTCGGTCGGGCCGTCCACGCGCCTCCGCCGGCGAGCGCGACCACGGTGACCGCGCGCGGCGGTCGCGGCGCGGCCGGCTCGTAATGATCTATCGTCGCTCGCCGCTTCTTGCTCCAGCCGTCCTTCTCGACAAAGGGGTAGGGGTCGACCATGCCACCTGGGCCGAGGATCGGGTAAGGCGTGTCGCCGACGTGGTCGCCGTCGGCGTCCTTGCCTTTGTAGTCAGCCCAGTAGTTGCCCTCCTTCGTTTGGGCGTCGTACCAGACGTTGGAGCCCTCGGTGTTATCGCTGACCTGGGGGTTGTTGCCGATCACGTTGTTGTGGAAGATCACGTTGGCCTTCGCGTCGCTGAACCAGATCCCCCAGTTGATATTCGAGTCGATCGTGTTCTCGATCACCCGGTTGCCCTTGCTCGCATACATGTACAGCCCGTACCCGCCGGGGCTGTTGTAGGTCTGCCGCGCGAGCAGATTGCCCTGCAGGAGCGAATCGTCGGAGTTCTGCAGGTGTAGGCCGTAGATGTTGAACTCCACGTCGGAGCCTCTGACGGTGATCTTCTTCGAGGCGTGGATGTAGAAACCGAACCGGTTCTTCTGCGTCGTCACGTTCTCGATCGTGCTGGATTCCATGTCGATGAAGTAGATGCCGGTCGAAAAGCCGATCGTCCTTCCATTCCGGATCGTCACCCCGGTGTGGCCTCCGACCCGGACGCCGACGCTGTCGAGCTGCGGCAGCGGCCAGGTCTGAGGACCCATCCCCGGGCCGGTCAGCGTATGACCCCCGAGATCGACGGTGATGTTGTCGACGTCGATGACCATCCCGTCGCCCGGGCACGTCATGTCGTTGGAGAGCGTGAAGCTCTCGCTCACGCGCATCGCGCACCGGCCTTCGCGCGACGGAAAGGCTGTCGCGGGAGTCGGAGTCGCGCTGCCGCCCGGCGGTGCGGTCGTGCCCGCCCCGGGGCTCGCGGCCGGGGAAAGGGAGGGCGCTGGCGTCGAGGCGGCCTGGCAAGCGATAAGAAGCCCTGCGAGGGCCAGAACGAGCCGCGCGGGGGTCGGGGGGCGGAGCCCCCCGCTTTGTCGCATCGTCGCAAGGCTATACAGCCGCGGACAGCGGAGGGTTCCCCCAGACTCGAGACATGCGCGAGGAAGCGCTTAGGATCGACGACCGCCTCGAAGCCACGCTGCGGATCCCGGATGCCCCGCCTACGGCGATCGTGGTCATCGCGCATCCGCTCCCGACCCACGGCGGCACGATGCGCAACCCCCTCGTCGCGGCGATCGCACGGGCCTGCGCCGAGCGCGGCTGGTACGCCTTGCGGTTCAACTTCCGCGGCGTCGGAGAGAGCAAGGGCGAATGGACCGGAGGGCGCGCCGAGACGGATGACGTCGCGGCGGCGGTCGATCACGCCCGCGCATTCGCGCCCAGCCTGCCGCTCGGTCTCGTCGGGTACAGCTTCGGCGCGTTCCAGGTCCTCGCGTATCTCGCACGCGGCGGAAGGGCGGACGCCGTCGCGCTCGTCGGGGTGGGCACGAAGGACCTGAATTTCGAACCCCGCGAGCTCCCGGAGATCCCAGCGGGCACGTTCATCGTGGCTGCGGAGAACGACCAGTTCGGGACCGCGGACGAGCTGCGTGCCGCGGCCCCGCACGCGCGCATCGCGGTGGTGAGCGGGGTCGATCACTTCTTCGTCGGCAACCGCGACGAGGTGGGATTGCTCGTGGCGGGCGAGCTCGCGCGGGTGCTGCCTGTACCATCGCATTTCCCATGACCGCAGAGGTGACGACCGCCGCGCCATCCATTTCCGCGAAGAAGACGCGGAAGCGCATCCTCACGGGCGATCGCCCGACGGGGAAGCTGCACGTCGGCAACTACGTTGGGACGCTGGCCAATCGCGTGAAGCTCCAGGACTCGTACGAAACGTTCCTGCTCGTCGCCGACCACCACATGCTCACGACTCGCCTCGAAGGCCTGAGCGAGATCGAGCAGAACATTCGCGACGACGTCATCGACAACCTTGCGGTCGGTGTGTCGCCCGAGAAGGTGAACTACTTCCTGCAGTCGCTGGTGCCGCAGATCCCGGAGCTGCACCTCTATTTCTCGATGCTCGTGTCAGTCCCACGGGTGCAGCGCATCCCGACGCTGAAGGATCAGCTTCGCGATCACGGATTGGCGCAGCCGACCTACGGCCTCCTCGGGTATCCGGTCCTGCAGGCCGCGGACATCCTCATCGTGAAGGGCGATCTGGTCCCGGTGGGGCGCGACCAGGAGTCGCACGTTGAGCTCACGCGTGAGATCGCGCGGCGCTTCAACGAGCTCTTCGCCCCCATTTTCCCGGTGCCCGAATCGCTCATTCCCGAAATGGGCCTCCTGCCAGGGATCGATGGACGGGACAAGATGGGAAAGAGCTTGGACAACGCGATCTTCCTATCCGACGACGAGAAGACCGTCGAACGGAAGGTGATGCGCATGTACACCGACCCGAACCGCGTGCGCGCGGACGTCCCGGGCCGCGTCGAGGGGAACCCGGTCTTCGTCTACCACGACGCCTTCAATCCCGACAAAGCCGAGGTCGACGACCTCAAGGCGCGCTACCGCGAGGGAAAGGTGACGGACGTGGAGGTGAAGCGCCGCCTCCTCGCCGCGCTGGAGCGGTTCCTCGCTCCGATCAGGGAGCGCCGGACGGAGATCGCGGCACGGCCGAAAGTCGTCGACGAGATCCTCGCGGCTGGCAGCGAGCGCGCGCGACGGGAGGCCGCCACGACGCTGCACGAGGTCCGTGAGGCCATGCATCTCGATTACTTCGGGCGCTAGCGCCTTGCCCCGTCTCTACGTACTCGTTCTTTCCGGAGGGGCCGGAACACGCCTCTGGCCGCTCTCGCGACGCGAGCGGCCCAAGCAGTTCATCGATCTGCTCGGGGGACGGACGCTCCTGCAGGACACCGTCGAGCGGGTCTCGGAGACCGTCCCTGCCGAGCGCATCTTCGTCGTCGCCCCACCCGAGCACCGCGCGCTCATCCACGAGCAGCTTCCCGAGCTCCGTAGCGATCACCTGGTGGTCGAGCCCTACCCCCGGGGCAACGCGGCCGCGGTCGGGCTTGCGATGGCCGCGCTCGCGGCGTTCGACCCGGAGGCCGTCGTGGCGGTGCTCCCGTCGGACCACGTCGTCGAGAAGCGTGCCGAGTTCCGTAAGGTGGTCATCGCGGCAACCGCCGCAGCCGAACGCGGATATCTGGTCACGCTGGGGATCACGCCGAGCGGGCCCGACACCGGCTTCGGCTACATCGAGGCGGGGGACAAGCTCGATCTCGAGGCTCCCGTCGAGGTGCGGGCGGTGAAGCGGTTCGTCGAAAAGCCGAAACGCGACCACGCGGAACGGATGGTGACTGCGGGCGGGCACTACTGGAACGCCGGCATGTTCGTGTGGCGCGTGGAAGAGGTCCTGCGCGCCTACGAGCAGCACCTGCCCGCGACGGCCAAGGCCATTGGCGCGCTCCGCGACGCCATCGGCTCGCCCCGCTACGAGTCGGTACTAGCGGAAGTCTGGGAGGAGACCGACCGGACGACGATCGACTACGGGATCGCGGAGAAGGCCTCCAACGTCGCGGTCGTTCCGGCGGACATCGGCTGGCACGACATCGGCTCGTGGGCGCGCCTCGCCGAGCTCGTCCAGAAGACGGACAACTGGGCCTCCGGCGACCAGGTCGCCGAGGACGCACACGGCAACTACGTGTGGGCGCCCGGGAAGACGGTTGCGTTGATAGGAGTAGAAGGGCTCGTCGTCGTAGATACGCCCGATGCGCTCCTGATCACCTCCAAGGAGCGCTCCGAGGACGTAAAAGTGGTCGTGGACCGGCTTCGGCGAGACGAGCGGGACGATCTGTTGTAGCGCCAGCCCCCGAGCCTACGGGTGACGTCTGCCTGCCTGCTCCGGTGGACGGCCCCGTTAGAGTGGATAGTGGATAGAGGAAGGGGCGCCCGGGAGGGCGCCTTTCGCTAAGTGAAAGGAAACGTGGTTTGGCCCTAGCGGCGAAGAACCTGGTCGTGGTCGAGAGCCCGACCAAAGCGCGAACTCTAGAACGGATGCTCGGTCCGGCCTACAAGGTCGAGGCCTCGTTCGGCCATATCCGCGACCTACCGAAGTCGAAGATGGGCGTGAACCTCAAGACGTTCGTGCCCGAGTACATCGTCCCTGACGACTCGGAGAAGCATGCGCGAACCCTCCGCCGCGAAGCGAAGGCTGCCGATCACGTGTGGCTCGCCACGGACCTCGACCGCGAGGGCGAGGCGATCGCCTGGCACCTGGCCGACATCATCAAGGTCCCCAAGGCCAAGCTACGCCGCGTCACCTTCCACGAGATCACCCCCGCCGCGATAGCGGAAGCGTTCAAGCATCCTCGCGACATCGATCAGGACCTGGTCAACGCCCAGCAAGCACGCCGGGTCGTCGACCGGCTCGTCGGCTACACGATGTCGCCGCTCCTCTGGAAGAAGATCCGCTACGGCCTTTCCGCCGGCCGGGTCCAGTCGGTAGCGCTCCGGCTCATCGTCGACCGCGAGCGCGAGATCCAGGCGTTCACACCGCAGGAATACTGGACGCTCGAGGCCGCGCTCGCGAACCTTGCGGGCGAGACGTTCAGCGCCGAGGTCATCCAGCACAAGGGCCACAAGCTCGAAATACATGACGGCCCCACCGCTGACAAACACCGCGCGGCGCTCGCCGACGCGCAGTATGCCGTCAAGAGCGTCGAGAAGCGGGAAAGCGGCCGCAACGCCGCGCCGCCGTTCACCACGTCGACCTTGCAGCAGGAGGCGTCGCGCAAGCTCGGCTACTCGGTGAAGCGCACGATGGTCCTCGCCCAGCAGCTCTACGAAGGCATCGCCGTCGGCGACGCCGCGCCGGTCGGTCTCATCACGTATATGCGTACGGACTCGCTTCACGTCGCCGAAGGCGCGCTGCATCAGGCCCGCGACGTCATCACGAAAGAATTCGGCACCCCGTACGCGCTCGAGAAGCCGCGTCACTACAAGACGCGCTCGAAGGGCGCACAGGAGGCGCACGAGGCCATCCGGCCGACGGATCTCTCACGCACGCCCGACCGCGTGAAGCGATACCTCAAGCCCGACCAGCTCAAGCTGTACACGCTCATCTGGCAGCGGACGATCGCGTCGCAGATGGCCCCTGCGCGCTTCGAGAACACCCGCCTCGACGTCGAGGCGGGTCAGTACCTCCTGCGCGCGAACGGGCGCCGCGTCCTCTTCGACGGATTCCTCCGCGCGTACTTCGAGTCGAGTGACGAGCCCGAGAAGGAGATCTCGCCGCTTCCCGAAGTGCAGCCGGGCGAGGCGCTGAAGCTGCTCGGGCTGGACGCGTCGCAGCACTTCACGCAGCCGCCGGCGCGCTTCACGGAGGCGTCGCTCGTGAAGACGCTCGAGGAGCACGGCATCGGCCGGCCTTCGACGTACGCGCCGACGATCTCGACCCTCGTCGACCGCAAGTACGTGCGCAAGGAGGGCCGCGCGCTCATGCCCGAGGACGTCGGGTTCGTCGTCACCGACTTCCTGCGCGAGCACTTCCCCGACATCGTCGACACCGGATTCACCGCGCGGATGGAGGAAGACCTCGACAAGATCGCCGACGGCGAGGTCGAGTGGGTCCCCGTCGTCCGCGACTTCTTCGAGCCGTTCAGCAAGCTCGTCGAGGAGAAGACCAAATCGATCAAGAAGTCGGACGTGACCGAGGAGGCGACCGATCGCATCTGCCCCAAGTGCGGACGCCCGGTGATCATCAAGCTCGGGCGATACGGCCGGTTCTACTCGTGCACCGGCTTCAAGAAGGGGAAAAAGGGCGAGCCGCTTCCGCCCGGAGCCTGTGACTATTCCGAGCCCCTCGAGGGACAGAAGGAGCCGCAGCTTGAGATCCTCGAAGGCGAGATATGCCCCGACTGCGGGAAGCCGCTGGCCAAGCGTCGCGGCCGGTTCGGGCCCTTCGTGGGCTGCACCGGTTATCCCGAGTGCAAATACATCAAGAAGACGCAGCAGAAGACCGGCGTGATCTGCCCCGAATGCGGGAAGGGCGAGCTCGTACGCCGACGTGGCAGGGGCCGCTCGATGTTCTACGGTTGCGAGCGGTACCCGGAGTGCACCTTCACCGCACGCGAGCTTCCCGCGACGGCGACCCCAGGGAAAGACGCCGCCTGAGGCCGGGCCTGTGAGGGCACGGCCGGTTACGGAGAACGAGGAGCGCTACTGGGACCGGCTGGTGCAAGAGACCGCGCGACCGCATCTTCTCCAGTCGACAGGCTGGGCGCGGGTCAAGGCCACGACGGGCTGGCGCGCGGAACGCTTCATCCTCGAAGACGATGCCGGCCGGCGGGGGTGCGCGCAGGTGCTTCGGAAACGGGTCGGCCCGTCTGTGTCCGTCGCGTACGCGCCGCGCGGTCCGCTCTGCGAGGATGACCGTCTCCCCGACGCGATCGGCGCGCTGCGCAAGGAGCTCGCCCGCGACTGGACGGTGAGCTTGCTCTGCGATCCCGAGGTCCCGGAGAGCGAGACGGCCGCGCGCGCACTCGAGGCACAGGGGGTACGTCGCTCGCCTGTCTACGTCCAGCCCCGGCGAACCCTCCTCATGGACCTCGCGCAGGATCCGGAGGCGATGCTCGCGGCGATGCGCAAGAAGACGCGCCAATACATCCACAAGGCGGAGCGCGCGGGCGTCGCGACGGAAGAGACGACGGATCTCGCGCGCTTTCACCGGCTTCTCAGGACGGTCGCCGAGCGGGACCGATTCGGCATCCACGACCTGGGGTACTTCGCCGATCTGACCGAAGCGTTCGGCGACGGACTGCATCTCTTGATGGCGCGCATCGACGGGGAGGATGTCGGCGCGCTGCTCGTCATCCGCATGGGGGACCGGGCGTGGGAGCTCTTCGGCGGCTGGAGCGGGACGCACGGCGAGAGCAGACCGTTCTATCTGCTCAAATGGCGCTCGATGCTGAAGATGAAACAGCTCGGCGTGCGCCGTTACGACATGTGGGGGCTTGCGGAAGGCGATGAGCTCGCCGGTGTCGAGAATTTCAAGCTCGGCTTCGGGGGTGACGTTGCGACGTGGATCGGCGCGCTCGAGGCGCCGGTCACCGGATTCCTCTTCCCACTCTGGAGGCTCGGGGCGCGGCAGCGTCTCGCCGCCGCGAGCGCGTGACCACGGCTCCCGCCGGGTGGGACGAAGCCGCGGTCCGTTCTGCTGGCGGTCATGTGTTGCAGTCGTCGGCCTGGGCGGAGATCCGTGAGGCGCAGGGCTGGCGAGCGGAGTTCTATCGCATCGGCGACCCGCTGCCGGTCGCCCTGGTCCTGTGGCGCGGGCTGCCCGGTGGCCGGTGCATCGGCTACGTCCCTCGCGGGCCGATCGTCGGCGACGAGTCGCAGCTCCCGAAGGCGTTCGCCGCGATCGCCGCGCTCGCGCGCGATCGCCACGCGATCTTCGTGAAGCTCGATCCGGAGCTCGACCCCGCGGCGGCGGAGGAGCCGCTGCGACAAGCGGGCTTTCGCCGTGCGGCCGACATCCAACCCGTGCTCGCGACGCTCGAGCTCGATCTCGCGCCTGAGGAAGACGTCCTGATGAGCGCGCTCGAGAAGGACACGCGCTGGAGCGTGCGACAGGCCGAGAAGCGATTCATCAGCATCCGTGACGCGAATGGCGATGCGGACCTGCGGTCGCTCTACGACCTCTACGCCGAAACGGGTCGCCGCGCAAGCTTCGTTACGCGCACGTGGGATTACTACCGGCGGATGTGGGGTACCCTCATCGCGGCCGGCCACGCGAAGATCAGGTTGGCGGAGCGCGATGGACGCGCGGTCGCCGGCGCGCTGGTGTGGCGCTGCGGCGAGCGCGAGGTCTACCAGAGCGCGGCGACGAATGACGCGGGGCGATCCGCGCAGGCCGCGTACGCGCTCCTCTGGCGGTGCATCATCGAGGCGCGCCGCTCCGGCGCCCGCCGCTTCGATTTCGGCGGGATCCCCGTGGACGTGACCCGAAAGGACGATCCGATGTACGGCCCGTACGTTTTCAAGAAGGGGTTCGGCGGTACGCCGCGGCGCTTCGTCGGCGCACACGACGCCGTGCCAGGCGACCTTCTCTACCGCGCCTATACGTTCGCGGAGCCTCTCTACACATCGGCGCTGCGGCTCGCCGGCCGGATCCGCACGTGAAGCTCGACGCGCTCCTCCAGGCAGCAGGGATCCCCGTTCCCGAGGGCGCGGGCGCGATCGATGTGCGCCAGATCGCCTACGACTCGCGCCGGACGAAGGAGGCCGCGCTCTTTGTCGCGATCCCGGGCTTCCATCGCGACGGTCATGCTTTCGCGGCCGATGCGGTCGCGCGCGGCGCGGTCGCCGCGGTCGCGGAGCATCCGATCGAGGTGCGTGTTCCCGTCGCGGTCGTGCCGGACGCACGTCGTGCTCTCGCCGATCTCGCCGCAGAGTTCTTCGACCACCCCACCCGCCGGCTGAAGCTCGCCGCGGTCACGGGGACCGATGGCAAGACGACCACAGTCCATCTGATCTCGGACGTCCTCGAGGAGTCGGGTGCCCGGACCGGCTTTTCCACGACGGTGGACTTCAAGGTGGCCGATCACGAATGGGAGAACGAGACGCGGCAGAGCACCCAGGAAGCGGTCGAGGTCCAGGAGTTCCTGGCGGAGCTCCTGGTGGCGGGCGGGACGTGGGGCGTCATCGAGGCCACCAGCCACGCGCTCGCCCTGCAGAAGCTGCGGGGCTGCGAGGTCGACATCGCGGTGTTCACGAACCTGACACCTGAGCATCTCGACTTCCACGGGACGGTGCAGAAGTATCTCGATGCGAAGAGCGAGCTCTTCGCGATGCTGGCCACCTCCGCGGACAAGGGGATCGTGAAGACCGCGGTCCTGAACGCCGACGATTCTCATTGGCGCTATCTCGCCGATCGCGCGGAGGGAACCCGGGTCGTGACCTATGGGATCGACGCGCTGTGCGATGTCCAAGGATCGATCCTCGGGTCAGACGCGTCAGGCTCGCGACTCCGGATCACCAGCTCGGGAACGTCCACCGAGCTCACGCTTCCGCTCGTCGGCAGGTTCAACGTTCAGAACGCCCTCGCCGCCGCCGCCGCCGGGCTCGCCGCGGGCGCGACGTTGCAGCATGTCCGCGACGCACTGTCGCGTGCGCGCGCGGTCCGCGGGCGGATGGAGCGGGTCGAATGCGGACAGCCGTTCAGCGTCATCGTCGACTACGCGCATACCCCAGAGTCGTTGGATAAGGTGCTTGGACTTCTCCGGCCCCTGACCAAGGGAAAACTGATCGCGGTGTTCGGCAGCGCCGGCGAGCGCGATCGCGCGAAGCGTCCCGCTCTGGCCGAGGTCGCGGCGAAGCATTCGGACCTATTCGTGATCACGCAGGAGGACCCCCGCCTCGAAGACCCCGCGAAGATCCTGGACGAGATCGAGAAGGGCGCGATCGATGCGGGCAAGCGCAAGGGGACCGATTACTTCGTGATCGAGGACCGGCGGGCGGCGGTCGGCGAGGCGATCCGACTTGCCACCCCTGGCGACACGGTGGTCCTCGCCGGGAAGGGACACGAGGGCTCGATCATCGTCGGCGAAGAGAAGCGTCCGTACGATGAAGCGACGGTCGCACGCGACGCGCTTCGATCCCTTGGGTTCGGTTCGTGACACGCCTTCGCCGACGCTCCGGCGCCGCGACGACGGCGCAAACGCGGTTGTACGCCTCGAGGTCCGAGCTCCTCGCGCAGCAGCTTCGTGCCGAGATCGCATCGGTGCCCTCGCAGCCGGACGGGCGGGCGGCGCTGGTCGTCGTGATGGGTCTCCCTGGGGTGGGGAAGTCGCATTGCGCGCGATTGCTCTGTGAACGGCTCGGCGCGGCACACGTCGCGAGCGACGAGCTGCGCTCCAGGCTTTTCGTCGCGGCCTCCTACGCGGAGGAAGAGAATCGCGCGATCTTTGCCGCGGTCGAGGCGCTCGTCGATTCGCTCTTGGCCGCGGGTCATCGCGTGGTCGTCGACGCCACGAACCTGGTCGCGCGAAACCGGGCGGGCACCGTCGCGGCCGCGAGGCGCCGGGGCGCACCGATCGTGTTCGTGCGCGTGAGTGCGCCTGAGTCGGAAGTCCGAGCACGTTTGGCCTCCCGCCGCGCAGCGCGCGCGCCGGACGATCACTCCGACGCGGACCAACGCGTGTACGAGCGGATGCGAGCGCAGCCCTTCGAGCCGCCGGCCGAAGGATTTCTCGAGCTGGAGAACGGTCCGGAGCTGGCACGTGGGATCGACCGCGTCGTCGCGGCCGTCGACGCTGTGACCCGATGAATCGCGTGCGCGAGCTCGCCTTTGGGGTCGTGGCGCTCGCGCTCGTCGTCTTGTATGTCGCGATCGCGTCACGCATCGCTCCGGCGCTCACGCCCGGCGCGAACCCGACTCCGACGCCGACGAAGCCCGTCGAGCGTGTGCAGGTGCCCGGGCCAAGCGTGAGTGGAACGATCGCGTTCGCGATCCGCGGCGATGTCTACGTGCTCGCGAGCGGTGGGTACGTCCCCCTTACCTCGGAAGGACGCTCACACCAGCCGAGCATCTCTCCCGACGGCCGCACCGTCGTCTTCGCGCGCGTCGAACAGATCGACGGGAAGCGGATGGTGGATGGTCAGGTCGTCCCGGCACAGCTTCGTTTCTCCAACGTCGTGATGAAGGACGCGCGCGGCGGCACGGAGAAGATCCTGATCGACGGACTGATCAAGGCCGCGTCCGGTTTTCACGAGGTCACCTGGTTCGACACGCCCGCGCCCTCGCCGGACGGCAAGCGGATAGCGGTCGTTGCGGACGCTGGTAGCGGCAACTCGGACCTCGCGCTGTACGACGCCCAGACCGGAAAGCGCGCCGCGCTCCTTTCACAGGGTTCGAACCTCGCGGATCCGGCCTGGTCGCCGGACGGGAAGACGATCGCGGTGACCTCGTACACCCTGGGCGAGCCGCGGCTCCTTCTCGTCTCCGCCGACGGGCGCCTGTCGAATCCGGTCAAGCTCGGGACGGGGGGCGAGGCCTACCGCCCGTCGTATTCGCCTGACGGATCGTGGCTCATATACACGCTTCGACATGAGGCAAGGAACGATCTGCATGCGGTGCAGGTCTCCAGCGGAAGGGATGTCACGCTCACGAGCGACGGAAAGAGCTGGAACGGTGTCTTCTCCCCGGACGGCAAGCAGCTCGCCTTTCTCCGCGAGCGCGACGGCGTGATCGATCTCTATTTCATGGATCTCGGCGATGCCCTATCGGGCGGATCACCTAAGCCGGCCGTCAAGCTCACTCGGGGCGAGGGCATAGACGGAGCGAGTCGTCCAGCATGGGGCGCATGAAGCGAAGCCGCGGGTGGCACGGCGAGGGGTAGTCCGCTCGCGATGCGCGGGTTCCCCGGGGACCCGCGCCGACAGCGACGCGGTGATAGCGACAGTGCGGCGCGGGGAGGGTGCGCGAGCGAGCGGGCTACCCGAGCCGGGACAGGACCCGCGGCTTCGCGCTCACGTCCATGCCTAGACGAGCCGCTTCCGGATTTGCGCCGAGGCGAAGTCCATGGCGGCGACCGTGACCACGATCATGAAGATGATCAGGCCAGCGGCTCCGTATTGGAGCAGTTGGATCGATTGGAAGAGCAGGACGCCGATGCCGCCACCCCCGACATATCCCAGGATCGGGGCGAGCCGCACGTTCGCGTCGAGCCGGTAGATCGTGAATGAGATGTAGGGATTGATGATCTGAGGCAGAACGGCCGTCCAGATCACCTGAAAGCGGTTCGCGCCGCTCGCCGTGATCGCCTCGAGAGGTCCGGCATCGATCCCCTCGATCGCCTCGGAGTACAGCTTGCCGAGCACGCCGACGTTGTGGAATGCGAGGCCGACGACGCCTGCGGCGGTGCCGATCCCGATCAACACCCCGAAGATGATCACGACGATGAGAACGTCGATGGACCGGATGACGGTAAAGAAGAACCGCACGAGGACATAGATCGCCGCAGTGACGGGGTGCCCGCTCATGATGTTCCGAGCGCCCAGGAAGGACAGCGGAAGGGCGACCAGGATCGAGAAGCCTGTGGCGACGATCCCCAGGAAGATCGTCGCGATC
>DASYSC010000187.1:0-17076 GCA_036003765.1 Candidatus Limnocylindria bacterium
ATCCCGGCTCGCAGCGCGTCCGCGTCAGCGTGCCACCCGCCCACGATCTGCAGGCCGACTGGCAGCCCCGCCGACGTGAGCCCGCACGGGATCGAAAGCGCCGGTAGTCCCGCGATCGTCACCGCGTACGTGGCGAGGATCGCTTCCACTATTCCGCCCATCGACCGCCCACCCACGCTCGCAGGGAACTCCTCATCCTTCGGGAACGCGGTCCAGGGTGTCGTGGGCAGAAGGAGTAGGTCAAAGCGCGAGAAGAACGAGGCTGTCCGCTCCCAGTAAGCCGACCGCCGACCCTCAGCCCGCGCGACATCGACGAGCGGCAGATCGGCCGCGCGCTCTATGAACTGGCGCAAAAACGGATTGCTCGGCCCATCCGTGCGCGTGCGGAGGTCTTCGGTGACGATCGCGGTCCGGAAGGCTCGAAGTGGCTCGATGATCTCTCGCGCGTCGGTCCAGTCTGGGCTCGCGTACTCGATCGCGCAGCCAAGGTCTGCGAAGCGATGGGCCGCGGCCCCGGCGACGCTGGCGACCTCGGGGTCCACGGCGAAGAGTCCTCCGAGGTCGGGCGTCCATGCCACACGCCAACTCCGGGCGGCCGTCGACGATTCCGCAAGAGCCGCGCCTGAGTCTGACAGCGAGATCGGGATGCGCGTATCGGGGCCCGCCATGACCGAGACCATCAGTGCGACGTCCCGCGCACTCCGCGCGAGCGGCCCTGGGACGCTGAAGGGATCGAAGACCCACTTGGATGGGTGGAGCGGAACGCGGCCGGGAGAAGGACGGAAACCGACAACGCCCGTGACCGAGGCAGGGATTCGGATCGAGCCGCCATGGTCGGTGCCGTCTGCGAGTGCGCACATCCCCGCCGCGAGCGCGACAGCCGCGCCCCCGCTCGAGCCGCCGCATCCGAGCTCGAGGTTCCACGGGTTGAGTGTCTGGCCGAACAAGGGATTCCTCGTATTGATCCCGGCTTCAAATTCGGGTGTGTTGGTCTTTCCAACAAGGATCGCACCGGCCGTGCGAAGCCGCGTCACATGGAGCGCATCGCTGGCCGGGACGTGGTCGCGATAGAGGGGCGAGCCGTATGTCGTGCGGACTCCGGCGGTCTCGATGCTGTCCTTGACCGCAAGTGGTAGACCGTGCAGCGGGCCGACGTCCTCATCGCGGCTCAGCTGCCTCTCCGCTCGTCGCGCCTCCTCGATCGCGGCGTCGAACGTTTCGGTCACAATCGCGTTCAGAGTTGGGTTGAGCGCGTCATACGCGTCTCGATGCGATTCGATGATCTGGACGGGCGATACTGCGCGCGACCGGATCAGCGCGATCAGCTCCACCGCCGTGAGCAGCGCGAGCTCGTCGCTCCCCGCCATGGAGCTAGCGTCGGTACCGATCGGCCGCGGCGCAGTCGATCTCGCTCGCGGCGTCGTCAGAGCGGCGTGGTGCCGCCAGACGCGACACCGATTCCCTCCGCGCGCGGGTAAGGCCATGGTTGTCGGTCGGTGCCAGCGCGCGTCTCACGGAAGACGCGCATGAGGTTTCCTCCCATGATCTTGCCGACGTCGTCGTCACTGAAACCGCGGGACACCAGCCCGCGTGTGACGTTGAGCATCCTGCCGATACTTTCGACCCCCTCCGTCATGGAGAAAGGTGTGGAGATGCCCTGGTTCTCCCAGAGCCGCCGGTCTGCGATGTGGAGGTAGTCCGGACCACACGCGACATGATCCGTCCCGGCGAGGCGCGCGACGTACTCGAACTGCGCCATGAGCTCGTCGAACTTCGCCTGATGACGTCCCGGCTTGACCAGTCCGGAATGAAAGTGGATCGCCATCACGCCGCCTCGAGCTGCCGTCGCCCGAATGAGCTCGTCGGTTAGGAGCTGAGGCTGCTCGGGGTTTAGTGCGCGCGCGCCGGTATGCGAGTTGAGCACGGGTGAGCGCGAAGTGTCGATCGCTTCCTCAATGGAACGGTAGGCGAGGTGTGATACGTCCACGATCACCCCGAGGCGGTTCAACTCGAGGATGAGTTCGCGCCCGAAGTCGCTAAGACCGCGGCCGGACTGATCGCTCTGCGGAGCGCCAACCGTCGTCTCGAGCGCCCACGAGAGCTGGAGGTGTCGCAGTCCGAGCCGGTAAAGCATGCGGAGCACCTCAAACCGGTCCTCGATGAGGCGCGAGCCCTCGCTGCCGAGAAGGAGGGCGCTCGCTCCACGCTCCTTCGCTCCGACGATATCGTCTGGCTCGAGCGCAACGACGATCCGTCCCTCCGAGCGTTCGACCTGCCAGAGCACGTAGTCGAGCGCGACGAGTGCGGATTTCAGGAAGCCCTCGCTAGCCTCGGGTGCGAGCGGCTGCAACTCGGCCTCTGTCTCCGGCGCATCCCATGGGAGCCGGCCGTGGCGACGGGCCTCGCGCGCATACCCCCTGCCTCGCACGGAGGCGAGGAATGTTTCGCGGTCCGCGTGTAGCCGCGCGTCAACCGAGAGCATCAGCTGTTTTGCCGTGACGCCTCCCTCGCGCATCGCGGCGAGGTCCTCGGGGAACAGGTTGTGGTCGTGGCAAACGAAGACGAGGCCCTTACGGTGCAGCCGCTGCGCGCGCTCCTCCTGCTCCAGAGTCAGCCGGACCGGCGAGTCACTGCCCACGTCCGCACCATTCGACAACGAAGCTGGCGAGTGTGTGCGCGGCGTGGTCCATGCTCGCGAGCTCAAGCCACTCGTTCGGCGCGTGCGGGTTCTCTCCGATTCCGGAGCCGTAAAGGCAGCATGGTGTGGGGCCGGCAAGCTGGAAGTGGCGGAGGTCGCCGAACCCGGCGATCGGCCCGACTTCGAGCGGCGTGCCGAGCGCGGCCCGCTGGCTGCGATCGAGCGCGGCCACGAGTTCCGCCGTCCCGGCCGGAGCGACGAACGGCGGAACCTGGAGGGACAGGAACTGGAGGTCCGCAGGGTTGCGGACGAGCCAGTCGCTCCCGCGCGTGACTCGTTCGACCGCTCGCGCGACGAGCGCCTTCGCGTCATCGAGCGAGAGCGGCGGCGCGAATGTCATGTGGCAGTCCAGGCTCGTGATGGCTGGGACCGTCGTCGGGGTCGCGCCGCCCGCGATGACGCCCGGGTTCAGCTGGAAAGCGTCGCCGAGCTGGTCAAACGGCGGCGGGGGCAGAGGCACTTCCCGCTCGAGTTTGCGCAGCTCCGTGACGAATGGCAGCAGCAACTCGATGGCGTTCACGCCTGTCCGGCTGCGCACCGCAGCCGCGCTCCGCCCATGCACGGTGATCCGGAACCAGAGTTGACCGCAGTGCGCGGTTACGGCGCGTCCGACCCTGCCGTCGACAACGATCGCCGCGTCCGCGCGATACCCTCGCGCGCTGCACGCCAGCGTTCCATTTCCCGACGACTCCTCGTCGATCACGCTTTCGAGGATGAGGTCGCCGCGCATCTGGATGCCGGACTCGCAAAGGGCGTCGGCGATCCAGAGCATGATGGCGATGCCCGCCTTGTCGTCCCAGGCGCCTCGGCCATGCAGGCGCCCGTGAGAGATTTCTGCCGACCAGGGGTCGCGTTCCCAGAGTTCGGCCGGGCCGGGTACGACGGAGTCAACGTGGGCATTCAAGATGAGCGAGCGTCCGTCTCCCATCCCTCGAAGGACGCCAACGACGTTGGGCCGGCCTCGGTAGTCGGCGTCAGTTGAAGCCCAGCCCGGATACCGTGCGAGGTCGTCGGGATCAACGTCGAAGGTATCCACCCGCGCGCCCATCGCTCGAAAAGCATCGGCCACGATCGCTTGCGCGCCTGCCTCGTTTCCCGCGACGGCCTGCGCCCGGACCAGCCGCTGCAGTCGGTCCAGCGCGCGCTCCCGCGAAGCATCGAGCGCGCTGCCGAGGTCCGCGCGCGCCGACCCGGCTGGGGCCGTCACGGTGGGAGGGCCGCCGCCGTGGGCGCGATCCCGCGACGCGTGACCTTGTCGATGGAAGGCACGGCCGCGATGAGGGTCCTGGTGTACTCGTGGGACGGCCGCGCGAGCACGGTGTCTGCGGGTCCGCGCTCGACGATCCGGCCCTCATGCATCACGGCGACGTTGTCAGCGATCTGGCGGACTGTGCCCAAGTCATGTGAGATGAACAGAAAAGAAAGGCCGAGCTCGGACTGGAGCTTCACCAGGAGGTTGAGGATCTGGGCTTGCACCGAGACATCGAGCGAACTGGTGGGCTCGTCGCAGATCACAAGCGCCGGGGAGGATGCGATCGCGCGCGCGATTGCCACGCGCTGCCGCTGACCACCGGAGAGCTGGCGCGGGAGGCGATGAGCGAAGCTTGCGTCGAGCCCGACGAGCTCAAGAAGCTCGTTGACACGCTCGCGCCGTGCTTGATCGCGCATCCGCAGCAGGTGCCGGAGCGGCTCGGCGATCGTCTCGGCGATCCGCAGTCGGGGGTCAAGCGAAGCGGTGGGCTGTTGGAAGACCAGTTGCACGTTTCGGCGGGATTGGCGCCGCGCGCGCCCCCGAAGCGCCGTCAGCTCTTGCCCGAGGAGCCAGATCCTCCCGCCGGTCAGCGGGGCGATCCCCAGGATCGCCCGCGCGACGCTCGTCTTTCCACTGCCACTCTCACCAACCAGCGCGAGCGTGGTCCCGGCTTCGATCTCGAGGTCCACGCCATCGACCGCACGGATACGTCCTGCGCCTAAGCCGAAGAGGCCACCGCGAATTTCATATTCGACGACAAGGTTCTCGACCCTGAGAACGTCGGTCACGGCGCCCTCCGATCCGCCGGCGCGAACACCCAGCACGCCGAGGCGTGACCCGGGCCGACGTGCTCGAGCTGGGGCTCCACATCGCGGCAGGCGGCGATGGCGTGCGGGCAGCGCGGCGCGAATCGACAACCAGACGGGATTTCCCAGACGCCCTGAACGCCGCCCGGCAGCGTGGGCAGCGGACGAAGGCGGACATCTACGCGCGGAACGCACCCGACGAGCCCGCGCGTGTACGGATGGTTCGGTTGACGCAGTACGTCGAGCACGGGTCCGCTCTCGACGATGGCCCCCGCGTACATCACTGCTACGCGGTCAGCGACAAGGGCGGCCACACCGAGGTCGTGGGTAACCAGGAGCACGGCCAGCCCGCGCTGGTCTACTTCCCGGCGCAAGAGCTCGAGGATCTGCGCCTGGATCGTGACGTCGAGAGCCGTGGTCGGCTCGTCGGCGAGCAGAACGTCCGGATCGCAGGAGAGCGCAACGGCTATGAGCGCGCGCTGTCGCATCCCTCCGCTCAGCTCGTGCGGGTAGCGTCGCAGTGCGCCAAACGGATCTGGCATGCCGAGCTCGCCGAGGAGAGCGGCAGCTCGCGTCCTTGCCTCACGTCCGCCGACGGCGAGGTGCACGCGCATCGGTTCGGTGATCTGGAAGCCGATGGTGCGCACGGGGTTCAGCGCCGCGAGTGGGTCCTGGAAGACCATTGAGATCCGACTTCCGCGTGTCTTCATCAGGTCCTTTTCGGATAGGCTCGTGAGCTCGTCCGTACCGAGGCGTACCGTTCCTCCGGTGAGCCGGGCACCGACCGGCAGAAGACGGATGAGCGAGAGCGCCGTCATCGTCTTCCCGGAGCCGGTCTCCCCGACGAGAGCGGTGATCTCTCCGCGATTCAGCTCGAGCGAGACGTCTCGTACGACGCGCAGCCATCTCGTCGGGGTCCTCACTTCGACGGACAGACCTCGAGCGGCGAGGATCGCGTCTGGGCTCGCCGCCACTCGGGGCGCCTCGGCGTGAGCGATCACGCGTTACGGTGCGCGCTCGTGCTTGCGCGGACAGACCGAGCGCGACGGAGACGCAGATCGTTGAAGACCTCTCCGAGGAACCGACGCGATGCCGAGTCGAGGTCGTTAATGAACTCGATCACCTCGACGCCGCCCGGAATGGCGCGCCGGGCGGCGGACATGTTCTCCGAGCGGACGACGGCCGCCGTGAGGCCCGCGAAGATCGAGGGATCGGGCCGTTCAGGGAGGAGCAACGGTCGCACCATGACCCCCTTCAGGTTCGTCTGCTCGATCGCCTCAGTCATCCGACGGAGCCGCTCTTCCATCGAGCCGTCGCCTTCCTGACCGAAGTAGACGACCCCAATGGCGGCCGGCCGCGGCAGGCGTTCGAGTTTCTCGAGAACGCTGACATGCGGCCGGACTCCGATCGCGAAGAGCTCTGCGTCGAGGCCAAGGTCGCGGAGGGCACCTCGGACAGCAGTCAGGTGAAAGAAGGTGGAGACCACGCAGTCCGCGTCGCGGAAATCGCCTCGCGCGTGCGCCGCTTCCAAGTCGTCGAGCAAAAGCGGTCGGACGCGCACACCAAATTCGCTTTCCATCGGGCCTGCGAAGTGGCTGAGGCTCTGTCTATTGCATTCGACGAAGCAGACACGCAGAGGCGCCTGGAGCTCCCTGGTGTTCGCGTGGGAGGCGACGAGCGAGACGAGTTGCTCGGGCGTCACGCCGAGACCGAGCGCGCGACTCACCATCTGCTCCACGATGTCGAGCACGTCAGGGCGCAAGACCACGTCGCGGTAGGCGTCCCGCGCCCGGCCGAGTGGGAGCACCACCGTGCCGCCGCCCCGATTGCCTTTCGCGTAGCGGTCCCTGCGAAGAAGCGCGTACACACTCAGCACGGTGTTGCGATTGATGCTCAAGTTGTCGGCGAGGTGTCGCGCCGAGGGCAGGCGGGTCCCCGGCTCGAGCTCGCCGGTCGCGATGAGGTACTTCAGCTGATCCGCCAGCTGCATGTAGACGGGGCGGCCGCTCGTCTCGCTCAGCCGGATTCGGCGTCCGAGGAAACGCTTGCGGTCGTCGGCCGCGTGACGATGCGCCGTGCCCGCTGCCGACTGCGCCGAGGTCGCGGGTCGTGGCGCGCGTCGCGCGATGGTGCGCACGTACACCTCCTCTACGCGGCCGCGCACGGATGGCCCATCATGGTAGGCCTTCGCTCGACCGAGTCACCGCGTGTGCGAGCGATCGCGCAGCGGCTGCGAGATCGGTTTCGGGGGTTGAGGCATGCACGCTGGTAGCGAGTGGCTGCTGGTCAAGGCCGGACGGCTGATCGACGGGACTGGCGCGGCCGCGAAGTCGAATGCGGCCGTCCTGGCCCGCGGCGACCTCATCGTCGAGGTCGGTGCCGCCGCGTCGGTCCGCGCGCCCGATGGCGCGCGCTTCATCGACGCGCCGAACGCCACCATCATTCCCGGGCTCGTCGACTGCCACCACCACGTCACCTACTCGGGCCACATCGGGATCGGCCAGCTCGAGTGGCCGCTCTCGCTTGAGTACTCGGCCGTCTGCGCCGGAGCGAACGCGGCGCGCGCCCTCTCCTACGGGTACACCTCCGCCATGGATGTGGGCTGTCGCGGGCTTATCGGCGTAGCGACGCGCGACGCGATCGAGAAAGGAGTGATCAATGGCCCGAACCTGCGAGTGAGTGGTCAGATCCTGAACACCGTCGGCGGGCCGCTCGACATCTGGCCATCGACGATGCGGTTCGACTCGCACACCCGGCTGGCGACCTTTGTGTCTGGAGTCGAGGACGTGCGCCGAACGATCCGCGAGCAGCTAAAAGAGGGAGTCGACAACGTGAAGCTGCAGACCACACGCTCGACTGTTCAACCAGCTGGGCGCGGTCGCGCGGTCACGTTCACCGAAGAGGAGCTTGCCGCCGCGGTCGGTTTTGCCCACGATCACGGCCTCTCCATCGCGGTGCACGCCGAAGGCAGCGAGGGCATCCAGGAGGCGATCCGCGCGGGGTTCGATACGGTGCAACACGCCTCCTTCATCGACGACGAATGCATCGATCTCTTGGAGCGACATCCCACCACCCACGTCGTTTTCACGCTGGGCGTGTACGACGGCATCCTTGAGCTCGGTCCTCAAATCGGATATCCGCTCGAGAGCATCGAGCGCGTGCGCGCGGTGTGGCAACAGATGCTCGATGGCGTACGTCTCGCCTACGCGCGCGGCGTGCCGTTCGCCGCCGGCTCCGACTGCGGTGGCGCCGTCCACCCGCACGGTCGATACGCGCGTGACGTCGTCCTCTTTGTGCGCGAGTGCGGCATGTCCGTCGAGCACGCGCTGCGCGCGGTCACGCTGTACGCCGCGACCGCTGGGTGGTTCGAGGGCAGGGGCTCGCTCTCTCCCGGGCATTTCGCGGATCTCGCCGTTGTTGAAGGTGATCTCACAAAACGAATCGAGCTGCTTGAGGATGAAGCGAGCGTGCGTGTGGTCGTGCGTGGCGGCGTGGTCGTGAAGGAGCTAACGCCGAGCGCGATCCGGACCGAAGCCGCCCCAGTCAGCGCCAGCTGAGGCTCCTCGCGCTGGATCAAGGTCCTCGGCCTTTACCCTTCGACGAGGCGACGATCCTCACGTCTCGCGCAACGCGAGCAAGCACCTCAAGACAGTGATCCAGATCGGCATGGGTGTGCTCCGAGCTGACGATGGTCCGCACCCGCGCGCGCCTGGCGGCGACCGTGGGCGGGACGATCGCCTGAACAGCGATGCCCTCGTCCGCGAGGCGGTCGACGAGCTGAAGCGCGACGGTCGGATCGCGGGTCAGGATTGGCACGATCGGTGTCTCGCTCGCGCCCGTGTCGAATCCGAGGCGCTGGAGCCCGCTCCGGAAATGCCGCGCATTCGTCCAGAGGCGCTCGAGGCGCTCGGGCTCATTCTCGAGCACCTCAAGTGCGGCCAGGCTCGCCGCGGCGATGGCTGGCGGGAGCAGCGTGGAGTAGGCGATCGGCCGCGCGCGTCGCAGGAGGTGCTCGCGAGTCAGCCCGTCGCAGCCGACGAACCCACCAGCCGCGCCGAGCGCTTTTGACAGCGTCCCCATTTGAATGCGGACCCTGTCGTGGAGACCGAAGTGATCGACGGTGCCGCGACCGCCGCGGCCGAGAACGCCCGATCCGTGCGCGTCGTCCACCATGACGGAGGCGCCGTGCCGCTCGGCGACCGCGCAGATCTCGGGGAGCGGGGCGATTTCGCCGTCCATGCCGAACACGCCGTCCGTAATGACGAGGATCTCGTTGTAGCGCGGCCTGCCCCGCATCCCTCGGCGCGCGCCGCGGAGGACGCGCTCGAGCGCTCCCACGTCGCGGTGCGGGTACGTGAGGCAGGCAGCGAACGACAACCGCGCGCCATCGACAGTGGAGGCATGGCTGAGCTCGTCGTAGACGACGAGATCGTCGCGCGCGACCAGCGCGGGGATCGTGCCAATGTTTGCGACGTAGCCCGACTGGAACGTCACGACCGCCTCGACCCGCTTGAACTCCGCAAGGCGCCGCTCGAGTTGCTCGTGCAGCCGTGTGCGGTCCGCGGCGTTGCGACCCGCGGCGCTGCCGACACCGAGCTCCTGGATGGCGCGGATCGCCGCCTCGCGCACGCGCGGGTGGTCCCGCAGCCCGAGGTAGTTGTTCGAGGCGAGGTTGACGAGAGGACGCGCGAGCGCCCGGACCGCGGTGCTCATGGATGGTCCCTCCACTTCTCGGGGTCCGAGCAGTGCGGCTTCGCGCGAGCCCCGTCGTGCTGGGTCTCGCGCCGGGTTCCGGCCGAAATCGCGGATAGCATAAGCGGACAGGTCAAACTCTCTTCCTTGTCTTGACACCCTATTGCGGCAGTCATAGGGTCGCGGTGTTTCCTGCCCGCATTACCTAGGCGGGTGGGCCATATCTCGGCGGCTCGCGACGGTCACGACATCGGCCCACCGCGATCTGACCGACAAGGGAGGGGGACGGATGCGCGCAGTGCATCAGAGGATGGGGCTGAGGCTCGCCGCCATCCTCGCCATAACCGCGCTCCTCGCGACCGGCTGCACCCAAACGACCGCCCCAGCACCGACGAGCGGTGCACCAGCCGCCCCGAAGATACTGATCTTCGGTACCTCGACCGCTTCGGCGGGAGGGTGCGACGGCACGACGCTCGTCCAGTACGCGATCACGTTCAGCTGCCCTGCGACGACGCAGGAGGGGCTCGTGACGTTCGACTGGGCGACGAACTCGGCGAAGCCCGGCCTCGCGATCAGCTGGGAGGAGAAGCCCGACTCGATCACATTCAAGCTCCGCTCGGGCGTCACGTTCCAGGACGGCACGCCCTTCAACGCGGACGCTGTGGTCTTCAACCTGCGGCGTGTCTTCGACAAGTCCCACCCGCAGAATCTCGGACAGGCCTTTCCCTACGCGTTCTACGTGCCGTTCAAGAGCGTCGAGAAGGTCGACGAAATGACGGTCCGTGTCAGCATCACCCCGACGCCGAACGCCGTCTGGTACTTCAGCTTTATGGCGACACTCATGCAGAGCCCGAAGGCAGTCGAGGCCAAGGGGAAGGACTACGCGTTCAGCCCCGTGGGCACAGGACCGTACAAGATCGTGTCGTTCGAGGACAAGGTGCGCGTGGAGCTTGCGCGCAATGAGAATTACTGGAACACGCAGCAAAGGCCCGCTCCCGACCGGATCATTATCCTCATCAAGTCGGACGTAGCGGCACTCGCGAACGACCTTTTGTCCGGCAACATCGACGTGATGATCGAGCCGCCGGTCGAGCAGACGGACAAGATGAAGGACGCGGCACTCAAGGTCGAGTTCTTCCCGACGCTCGTCTACAACTACTTTGGCCTGAACACGACGAAGCCGCCCTTCGACGACGTCAAGGTCCGTCAGGCAGTCAACTACGCCTTCGACAAGGAGGCGCTCGTCAAGGTCAGCAAGGGCGCCGCGCAGGCAATGTATGGCGCATGGTTCGAGGGCGCTTACGCCTACAACGCTGACGTGCCGCAGTACAAGTTCGACCCGAACAAGGCGCGGCAGCTCCTCGATGAGGCTGGCTGGAAGCTTCCCGCGAGCGGCACCGTCCGCGCCAAAGGCGGCCAGCAGCTCGTGGTGAAGTTCTTCGATCGCACTGGCCGCACCGGAGTGCAGGGCGCCCAGGTGCCGGTTCTGCTGAGCAACCTGCAGGACGTCGGCTTCAAGGTCGAATCCGAGCTCACCGAGACGGCCGTGTACCTGGACAAGGTCAAGGGCGTCGGCGACAAGACGCGCTTCAACATCGGCAACTTCGGCCACGGGAGCGCCTTCCCCGACCCGCAGATCGCCCTTCAGCGCTGGACCTCGGAGAACATCCCGCCGGCCGAGTTCAACATCGCCTTCTACGACAGCGTCAAGTACACCCAGCTCGTTGTGTCCGCGCGGACAGAGCTCAACGTGGACAAGCGGCTCGGGCTCCTGAAGGAGGCGCAGAGGGTCCTGCGGGACGATGCGCCGATCATCTGGACGAGCCGCTCGCTCATTGGGATGGCGTGGAACCCGAAGAAGATCACCGCGATCCCGTTGCTCCCGACGAGCATCGTGGATCTCTGGGCGATCAAGATGCCGTGAGGCGGCGAGCCTAGCCGCATCCGTGCCCTCGTGGGACGCATTCGTCGAATCTCCTCCCACGAGGGCCCTATCTTGTCGAGGTGGTGATGTCGAGATATCTCGCGCGTCGCGGCCTCGCCTCCTTGGCGATCCTCGTCGGCGTCTCGGTGCTCGTGTTCGCAGCTATGCGCCTAGTGCCCGGCGATCCGATCACGATCATGCTTGGCACTGCCGAGCTCGCCGATCCGAAGTTCGTCGACGAATTTCGGCGGTCGTATGGGCTCGACCAGCCCATCCCGGTTCAGTACTGGGCCTGGCTGTCCCATCTCCTGACCGGCGACTTTGGTCGATCGGTTGTGTCGCGCGAGCTCGTTGGAGACCTGCTCCTGCGCCGTCTCTCCGCCACGCTCGTGTTGGGCAGTACCGCAGCCGTCCTGGCCCTCGTCGTGGGCATCCTGTGGGGAGTCGCGGCAGCATACGTCCGCGGCCTCTTCGGTGGGGTGCTCCGCTCCGCGCCGCTCTTCCTGATGGCGCTTCCCTCCTTCTCCATCGGCATCGCGCTCGGGTTCATCTTCGCTGTGTGGCTGCGGCTGCTGCCCTCATCGGGGATGCAGTCGCCGGTGGACGGAGGGAGTGTGATGGACATCCTCCGGCATACCGTGCTCCCCGCCGTAACGCTCGCGGTGTATCCCTCGGCTTTCACCGCACGCCTCACGCAGGCTTCCATCGACGAGCTCCAGCGCGAGGATTTTGTGCGCACGGCGCAGGCCTCCGGGATTCCGCCGGGACGGATCACGCTGCTCCACGTCCTGCCAAACGCGCTCCTGCCGGTGATGACCAACGGGGGCGTGATGGTGGGGTACATGCTCACGGCGGCGGTGTTCGTCGAGGCGGTCTTCGCCTGGCCTGGAGTGGGAACGATGATGGTCGCGGCCGTGCTCAATCGCGACTACCCCGTTGTGCAGGCCGGCGCGCTCCTGGTCGCCACGACCTTCGTGATGCTGAGCTGGATCATCGACGTGCTGTATGGCCTGGTGGACCCGCGCATCAACGTGCGGGGGCGGCCGGCGCAGTGATCGAGGCTATCCCCGTCGGCTCGCTGCGCGGCGCGGTGCCGCGGATCGGTGGGTCGCCGTGGCTCTGGCTCGTCATCATTGTGGGCGGGCTCGTCGCTGGCTGGGTCCTCCGCGGGTACATAGCGCCATACGGTCCCGCCGAGGTTCACGCGGATCGAGGGCTCCTCCCCATCGCCTCGCCGGGCAGTCCGCTCGGGACGGACACCTTCGGGCGCGACCTCGTCTCGCGCTTGCTCGCGGGGGTTCCGGTTTCGATCATCGCCGGGATCATCCCGGCCGCTGTGGGCATGACACTCGGTATGGCCATCGGTCTGGTCTCAGGTCTGCTCGGCGGCAGGGTCGATCGGCTGATCATGAGCCTGATGGACGTTCTGCTGGCGTTCCCCTTTATCTTGCTCGCGATCCTCGCCATCGCGGTGCTCGGACCATCGTTGCAGAACGCGATGATCGCGGTGACCATCGCGATCCTCCCGCGCAACGCCCGCATCATCCGCGCCGAAGTCCTCTCGCTGCGCGAGCGCGACTACGTGACCGCGGCGCGCCTCGCCGGCGCGAGCCAGACGTCCATCCTGTGGCAGCACCTGGTGCCGAATGTGCTCCCGACGGCGCTCGTCGTGGGCAGCACCGAGATCGGACACATGATCGCTTCGACCTCGGGCCTGAGCTTCCTCGGGCTAGGGGTGCAGCCGCCGGATGTGGACTGGGGCACGCTGATCGCGGAGGGGAGCAGGTACGTCACCGTTGCGCCGCACCTCGCACTCATCCCGAGCGTCGTCGTCGCGGTCGTAAGCCTGATGTTCGTCCTCGTCGGGGACGACTTGCGTCACCGGCTCTCCCGAACGAACTGATCGCTGGCAGGAGGTCTTCATGTCGACTCATGGCGTGACCGCGTTCGCGGTGAACGCAAATCTCGGCTACTCACAGGCGGTTCGCCTTGGCAGTCTGCTCTTCGTCTCCGGACAAGTGGCCTGGGACGAGCGGGGCGAGGTCGTCGGGGTGGGCGACGCGAAGGCGCAGGCCGAGAAAGCCTTCGCGAATCTCCAAGCGGTGCTCGAGCGCTCGGGTTCGAGCCTCGATCGCGTCGGGAAGATCCTTATGCTCGCTACCTCGCGCGACTACCTACCTATCCTGCGCGAGGTGCGGCAGCGCGTCTTCGGCCGGGTAGGCCACTACCCGGCATCGACCTTTGCGGTGGTGGAGGGCCTTGCGGTGGCGGAGCTTCTCGTAGAAGTCGAGGCCGTCGCGCTCGTCGACACGAACTCGTAAGGTGGCGACCGCGACCGGGGCCCGCGTAACAAGGCGGTGGGTGCGCGAGGAGCATTCGGCGACGCCGCAGGTGGAGTTTCCCGTGGCAGAGTTCCGAGGGCCGGAGGACGGTCCCTTCGTGGTCATCGTCGCCGGGATGCACGCAGGCGAGTACGCGGGCGTGCTCGCCGCGGGTCAGCTCGTCCAGCGGCTTCCCCGGCTCGTGCGCCGGGGAAGGGTTCTCGTAGTTCCCGTGCTCAGCATGCGGGCATTCCTTCAACGCAACATGCAACTGTCGCCGGTCGATCAGCACGAAGTGCACTACCTCTGGCCAGGCGATCCTTCATCGTCGTACTCCGCTCATCTCATCGATGCGCTCTACCGAACGATCAAGGGAGCCGACGCTATGCTCGATTTGCACGCGGGCGAGTTCGCGCAGGACCTTACGCCATACGTTTGCGTCCCCTGGGAGGGCGACGGCGCGCTGTGGGATCGCTCGTTCGAGCTTGCCTGCTACTTCGAGGTTCCCTTCATCGACAAGCGCGCGGTGGCGGAGACAGCGCTCGCGCTGCCGCGCGCGCTCCTCGCCGACGGCACCCCGAACCTCTGGACGGAGATCGGCAGGAACGGCCTGCCTGAGTCGAAGACGGTGCGCCTGCAGCGCGACGGGTGTCTCGAGGTCCTTCGGTCGCTCAGGGTCATCGACGGCGAAGTCATGCGTCGCTCGCCGCGCATCGTCGGACCGCGGCATTGGGGCATCCACGCGGAGAAGACGGGAGTCTGGATCCCGGGCGTGCGTCCGAGCCAGAGCGTTCGGGAGGGTCAGCGCCTCGGGAAGATGACCGACTTCTTCGGGAAGACGCTTCAGATCTTCCGCTCACCCGCGGACGCGCTCGTCGAGTACGTGTGTACAGCGTGCGCGATCGACTTCGACCGGCAGCCCCACGGGAATCGCTGGCACCAGCTTCTGGTACAGCTTGCGGAGGACCGTGGGGGGTGAGTTGTTGCCCGGGAGGCTCTTGTCACGTTCGGCTGATCAATGACGCTCCCTCCCGCGTTGTTCTGCAGGTATAACTTGCAAGCGCAAGTACCTTATTCCCGCGAGTAGTTGCGGATGCAAGTAAGATCGAAGAGCGTCACGGATAAGGTCACCGTCGATTGCACGTTCAGGTGAGTCGTCCACGCAATGATCGGAGCGCGGCCGTTGGTAAGGCTCGTGAAGGTCCATCGGCCGTACTGACCGCAAGAGTCGGTGTACCCTGCGATCGATGTGCGAACGTGGCTAAGCGCGTTGAAGCAAACGCCGCCGTACTTGGTACATGCCGTGTCCTCCACGAACATCGCGATGCGTAGTTAGCGGTCTTTAGCCCGTCCCTGCGGTCCGACGGTATACCCGTCTGCCGTAGGCGATTCAGTTTGGGAGGCTACCGAGTGAACAGACGCGATTTGCTGAAGAGAGCGGGCGTCGGATCGGCCGCGCTCGCGGCCATACCCGCGATCGGCAACGGGCTCGCGACGGTCGCATTGGCAGACGGAGCCGAGGGCTTCCACTTCGTCTGCGTGGCGGTCGCAAGTCCAACCGAGATCCTCGCGATGCAAGGCGACGGGCGTTTCAACGACGAGGAGGCTGACGGAGGTGGCCGCTTCGTCCACTTCCACGGTTCGACCGTCATCTCCGGGTCATGGAAGGCCGGCAAGGTGCTTAGCTTCGTCGACGCGGCTGACTTCGACCCGAACGGGCAATTCAGCGGGGGCACGCTGGACCTCGACATCCAGGTGCGGCCTATCGGACTTTCTCGGATCAACAACGTCAAGCTCAGGATTCAATGCAATCCGCCAGGGGTTGAAGAGCCCATGGAAGGCATCACTGTCATGGTGCCGAGCCCAGTGAGCTTGACGTTTAAGCCGGCCAGAGGCCTCACGATCCTCACACCCCGCGAGCACGACTAGCGCTTCGGTGAGACCCGGGATGCGACGCATCCCGGGTCACCCTCTAGTGATCGGGTTTCGATTCGCTCCTTGGGCAGCAGCGCCTCATTCCCTTCGCGATTCGTGGTAGTCCCAATCACTTGACGCTCTCCACGAGAGACGAGAGCGCCGGCCCCAGGCGTGCCGCAAGGTCGGCGTCCACCAGGCGCATCTCACGCGCCAGCCCGTTCGTTGCCGCTTTGAAGGCGCGGGCGAGATCGGGGCGTTCGAGGCGGCGTATGAGCCCGGACTCGAGGGGTCTCGTGATGTCTGAGGGCAGGTGGTCGATCCCGCGTGCCTCCCGCGCCGGCAGGCCGAGTCTTAGGCACGCCAGCGCGAGCACCTGATCGCGCAACGCGCTGATCATGTACTCGGCCTGCCACGGTCGTGCGCGTGCGATAGAGGATCGCGCATGGAGCGCGTACAGCCAGCCGTAGCCGATGAGCTCGCGCGCGTCGGGAGGCGGGACGTGGGGCCGTTCGACGGCATCGCCGAAGACCAGCTTGAACGACGGCGCGCGCGCGCCGAAGTGAGTCGCGGGGGCGAAGGCGAGGTCGACCTGGAGCGTGCTCGGGAGAAGGAACACGCGATAGATCCACGGGTCACGCACGACGTCCAGGGTGTCGAGCGCGTGTTGTTCCCGGCGCATGTACTCGGTGAAGTCGTCGAGCGCTGGGCGGAGGTCGGTCGCCTCGCGGACGCCGAAGCCGAGGTCGATGTCCGACCAGCGATCCAAGCTCCCGACGCTTCCACTCCCGGTGATGGCCGCGCCGGAGATGCGCGGATCACTACGCGCCCGTTCGATGAGAACGGCGCGGAGTGTCTCGCGCTCCTCGGGACTGAACACGAGTAGGACCTACCGCGCACGCACGCCGGACCGCAAGGGTGCGGTCCGCGCGACGAGCCACTCGCCGGGGATAGGCCGAAGGAGCAGCGCGATTTCCGCGATGTCCGCGCGGAGCCCGTACGTCCGGCCGACGACCTCGCCGGCCGGCCCAAGTTGGTCCGTCCGCACGCGTCCGATGGTGGCGTGGTGCCGGAACGTTTGCGTTGCCTCATATATAGAAGGACGGGCCTCGGGCGCGAGGTCCTTTTGGATGCGAGCGCTGAGCGGGGGGAGCGCCGGGGCCTGGTCGACGCCGAGGTAGAGGATGCGGTCGGCGAAGAGTTCTATCCGGGTCAGCCGGAGCTGGATCTCGCGCGTCTCGGCCGCGAGCCGGTCGAGATAGGCCTTGTGACGGCCGACATCGTCCGTCGAGAAGGGTGCCTTCATGGTGATGTGTGGCGGAAGCGAGAGGTTCCGGTCGGCATCGAAGAACTGTGCGAGCTCGAGCTGGAGGTCGCGAAGGAGGTTGTGCGCGGCACCGGTGAGTAGGAGCGCGTGCGCCACCTCCCAGGTCACTTCGTCTGGCCGGGCGTCGACTCATGGCCACAAC
>DASYSC010000188.1:0-25394 GCA_036003765.1 Candidatus Limnocylindria bacterium
GAGCATATCAAAGAACGTTTATGAATAGGACAGTGTCGCGTCCTGTCCTATTTGCGGGCGGTGGAGAAGATCTCGGCGAGCTCCTTCACGGTCTTGTCGGAGCGTCCTTGACGGAAGGAGTCGGCGACGCAGGTGGCCAGGTGCTCCTCGAGGATGAGCGCGTCGACCCGTTCGAGGGCTTTTTCGATCGCCATGGTCTGCTTCATGACGTCGACACAGTATTTGTCCTCCTCGACCATCCGCTCGACCGCTTTGATGTGGCCGGAGACGGAGCGGAGGCGGCTGACGACGTCACGGCGGATCTCCGTTCGCATGAGCTCATCCTACCCCCTGGGGGAGGGGGTGGATGGTAGAGAATCGGCGTATGCCCACCGCTCAGCCCCTCGCCGCTCGGATGCGGCCCCGCGATCTGGACGAGTTCGTCGGACAGGGGCATCTCGTCGGGGCCGGCCGGGTGCTACGGAAGGCGATGGACGCGGGACAGCTTCCGTCGATGATCCTCTGGGGACCGCCGGGCACGGGGAAGACCACCCTCGCGGCGATCGGCGCGAAGCGAGCGAACTCGCGGTTCGTCGCGATCTCGGCGGTCTCGTCCGGTGTGGCGGAGCTTCGGAAGATCATCGACGAGTCGCGCAAGCTCCGCCAGTTGACGGACCAGCGGACCGTGCTGTTCATCGACGAGATCCACCGCTTCAACAAGGCGCAGCAGGACGTCGTACTCCCATACGTCGAGAACGGCGACGTGATCCTGCTCGGCGCGACGACCGAGAACCCATCGTTCGAAGTGATCTCGGCGCTGCTCTCGCGCTCGCGGGTCTTCACGCTGAAGCCGCTCACCGAGGACGAGGTGCGCGTGATCGTGAAGCGGGCGCTGAGCGACGAGCGCGGCCTCAAGGGTGCTGTGGCCCTCGCGAAGGACGCTGAAGACGCCCTCGTCGCGGTCAGCAACGGCGACGCCCGCGTCGCGTTGAACGCCCTCGAGCTCGCGTCCGACGCGGCGGTCCCGGGTGCCGACGGGAAGAAGCCCGTCGGCCTTGCTGAGGTCCGCGACGCGCTCCAGCGGCGCTCGCTCCTCTACGATCGCGCCGGCGATCAGCACTACGACACGATCTCCGCGTTCATCAAGAGCGTCCGCGGCTCCGACCCCGACGCGGCGCTCTACTGGCTGATGCGCATGATCGACGCGGGCGAAGACCCGATGTTCATCGCCCGGCGCATCGTCATCCTCGCCGGCGAGGACGTCGGTCTCGCCGACCCGCAGGCTCTGGTGATCGCGAGCGCAGCGCAGCAGGCCACGCACCTCATCGGTCTGCCGGAGGCGTATTACCCGCTCGCGGAGGCCGCGGTCTACTGCGCGCTCGCGCCGAAGTCGGACTCCTTGAAGCGCGGACTTGGCGAGCTGCAGCACGACCTCGCGGAGACGCGGGCCGACCCCGTCCCGCTCCACCTCCGGAACGCACCCACGCGCCTTTTGGCCGAGCTTGGCCACGGCGCGGGATACAAGTACGCCCACGACTACGAAGGCCATGTGGCTCCCGACGAGACGTACCTGCCGGACTCGCTCGAGGGGCGCCGGTACTACGAGCCGACGGGCCTCGGCGCGGAAGCGGAGCTCAAGTCGCGGCTCGAGGCGCTCCGGCGAAGCGTGCGAGGAACAGACCGAGCTCGAAAAGCAGGTACATCGGGATCGCGACCAGCGTCTGGTTGAACGGGTCCGGCGTCGGCGTGATGAAGGCTCCGATCACGAAGACCAGCAAGAACACGTAGCGGCGCTGTTTGGTGAGCCAGTCCCGGCTGACCACGTGGATCCGAACGAGCGCGTAGATGATGACGGGCACCTCGAAAACGACGCCCATGCCCAGGATGAAGATCGTCACGAAGGAGAGATAGTCGGAGGCTCGCAGCTGGTTCTCGATGACCTCGCTGCCGAAGTTGATCAGGAACTTGATCGCGTTGGGCAGCAGGACGAAATAGCAGAAAGCCATGCCGAGCACGAAGAGGAAGATCACGGGAAGGCCCATGAAACGGACGAAGCGGCGCTCGCTCGGGAGGAGGGCCGGGTCGATGTAGGCGTAGATCTCGTAGAGGATCACCGGCATCGCCAGGGCGATCCCGGCGAACAACGCGACCCGGAAGTAGGTCGTGAAGTTCTCGGTCGGGCTGAACGCGACGAGGTGCGTCGGCGTGGGATTGCACGCATAGACCGGTATGAACTGGCAATCGACCGGAACGAGCAGGAGCCGGATGATGGGCGTCCCGAAGTAGAACGCGATCCCCGTGGTGATGATGAGCGCGATCGCGGCCACCACGAGCCGATCGCGCAGCTCGCCGAGGTGTTGGATGAGCGAAAGCTCTTTGTCCCGTACGGTCGTGGTCATGCCGGCGCGGTCACGCTAGCAGTTGCGCCGACTAGAATCGGTCCCGACCCCGCCCCCGTAGCTCAGCGGATAGAGCGACGGCCTCCGGAGCCGTAGACAGGCGTTCGATTCGCCTCGGGGGTACCGCCACCGGCCGACGACATTCGGCCTCCCCGAGCGCAACGGCACGCTTGCTGCAGATATCCGCACCGCGACTAACGCGGAGGTGGCTGCATGGACGTCATGGGCCTCATCGGCTTCCTGATCGTCGGCCTGATTGCCGGCTTCATCGCACGCTGGCTCATTCCGGGGCCCGACCCGATGGGCTGGCTCGGCACGATGGTGCTGGGCATCGTCGGCTCGTTCGTCGGCGGAACACTCGCGGCACTTGTCTTTGGCGGCACGCTGACGCTCTCGGCGGCGGGCATCGTCGGCTCGATCATCGGCGCGATCATCGTGCTCTTGATCTGGCGCGCGATGAGTGGACGGAGAGTTCCCGCCTGACGACTTGACTGAGGGGCCGAAGGCAAAGCCCTTCGGCCCTAGTGCGCCGCGGTCTCTTCGTCCGCGAGCTCCAAACGGTTCGTGTTCACCCAGAAACGGCCGAACCGATCCTTGACCAGCCACTCCTCGCCATTCGGCGAGGGGCGTACGAGCTCGCCGATCCGACCGTCGTGACCGAAGCGCACCTTCAGGCCGCGCCGCAGGTCGAGCGGTGGTCGCAGAGTCATCGGGTCGGAACGATAGCCGCGGCCAGCAGTCCCTCGTCCAAGCGGCGGACGTACTCGCCGAACATCGGCTCGACGAAGTCATAGCGCCCGCGACCGAGACGCACCACCAGACCCCGTGCCTGCAGCGCCGCGAGCGCGCGCAGCACCTCCGGGCGCGGCACAGGCCCGCCTTCGCCGTCCGCCGCATACAGCACCGCGCGATGCGCGATCCGCTTCGCGACCTGCGGCAGGTACTTGTGTGACCCGAGCTCGGACCAGTGGAGCGCGAACGGCCGCTCCAGCTCGCGCATCGCCTGCTCGTACGCGACCTCCAGGAAATCCGGCGTGACGGTGCGCGCGCCGCTGTCGCGCATCAGGTAGTAGAGCGCAGCGCAGACCTGCATCGTGTCCTGCGGGTGCCCGCCCGTCGCGTCGAGCAGCCGGTCGACGCTCGTGTCGTCGATCGCCATCTTCTTCGCGGCGAACTTCGCGCGGAGATACTCGAGCCAGTCGTCCGGATCGATCCCGAAGCGGTGGCCGCCGGCATCAGTGAGATCGAGCGGCACCGCGAAGCGGTAGAAGGCGTGGCCCTTGGCGCTGAACAGCTCCTCGAGGATCCCTTGCTCGGAGCCGAGGAACGCGTAGCTCACCCCACGCTGCGCTTGAAGGTGCGCGCGCATGACGTCGAAGACCCTCGGGCCCAGGCGGCCCGCGGCCTGGAACTCGTCGAACACGACGACCACGCGCTTGCCGGTCCGTTTCGCGAGAGCCTGCGGGAGGTCGAGTGCCCCCTCGAAGAAGCGCTGCGCGTTGGTCTCGCGCGCGAGCTGGAGCGCGATCTCCACGTGCTCGTATTTGACCTTGACCGTCGGATGCATCCCGGCAGCGATGGCCTTGGCCTGTTCGAAGCTCCGCTCGACGCCCGAGAGGTTCTGGAGGATCGCGTCCGCGAGACGCTCGCCGAGCCCTCGGATGTCGGTCGCGCCGAGGCAGTCGACGTACGCGGTGTGGGCGCCGCGCCGTTTCAGGCGGCGGAGCGCCTCAAGGATGATCGAGGTCTTGCCGATGCGCCGCGGACCCGCGACGAGCACGTGATTGCCGTCCTCGAGCCGGTCGACGAGGCGGCGCAGGTAGGACTCGCGGCCCACGAGATCCGCGGCGGCCACCGGCCCGCCGACAGGGAAGTAGGGACTCACAGCCGCCCGCTCGTGGGGTCGGAGCATCGCCGGTCATGATACATCAGGTGTATCAAAGAGGCACGCGGGATGCGTACAGCCAGACATGCGACGATTCATCGCATGCCGGTCATCGCTTTGTTCGTGGCGATCGCTGCAGCGGGCGCCGCCGCGTTCGGGTGGCTCGCGCGTCCGCTCCCGGTCGACCCACGGCGGCGCGCCGCGCTCACCGATGCGGTCGCCGCGGTGGATCGGGAGCTCGCAGCGAACCTCGAGCTCATGACGATGTTCGACCAAACCCGTCAGGCCGTCGTGCTCGAGAACGCCGAGTTCGCTCGACACCGTGAGGCGATCGAGCATGAAGCGAGAGACATCGCGGAGGCGGTCACGACGCTGTACGCTCGGATCCCAGTCGCCGAATCGGCGATGGAGCGGCGCGGCCCGGCGAACTCGCTCCGGGATGAGGACCGCCGCCTCATCGAGGCCTGGGAGGGAGACGCGCGCGAAGCCCAGCGTTCGCTGCGGCGGTCGCTCGATGCTCCGGCGCTCAGGGGGTGGCCGGCTGTGACCGCTCGCTTGCGTTCACGCTCTCCGCGCCGCTAAACAAGCCCCTTTTTGGCTATGGCACGAACCGTGCTCTCCGGACGTTAAGCAGCCGATGGCCAAGCAAGGGATCGCGCCCGGTCGGGCGTACCGTGCCTACCGCTTCCCGCACCGTGCGGGCGGGCGAATGTCCCGTCGCGTCAGCGCGGTGCGTCCTGTCGGCACGTTCGCCGGCGTCCTGACCGCCGTCCTTCTGGCGGGCGCGGCTTTCGTCGGATTCTCGGTGATCGCGACCGTCGGCTACTTCGCATCCGATCTTCCGGCGGCGCACGACCTCGCGACCGTTCCGATCCCGCTCACCACGCACATCTACGACCGCGCCGGGGAGCACCTGCTCTACACGCTGTCGGACGAGCGGCGTGAGCTCATCTCGATCGACGCGGTGCCCAAGCGGATGCAGGACGCGACGATCTCGATCGAGGACAAGACGTTCTGGTCGAATCCCGGGATCGACGTCGGCGGGATCATCCGCGCGTTCCAGGCAAACAGCGCGAGCGGTCGCATCACGCAGGGCGGTTCCACGATCACCCAGCAGCTCATCAAGACACGCCTCCTCGGTGACGACCCGACGTTCACCCGCAAGATCAAGGAAGCGATCCTCGCGATGGAGGCGACGCGCACCTTCAGCAAGAAGCAGATCCTCGAGATGTACTTCAACCAGATCTACTACGGGAACCAGGCCTATGGCCTGAAGGCCGCGGCCGCGACCTACTTCGGCACGGCGGATCTCAACCAGCTCACGCTCGGCCAGATGGCCCTTCTCGCTGGCCTGCCCCAGGCGCCTTCCGACTACGACCCGATCCAGAACCTCGCGGGCGCGAAAGCCCGGCGCGCGCAGGTCCTGGACACGATGGTGGAGAACGGGTACGCGACCGACGCGGAGGTCGCGGCCGCGAAGGACGAGCAGATCGTCGTGAAGCCCGCGACCACATCGCTGTACGCGCCGCACTTCACGTTCCGGGTACGCGAACAGCTCGTGCAGGTGCTCGGCGAGAAGGCCGCGTACCGCGGTGGCTACGACGTGTACACGACGCTCGACTGGAACATGCAGCAGCTCGCCGAGAAGGAGGTCCGCGACCACGTCGACGGGCTCAAGGGATTCAACGTGAACAACGCCGCGCTGATCACGATGGACCCGACCACCGGCGAGGTTCTCGCCTACGTTGGGAGCTACGACTACTACGCGCGCACGGCCAAGGTGCAGGGCGACTACGACCACGCCGGCATCGCGCTGCGGCAGCCGGGCTCGACGTTCAAGATCTTCACTTATCTCACGGGCATGCAAAAGATCGGGCTGACCGCGTCCAGCCGCCTCTACGACATCGAGTTCACGATGCCGGATGGGGCCGGCAAACCGTATGCGCCCAAGGACGCGACGAAGGAACAGCACGGCCCGGTCACGCTGCGCCAGGCGCTCCGCGAGTCGCTCAACCTCCCCGCGCTCATGGTCACGCGGCAGGTCGGTGTCGACGCGATCATCGACACGGTCCACCAGCTCGGGATAAACCGGGACTGGGACCGCTCGCGTATAGGTCTGTCGTTCGGGATCGGCGCGGGCGAGATGCGGCTCATGGACATGGCGAGCGCCTATCAGGTCGTCGCGAACATGGGCGTGCGCGTGGAGCCGACGATGATCTACAAGATCGTCGACCCCTCCGGCAAGGTCGTGAAGGACTTCGCCAGCAAGCCGGAAGGAAGGCGCGTGCTCGACCAGCGCATCGCGTGGATCTTCGCGGACATCCTGAAGGACAACACCAACCCGCAGGGCTCGTTCGTGTTCGGCCCGTGGACGACGATCGGACGACCGGCCGCACTGAAGACCGGTACGACCGACGAGCTGCAGGACGTGCTCGCGATCGGCTTCACGCCACAGCGGCTCACGGCCATTTGGATGGGCAACTCCGACAACTCCGAAATGAAGGGCATCACGTCGGCGATGGGCCCGGGCGTGCTCTGGCGCGACTACATGAAGACCGTCGTCGGGGGCCTGCCGGTGACCTGGTACGACCGGCCCGAAGGCATCGTGGACAAGGTCGTCTGCGTGAACCCGCTGGTCACGGGCGGCAACGGCTCGGGTGAGCTTCCCGGGCCGAACTGCCCCGGCAGCTTCAAGTGGACCGAGCACTTCGTCGCGGGGACCGAGCCCAAGAACGACGACCGGAACTTCTACAGCTCGTGCGGCATACGGCTCGTCGCGCCGTTCGCCGACTGGCAGGGCGCCTACAACGCGTGGGCGCAGGGCGCGGTCTCGGGCCGGTTCAGCTATGGACGGTTCTTCTGGACCATCTGTGGCTTCGTGCCGAGGCCGAGCGAGTCGCCGTCGCCCTCGCCCGGCGCGAGCGCCCCGCCCGGCCCGACGATACCGCCGTTCCCGACGCAGCCGCCGAGACCGACGAAGAGGCCTTAGCCAGCAGAGCGCGGATTCGTCCCTAGACTCCGCATCGTGCGGGCGGCGACCGGCGCATCGTTCTATGCGCCAGTAGAAGAGGAGCTCCGCGAGCTCGAGCGTCGGCTTCGCGACGTCGGTCGTGGGGCGCATCCGGTATTCGGCGAGGCCGTTGCTCACCTCTTCACCACGCCGGGCAAGCTGCTCCGCCCGACGCTCGTCTTCCTCTCCTCGCGTTTTGGCCCGGGTCGGGATCGCGAGGTCGTGCTCAACCTCGCCGAGTCGCTCGAGCTCGTGCATACCGCGTCGCTCGTCCACGACGATGTGGTCGACCGCGCAGAGCTGCGCCGGAACATCCAGACCGTGAACGCGAAGTGGAATGACGATGTCGCCTTGATCGTCGGCGACTATCTGTTCGCCAAGGCCTACGCCCTCGCGGCCGTCCTCCCCAAGCCGGAGGTCATCGCGATCGTCGCGCAGACCGTGTTCGCGCTCTGCGACGGCGAGCTGGGCGAGATCACCGCGACCCGCGCGCTCCCGACGGAGGGCGCGTACCTCGAACGGATCGAGCTCAAGACCGCGTCGCTGTACGCCGCATGCGCGCAGGGCGCCGCGCTTCTGGCCGACGCGGAGCCCGACCACGTCGCCGCGCTCGGTGCGTTTGGCACGAACCTCGGGCTCGCGTTCCAGATCACCGACGATGTACTCGATCTGGTCGGCGACGAGGAGGATTTCGGCAAGACCGTCGGCCGCGATCTTCTCGAAGGCATGCCGACACTCCCGATGATCTACGCGGTCGAAGAGCGCGATGGGACCGGGGGGCAGCTCGCGACGCGCATCCTGGCGCCGGCGAAGTCCGCGGACGACATGCGAACCCTGCTGGCGGAGATCCGTGCCTCGAGCGGGCCGGAGCGCGCGCGACAGCGAGCGCTCGCGTTCCACGACGCGGCGGTGCGCGCGCTGGACCGGCTGCCTGCGCGTTCGGAACGCGACGCGCTGGGCGAGGCCGCCGACTTCGTCGTGAGTCGCGTGCGCTGATGGCGGCGCCCGAGATCGAGTCGTTCCGTCGTCGGCTCTTCGACGAGCTCGATCGGATCCTGAAGACCGTCGACGCCCTTGACGAGGGCGCGCTGAACTGGAAACCGCCGGCCGCCGGCGCGAACTCGCTCCTGGTTCTCGCCACGCATACGGTCGGTGCGGCGGAGGAGCACATCCTCCACCGACTCTGTGGCGAGACCATCGACCGCTCGCGTCCCGCCGAGTTCGCGGCGACCGGCTCGGGCGCGCACCTCCTCAAGCGCGCGGACGAGGTGAAGCAGCGGATCTCCACCGGGCTCGACGCCTTCAACCCCGCACGCCTCGACGAGGAGCACGACACCCCCGTCGGCAAGCGTCAGATGCGCAGTTGGCTGATCCACGCGATTGCTCACGCCGCGGAGCACGCCGGTCAGGCCGAGCTCACGCGTGATCTCTGGCTCGCGAGGTCCTCGGGCTAGGCGCCCGGGCGCCGTCCGCCGCGGCGTCGCCCGCGACGGCGGCGACGCTTCCGCGGCTCCGCTCCTGGTTCCGAGACCGGTGTCGGACGCTCCTGTCGCGGGACCTCGTCGCTGCCGTAGGTGCCTACGCCCTTGGTGTGCGCGGGGATCGCCCCGAATGACACGCCCAGCTCGGACGCGGTGAGCGTCTTGCGGCTGCCGTCGACCATCCCGACGACGATCGACTCCTTCGGCACGTTGACGCTCTGCGTCATCGCGCAGCCCGACGTTCCGCACTGCCCACCCTCGCACGAGGGGATGTGGAAAGTGTCGCCCACCTTCGGCAGCTTGCCCTTCACCTCTTGATAGGTCTCGAGCTCGTAGATAAGGCAGCACTTGAGCCGCCCGCAGACGCCGGTGAGCTTCGCCTGGTTCAGCGGGAGATCCTGCTCCTTCGCCATGCGGATCGAGATGTTCGAGAACTTGTCGAGCCAGGACGAGCAGCAGAGCTCCCGCCCGCACGTGCCGACGCCAGTCATTACCTTCGTCTCGTCGCGGGCGCCCATCTTCCGGAACTCGATGCGCGCGCCGAAGTGCGCGGCAAACGCGGCGTTCAGCTCGGTGAGGTCGACTCGCTCGTCGCTCGAGTAAAAGAACACCACGCTCGAGCCGTCGAACTGCCAGTCGGCGCCGAGGATCTTGACCGGGATGCGTCGGGCGCGGACCATCTCGGCCGCCGCCCGCGTCGCGTCCTCTTCCATGCGCTTGTGCTTGTTCATCGAGAAGAGATCCGCGCCAGTCGCCTTGCGGACGACCATGCCCAGGGGCGGGTCGACAAGCACGAGCGGGGAATCCGTCGGCAGGATCGCGACGCGAGCGGCGTCCTCGCCAAGCTCGGTGCGCACGATGACGAACTCGCCGAGCGCGACATCGGTCACGCCGCCCGTTTCGAAGAAGTACATGCGCCCGGCCTTCATGAAGCGCGCGCCGATGACCGTACGCGGCACGATCATGCGCGGGCTCCGGCGAGCTCCGCCGCGTACGGAAGCCGCAGGACGAAAAGCTCGAGCAGCATGCGCGCGTTCACGTTCGATTCGACGACGTCCCGCCTCCAGCGATCCATGGACAGGGCGAGATCCACGAGCTCTCGCCGGCCGACGGCCCCCGCAAGCTGCGCCGACTCGCTCGCGCGGTCCGGTCGGAGAGCGCGCTCAGCGCCGTGCGCGGCCACCGCGGCGTCACGCGCGAGCTCCCCCCATTCACCGAGACGCAGCTCGATGGCCTCGTTGCGCTTCTGTGTGTCGCGCTCTGACTCGGCGAGATCGACCGCCCAGGCGAATCGGTCGGTGAGCCCGCTCCCGACCAGGCGATAGAACTCGTTCTCGAGCGCCCGGCGCGCCTTACGCGCCGCCTCGTCCGCGGCGAGTGAGATCGCGACGCCGGGGCGTCCGGCTCCCGCCGCCGCATGCTTGCGCGCGTCCGCCCCGAACCGCTTGGCGAGGCCGTCGGCGATCTCGGCAGTGGCGACCAGTCGGAGCGGCAGCGGAACGAGGCGCGAGCGGATGGTCTCGAGAAGGCGCGCGGGCGTCGG
This sequence comes from Candidatus Limnocylindria bacterium, assembly GCA_036003765.1. Lineage (GTDB taxonomy): Bacteria > Chloroflexota > Limnocylindria > P2-11E > P2-11E > 3-1-20CM-2-70-9. The sequence continues at coordinate 10,298 of DASYSC010000188.1, forward strand.
CGTCAACAGCAAGAGCACCGCGTGCCGCGGCGGTTCCTCGAGCGTCTTGAGCAGGGCGACCTCGGCGTGCTCGGAGAGGTCGGCGGCGTCGTCGATGATCACGACCCGCCAGCGTCCCTCGAGGGGCCGGAGCGCGAGGTCTTGCTGCATCTCCCGGATCTGCTCGATCGCGATCATCTTCTTGTCCGGGTCACGCTCGAGGTCGACGAGGCGAGTGACCGTGCGCACGTCCGGATGCGTCTCGTGCTCGACCTTGCGGCAGGCAAGACAGGTCCCGCAGCCGCCGGCCACGAGTGGCTCGCTCGTGCAGAGCAGCGTCTGCGCGAGGCGCACCGCCACCGTGTGCTTGCCGATCGACCGCGGGCCGCTCAGCTCGTACGCGTGGGCCACGTCGCCCTGGACCGCCCTCTCGCCTAAGCGGGCGAGCAGGCGACGCTGCCCGATTACATCTCGCAACGTCTACGCGGGATTCTACCGGCGGGGGGGCTCGGCCCCCGACCCCGTGCCGATGGCCCGGCAGTCAGGCGGGCTAATCCTTCCGAGCGCGGATGTAGGCGCTCGCGATCGCGCTGTCGACGCCGTCGAGGCGCACCTCGCGCGTGACTTCGACCTCGATCCCGCGAAAACCCGAGTCGCGCAGCGCGGAGGTGTATTCCTCGATCGAGATGGTGCCGGCGACGCAGCCCGCCCATTGATCGAGCGAACGCTTGACGTCGGCGGGAAGCTCGGCGAGCGCGACCATATCGGCGACCGCGAAGCGACCGCCGGGCCGGAGCACGCGATGCGCCTCGCCAAGCACCGCGCGTTTGTCGGCGGCGAGGTTGATCACGCAGTTCGAGATGACCACGTCGACCGCGCCGTCAGGAAGGGGAATCTCTTCGATCGTGCCCTTGAGGAAGGTCGCGTTGGCGACGCCCGCCTTGGCCTGGTTCGCGCGTGCCACCGCCAGCATCTCGTCGATCATGTCCACGCCGTAGGCGTGACCGTCGGGTGCCACGCGCCGCGCGGAGAGGAGGACGTCCAGCCCGGCGCCGCTCCCCAGGTCGAGGACCCGCTCGCCAGGACGGAGGTCGGCAAGGAGCATCGGATTGCCGCAGCCCAGGCTGGCCGTCGCATCGATCCCTACCGAGGCGAGCTCGCTCGCGCTGTAGCTCGCTCCGCAGCAGTCGTCTTTGCAACACGCACCGCTCTCAGAAGCGACCGTTACGCGCAATCGCTCGCCGTCGTCGTGCAGCTCCCACCTGGCAGTCGCGCAACAGACACGCTCCGCCGCGACGAGCCGCTTCAGCTCGGTTCGCATCTCGGCCGACGCCTGGTACGTCGAGGTCACGCGGCCGCCGCGGTCCTCCCGGCTGAGAAGAGCTGCCTTGTCTACTTCCTTCCACTCCGCTCGTCGCATTTCGAGCTCCGTAGCACTGAGGCTGCAGCAGAGGCCCTGCGATCGGCCGATTCTTCGTGGTGCCATCTGAAGCGCCTTCGCCGCGTACCGCTCGCGCACCGCGTCCTGGATCTCGCTCACGGGTTGAACCTCCGACGCATAGACGATCGTCGATGGGACGCTAGCGAATCCATTGACGTTCGTCAATGGGTCTGGGACACTGTCGCCGTGAAAAAGCTCATGGTCCTGCCCGAGCGCGAGCGCGGCGTGTGCTGCCCTCCGACGATCAAGGCGCGTCCCGAGAAGGTCGAGCAGACGAGCGAGATCCTGAGAGCGCTCGCCGACCCGACGCGCCTCCAGATCGCAATGGCCCTGCGCGATGCTCAGGAGCCGGTCTGCATCTGCGACTTCACCGCGACGTTCGACATCAGCCAGCCGACCGTCTCTCATCACATGGCCAAGCTGCGCGAGGCCGGCCTGGTGGAGGTGACCAAGCGAGGCATCTGGTCCTTCTACCGCCTTGCCCCGGACCTTCCGCCCGCGACCCGGCGGATCCTGCAGGCACTCGGCTAGCTTTCGGGCAGGGTCAGTTCCCTGGGGCCTGTTCCTCGCGCGGCTCGCTGAGCCGCTTTCGCGCCGCCTCGTACGCGCGCTCCGTGCGCTCGGCGACAAGTTCCCACGTCCAGCGCTCCTGCAGCCGGAAGCGCCCCGACTCGCCCATACGCCGCGCGCGCACCGGATCGCCGAGCAATGTGAGGATGGCGCGCGCGATCGCGTCGGGATCCTGCGCTACCACCAGCCCGTCGACCCGATCGCGTACCACCTCGCGGAGCGGTGGGATGTCGCCGGCGATGACGGGCCGCCACGCATACCAGGCCTCGAGATACGCGTGGCCGAACGTCTCGTGCACCGACGGCATCGCGAAGATCGTCGCACGCGCGTACGCCTCCGCCTTCTCGTCCTCGCTGACGACGCCGCGGTCCACCCAGCGCTCGTCGTGCCACCGCGGGAGGAATCGCGCGGTCCACGCATCCTGGCCGATTGCCACGAAACGCACCTCGGGCCGCGAGCGCCAGACGATCTTCGCCGCCTCGCGCAGCGCGTGATAGCCCTTGTACCGTTCCTTGCGCCCGACGAAGAGCACGCTCGCGGGATCCATCGGCACCTCGGGGAGCCACGAGATGATCGGACCGATCCCGGTGACGTGGACGTGATCGACCCCGCGAAGGCGGTACCAGTCCGCCTCCCACTGGGTGAGCGCGATGACCCCGTCGTCGCGGCGGTACCGCGCGACGTCGTCCGCACGATGCCCGGAGAGGCGCTGCCCCGGATGGACGAGCGGCGTCTCGACGAACGCCGCACCGGCTGCGCGCGCCGCGCGCTCCAGGGGGGCCGCCCATTCACGCGCGATCGAGTGCACCACATCGGCGCCGGCGATGGCATGGCCGAGCCGCTCTTCGTCGGCGAGGTCGGTGGGAAAAAGGCCGTCGATCGCCGAACCCAGCCAGCCGAAGCGCGCGGGTATGAAGAGGTAGCGCACGCCGTCCTCCGACATTTCGACCGGTCCGGGCGGCGCCCCGTAGACCTCGGCGGGAATGCCCGGACGCCGCCAGGCCGGGCGGAGGCCGACCAGAGTCACCTCGTGGTGGCGGTCATGCAGCGCTCGCGCAAGGGCCCGGGCCTGCGCCTCGGATCCGCCGACGGTCGAGAGCAGCTTTTTCGCGATGACGATGCGCACGGCGTCGCGAGCCTAGGCGAGCGCCTCGCCGACGTCAGAGTGCGCGTTAGCGAGCGCTCGTGCGTACGCGTCCTCGACACGCGCGATCACGAGGTCCCAATCCCAGCGCTCGCGCAGCTTCAACGCTCCGGCGCGGCCCATCGAGAAGCGCAGGGCCGGATCGTCGAGGAGTCGCAGGATGGCGCGCGCGACATCGTCGACGCGCTGGCGCACGCAGAAGCCGTCGACCCCATCGGCGATGACCTCGCGCAGCGGCGGGATGTCTCCGCCGACGACCGGCCGCTCGTGCAGCCAGGCCTCGAGATACCCGATGCCGAAGGTCTCGTGGAGCGACGGCATCGCGAACACGTCGCAGGCGTCGAGCGCCGCGGACTTCTCGGTGCCCGTGGCGCGCTCGATGTCGACGATCCGCTCATCGGCGTAGCGCGCGAACTCGTCGAAGAAGCTCGAGTAAAAGCCGGGGATACCGATGAAGACGAAGCGCGCTTCGGGATGGCGCCGCCAGACCGGCTCCGCCGCATCGAGGAGGTGGATGTAGCCCTTGTAACGCTCCTTGCGGCCGATGTAGAGAACGAGTGGCGCATCGATCGGGATGCCATGCGTGGCGCGGAAGGCGCGCCCGTCGCGCGAGCGGAGCGCGTTCGGGCCCATGCCCGTGGTGACGATCCGCGCAGGGTCGACCCCGTTCTCGGCGAACCAGCCTCGCTCCCAGTCGGTCATCGTCGTGAGCGCGTCGGCACGGCAGTAGCGCGCGAAGTCGCTCGGCATGTCGCCACCGTGGAACTGACCTGGGTGCGCGAGCGGCGTGAGCACGACCGGGATGGCGAGCGACTCCGCAACCTCGAGCGAGCTGTCGAGGTATTCGCGCCCGATGTTGTGGATGAGATCGCGATCTTCCGCGTACCACTCGAGGACGTCGGTGCGCATGAGGTCGACGAGCGTCGTTGCATCGGCCGCGAGACCGAGGAAGCCGCCGCGCGGCTTCACCTGCACGACCTCGACGCCCTGGTCGCTGAAGACGCGGCGGTCGTCGAACGCTTGCGCACAGACCACGCGCACGTCATGTCCCCGCGCGGCGAGACGCGTGGCGAACTGGAACGCCAGGCTCTCCGATCCGCCGACGCGCGCGTACGCACGCTTGGTGAAGAGGATCTTCACAGTCGTCGGGCTCCGCCCCCCGGCCCCCGCCGCAAGCGTGATGCCACGGTCGCGGCTAGGACGCGGCGGCGCTCTCGTTCAGGCCGATGAACTTGGACCAGGTGCGCTCGCCCGCGCGCACGTACGACGCGTAGAGGTACTGCGGGGTCGCGGGCGGTCGGACCGGCAGCCGGAGCAGCGTCATCCGCGCCTCAGCGAGCGTGCGCCCGCCCTTTCGGTGATTGCACGACTTGCAGGCCGCGACAACGTTTTCCCATACGTGCTGCCCGCCGCGATGACGCGGCATCACGTGATCGAGGGTGAGGTCGTGACCGCGCCGACCGCAGTACTGGCAGGTGTGATCGTCGCGGGCGAGCACTTCCTTGCGCGTCATCTTCACGACCGGGCGCGGCCGCTTCACGTGGTAGACGAGGCGGATCACCGAGGGCGATTGGAACGACAGCCGCTCGCTGGTGATGAGATGACCGTTCTGCTCGACCACGCTGGCCTTCTCCTTGGCGAGGAGGACCACCGCTCGACGGACGTTGCACACGTTGAGCGGTTGGAAGTCCAGGTTGAGCACAAGGACATTTGCGTCGACTACGCCCATTCTCCGATTCTAGGGTCTGCGCGGTACGATTGACGTTCCGATGGCCTCTCAGTCCACACCCGACAAGAACGGTTCGAAGGGCACCTGGACCCTTAAAACCGGCCTCGCTCAGATGCTCAAGGGCGGGGTGATCATGGACGTCGTCACCGCGGAGCACGCGAAGATCGCGGAGGAAGCCGGCGCTGTGGCGGTCATGGCGCTCGAGCGCGTACCCGCTGACATCCGCGCCGCGGGCGGCGTCGCGCGTATGAGCGATCCCGACATGATCCACCGGATCATGGACGCGGTCACGATCCCGGTGATGGCGAAGTGTCGCATCGGTCATTTCGTCGAGGCGCAGGTCCTCGAGGCTATCGGCGTCGATTACATCGACGAGAGCGAAGTGCTGACGCCGGCCGACGAGAAGTACCACGTCGAGAAGCACGCCTTCAAGGTCCCCTTCGTCTGCGGCGCGCGCGAGCTTGGCGAGGCGCTGCGTCGCATCAACGAAGGCGCGGCGATGATCCGCAGCAAGGGCGAGGCGGGAACCGGGAATATCGTCGAGGCGGTCCGTCACATCCGCGCGATCACCGAGGGGATCCGCGAGCTGGGCGATCTGGGTCTCATGGCGAAGCTCGACGCAAAGGCCGAGGAGTTCCGCGTGCCGGTCGAGCTCGTCAAGCAGGTCGCGACGGACGGGAAGCTGCCGGTCGTGCTCTTCTGCGCGGGAGGCATCGCGACGCCCGCGGACGCCGCGCTGATGATGCAGCTCGGCGCGGAGGGGAACTTCGTCGGCTCGGGCATCTTCAAGTCCGCCGACCCGGCACGGCGCGCGAAGGCGATCGTCGAAGCGACCACACACTTCCGCGACGCGAAGCTCGTCGCGGAGGTCTCGCGCGGTCTCGGCGAAGCGATGCGCGGTCTTTCGCTCGAGTCCATCCCCGCCGCAGAACGACTTGCACCCCGCGGTTGGTAATCCCCGCACGCTAGTCGCGCGCGCCGGCGTCCTCGGTCTCCAGGGCGACTTCGCGGAGCATCTCGCGACTCTCGATCGGCTCGGTGTGGAAGCGGTCGACGTGCGCCGCCCGGAGCAGCTCGACGAGATCGACGCGCTCATCATCCCGGGCGGCGAGAGCACGACGATTGGCAAGCTCGCGCAGCAGTACGGGATCATCGAGAAGCTGCGCGATCGCGCCGCCGAGGGCATGCCGGTGTGGGGCACGTGCGCGGGGGCGATCTTCATGGCGAAGGACGTGCCCGGCCATCCGCACCCGCTCGCCTCGCTCATCGACATGACCGTCGAGCGCAACGCCTTCGGCCGCCAGGTCGACAGCTTCGAAGCGGACCTCGACGTTCCCGTGCTCGGGTCCGATCCGTTCCACGCGGTGTTCATCCGCGCTCCGGTCATCACCCGTGTCGGTCCCGGCGTCGAGGTCCTCGCGCGGACCGGCGACGCGGTCGTCGCCGTGAGGCAGGGGCGGCTGCTTGCCACGAGCTTCCATCCCGAGCTCACGCATGACGAGCGGTTTCACCGGTACTTTCTCTCGCTCGGAAAGAGCTGATGCCGGCGAGAGCGGCGACGCCGCTCGACCTCCGCCGTATCTCTGCGCTTCTCGCCGACACGCTGCACGATCCGGCCGGGATCATGGCCTCGGCCCTCCCCGCGCCGCTCGCGGCGGGCGCCGTCGCGAGCTGGCTGCGGCTTCTTCCCGGGCTCGTCGGCCTTCAGGGCCGGCTGCGGGTTTTCCTCGAGGACTACCGCGGCCAGCTTCGTTCGACAGCGCTCGTCTACGACGGCCGGCGCCCGGAGTGGGTCGTGCTCATCCTCGCGGCGCTCACGGAGGCAGGGGGCGCGGACAGCGCGTTCCGGCTGCTTTCGGGCATCAGCGGCGCCGCGGCGCGCGCCGGCATGCAGCGCATCTTCGCGGCCATACCGGACGAGGCGGTCGCGCGCGAAACGTTCTTCCAGGCGGGCTTCTACTCGTACACGCGCGAGACCTGGTTCGTCGCGACGCGCACGCCGGCCACGCAGCCGTCGCGCCAGATGACGGCGCGCGAGGCCGGTGGACGCGACGCCCACGATCTCTACCGGTTCTACGCGATGACCACGCCCCACGCCGTCCAGCGCGCCGAGCAGCTCTCATTCTCCGACTTCGACGTGAGCCGCCGCGGGGGCGCCTACGACCCGCCGCACCTGATCGGCGGGAATCCGCTCGCGATGCGGCGTGAGAGCGCGCTCATCGAGGGTGAGGAATCGAAGCTCCGCGCCTTCGCGCTGGGGTTCTCCGGCATGGAGCGACACCCGCACGTGTGCAAGGTCCGCACGGCCGACGGCGACGTCGACCTCGCGCGCGATCTCTTGCGCGCGACCGCGCGCCGGCTTCCTTCCGGGCGGCCGGTGACCTCGCCGGTGCGCTCGTACGAGGAGCACGTCGCTCGTGCGCTGCTCGCGGAGGGGTTTCGCGAGAGCGCGACGTCGATGCTCTTCACCAAAGAGCTCGCGGTCCGCGTCGAGGAGCGCGCCTTCGCGCCAGCGGTAGTGCGATGAGCGGCGAGTACCGCGTCATGCCCACGCGTGAGGGGTATGACCTCTGGGCGGCGACTTACGACACGATGGGCAACCGGCGTCTCGCGCCCGAGGAGCCGGAGGTCGACCGTTTCATTCGCGCACCGGTGCCCTCGCTCTCTGGATGACTGCGGCGGGATGTAGCTGTCGGTAATTCAGCCGACTTGTGCGCGCCGCACGCCGGATGAGGATGCAAGCGTGTTCGGAGGGGACGATGGCGGAGGCGGTCGACCATTTGCGCTTGCTATTCCCGCGTCAGCGCTCGTGAGGAGGCAATGGCCATGAAGGTCACAAAGCGTCGTTTCCTGACACGCGCGGTCGGGGCGGCCGGCGGAGCGATCACGGCGCACATCCTCGGGCTCTTCCCGGAGCTCGGAGTCGCGCAGGCGGCGTCGGGACGTCCTCAGGGCCGAGAGCTTTGGGGTGATGAGGCCGAACGCGCGTTCGCTCAGGTCGAATCAGGTCGCGGGGCCGCGCAGTTCCGCGCGTACCTCGCACGCGAGGGATTCGTCGGAAAGGGCGTGCGGCAGGCTGTCGCGGTTCTCGCGGAGAACGGCACAGAGCTCGGGCACTCCCTCGTGACGACATTGCGCGCCGCCAACGGCCGCACCGCGCGGCTCGTTCAGAACCGCATGGGGAGCGAAGTAAGGTCGGCGCTTGCGACCTGGAGCGACGCCGAGCCATCCTTCCTGACGGTCTTCGGCAACCGGAACGACCAGGTTCAAGCCATCGGGACCATCCGCACGCAGGGGATGCGCATCGTGGTCACGGAGGCCGACGGCCGCGAGCGGGTGCTCGACCTGGGAGCCGCAGGGAAGTCAAAGGCGGGCGCCCTCGCGTCGATCGCTGGCCCGGCCGGCACCGCCGAGAGCTGGACCTGCACGGACATCTGCTCGTACGTGACTGGATTCGTCTGCGGGCTGACATGCGAATTGGTTTTCTACACCGTCTGTTTCGTGGTCCTGCTGCTCTCCGGGCTGCCCGGTTTCGCCTGCTTCCTTGCGTCGTTCGGGGTCTGCTATGTAACGTGCAACTGGGTGACAAGCGTGGTTTGCACAACCGTATGCGGCTGAGCGATCCCTGGATGTTTCTCGGGTTCGCTTCCGCGGTGGTGGTCGTCGCGATCCTGATCGCGGCGCCGACCATCGCGACGCGCGCGGGCGGGGCGTGGGCGCGCAGCCCGATCGCCTCGCTTCCGCGCGTGGGTGACGCCCGATTGCCGGCGGTGCTCGCGTCATTCCTCGGCGCCTTCCTGATGTTCGTGCTGCTCGACCTGGTATCGGGGGATGCGCTCTCCTCGCTCGGGAGATCCGGCACGATCGGGCCGATCGCGTTCGGGGTGGTCATCGCGATCCTGCTGGGCAACCTGATGTACTTCGTCGCGCGGAGGCGTCGCGCGGGCCGCTAAGCGTTCGCGCCATGCTGGTCCGGTGAGCGACGAGCCGCGGGTACTCGACACGCGTGAGGGGTACGACCTCTGGGCGGCGACGTACGACACGATGGGCAACTGGATGCTGGCGCTCGAGGAGCCGGAGGTCGACCGCGCGCTAGGAGACGTCCGCGATCGCGAGCTGCTCGACGTCGGCGCTGGTACCGGACGCCATGCTCTCCGCCTCGCGGCAGCGGGCGCACGAGTGACGGCGGTCGACTTCTCGGAGGAAATGCTCGCGAAGGCGCGCGCGAAGCCGGGCACGGAGGGAATCCGGTTCGTCACGCACGATGTGCTGCGTCCGCTTCCCTTCGCCGATCGCTCGTTCGATCGCGTTCTCTCGGCGATGGTGCTGGAGCACGTCCCGGTCCCCAAGCTCGCGTCGTTCTTTCGCGAGCTCGCACGGGTCGCTCGCGCCGACGGACTCATCGTGGTGACCGCGATGCATCCGACGATGTTTCTTCGCGGACGGAGCGCGAGCTTCCGCGATGAGAACGGAAACGACGTTCGCCCGCGCTCGTACGAGGCGACGCTCTCCGACTACCTGATGGGAGCCATCGACGGGAGGCTCGAGATCCGCGCTCTCCTGGAGCGCGCCGTCGACGAGGCGCTCGTGGCACGATTCCCGCGCGCCGCCCAGTCGCTCGGATGGCCTGCGCTCTTCGTGATGGAGCTGCGGCCGGGTTAGTGCGGCGCCCTGCGTTGCCGGCGAACGATCACCGCGGCCGATAGAAGCGTGGCCACCTGGAGAACGATCAGCTCGCGCCCTTTCCTACCCGCAGGGGGTGGCATACGTAGTAGCAGGACGAGCCCAGACCGTGCCTATACGCGCTGTGACATCCAGATCGCCACCGCCGCCGCACGCGAGTGGACTCCAAGGTCGCCAAACAGACGCTCGAGGTGGGTGCGGACCGTCCGGCGCGAGATACCAAGTCGCGAGGCGATCTCCTTGTCCTCGCAGCCGAGCGCGATGAGCTCGACGATCTGAGCCTCGCGACCGGAGAACGTACCCCCGGCCGACGGGCGCGAAATCGCGAGCGTGGCCGGTTCCCCCATGCCCACCGACCATATCGGCCGGCACTTGCGGACGCATCGCGCGAATTGACCATCGCGACCGAACCATTCCGGCCATTTCCCGCTTGCCGGGGCGCGCCTTACTGGTCGCGGGGCTTGTCTCTGGACAGATAGCGGCGCGCCACGGTCGAGATGAACGACGCCGTCAGCATGAGTCCGATCCCGAGGGCCACACCCTGGAAGAAGGGGTCCCGGCCAAAGGACTCGTTGGTCGCCGCTTGTATCAGCACGTAGCCGGCGATCCCGACAAGGCCGGCGAGCGCGAACCACCCGATAGCGCGAAGGGAGACGGTCGGCATAACCTCCCCCCAGACCTTCCAACCTCCGCGATACGAGCCGGGCCGGAAGCTTCGGAGGAGGCCAGGCATCGCGAGAAGCAGGATCGCAGCCGCGAAGCCGACCAGAAGCGGCGCGATCCCTGTCGTGCTGTCGGTCACGGCCGGCCTCCTAGTAGCAGACGATGTTGCACGACGTCTGGCAGTACTGCACCGCCGAGTACGCGCACACGAGGATCATGACGGCCTCGCAAAGGAACGCGCACGGCGGGAAGCCGAGGCATCCGCCTTCGCAGTAGAAGAACGACTCGACCGTACACACCACCACGTAGGTCACCTGGCACCAGAAGTCGCACGCGTTGTAGCAGGTGGTCGCGCCCGGTGCCGCGAGTCCCGCCTTGGCGCCGGGGGCACTCGCGCGCGCGCCGCCACCGGGTAGCGGCGGCAGCACGGTCTGGTGGCCATCCGCCCAGGCGATGACCTTACCCCCGTCCGCCGTCGGACGCATCGTCGACGAGCGCGAGGCGATCCCGTCGCTCACCTTGTAGATATCGCGCGCGCCATCCCCGGCCGACTGCAGCGAAAAGCCGCTGACGACTTTCTCGCCGGCGTTCACGTGAACGAACGAGCCTTGGCGTCCGGTACGCGGATCGACAACCGGAATCCGCACGAGGTTCCCCACCGGCTGTCCGTCGTCCCATGACAGCGCGATCGCCGACGCGTCCGCTGGACGCATGACGAGGCCGCCGCGCGCGATCGCCGCCATCGCCGCCGCTCCATTGCGGTGCGCGGCCGCGGCATTTACTCGCCCACGGAGCTCGTCTCCGGATAACTCTCGGACTCGCCACTTGGCGCCTGCAGCCGGCGACCCGAGAGTTTGCGGAGTGAGCAGCGATAGCTCAGGGACGAGACCGTTGAGCCGGCCAAGCCCGGCTGCGGCGGTGGCGGCGAGAATCGAGACGGCGCGCCTACGTGTGAGGGTTCTCTTCATGCGAGTTGCTCCTCCGGTTGCGAGGTCGTACCGACCCGCAGGCGAATCGCGAGATGCGCGAGCAGCACGAGGGCCGTGGACAGGGCGACGAGTGCGACGAGCCACGCGGAGGAGATGACCGCCGTGTGGCCGTCGCTCGCGGAGACGCCGACGAGAGCTGTCGCGAGGGCCAGGTTGCGATAGACGAGGCGCCAGCGGATGGGCGCGTCGCGCTTCCCGAGGCAGCCGCATGAGTGTGCGCGGCCGCGCAGAAGATCGATCACTATCGCGGCGGAAAACACAAGCAGTAGGCAGATCCCCGCGAGCGCCGATGGCGATGGCGCGACGCCGATGACGAGCGCCAGACCAACCGCGACCTCGACCGGAGGAAGACCGATCGCGACGAGCGAGGCCGACCGCTTGCCGATGCCATAACCGAGCACCAACTCGCGGACCTGCGCACGCCCGGCGCGGAGTTTCGCGACGCCCGCCACGAAGAGAAGTCCACCAACGATGAGCCGCGCGACCAGCGGAAACGCCGTTTCGCCCACGACGGCATCGTGGTTCGGTTTCGCTCGGTGGCAAGTCGGTAGAAGTACCGACACTCGGGCCGACTGCGCGAGTCTCGTCTTCAGGTTCTGGACCGCGCATGGCCGCCCGCCGTGCTCGCATGAAGGGCTACGACCGGTGGGTCGCCTCGGGCCTCGTGCCGCAGATGCGGGGCACGGTTATCGAAGGAAGGCACGGCGACCGGACAGATACCATTCGGGCTAGTAGCCGATCGGCCGGTAGAGGCTCGCGGGTCGAAGCCCGGCGGTCTTTAATGACGACGATGCAGCAAAGCGACGAGCTCGAGGCGATCCTGCGCAGCTTGCCTCCAGACCTCGGACAGCGCGTCCGCGCGCTCGATGGGCTCGACGGCTTGCTCGAGATTGTCATGGACCTTGGCCGTCTGCCAGAGGCGCGGTTCGCGGGTCGTGAGGAGATCCTGGCGGATCGCGAGGTCACCGCGGAGGACATCGCGTTCGTGATCTCACGCATCGGTCAGTTCGGCGGCGACAACCGCGCCGGGATCGAGCGGACGCTCCATCGCATCAGCGCGCTGCGCAACCGCGCGGGCAAGGTCGTGGGCCTCACGCTGCGCGTCGGCCGCGCGGTGTACGGGACGATGGAGATCATCCGCGACGTCGTCGAGGCGGGCCGGAGCATCCTGCTCCTCGGCCGGCCCGGGGTCGGCAAGACGACGCTGCTCCGCGAGGTCGCGCGCGTTCTCGCCGACGAGATGGGGAAGCGCGTGGTGATCGTCGATACCTCGAACGAGATCGCCGGCGACGGCGACATCCCGCACCCCGGCATCGGCCGCGCCCGGCGGATGCAGGTCGCGACGCCGTCGCTCCAGCACGCCGTGATGATCGAGGCGGTGGAGAACCACATGCCCGAAGTCGTGGTCATCGACGAGATCGGCACCGAGCAGGAGGCCGCGGCGGCGCGCACGATCGCTGAGCGAGGCGTGCAGCTCATCGCGACCGCGCACGGCAACACGCTGGAGAACCTCATGCTGAACCCGACGCTTTCGGACCTCGTTGGCGGCATCCAGACGGTCACGCTCTCTGACGAGGAGGCGCGGCGCCGCGGGACGCAGAAGAGCGTCCTCGAACGCAAAGCGCCGCCTACCTTCCAGGTGCTCGTCGAGATTCAGGCTTATCAGCGCGTCGCGCTCTACTACGACGTCGCGCAGACCGTGGACGCGGTCCTCCTCGGGATGCCGGTGGCGCCCGAGATCAGGCAGCGCGACCCGGGAGGCCCGGTGCAGGTCTCGACCTCGGCACCGAGCCGCGCCGCATCGGAGGCGGTCGAGCGCCGGAGCACGCCACGCCTCGCGATCGACGGCGGGCGCGAGACGGTGAAGGTCTATCCGTTCGGGCTCTCGTGGACGCGCGTCGAGGAGGCGGCGCGCGGGCTCGGCATGCCCGTGGCGATCGTGCGTGAGCCCGAGGACGCCGACGTCGTGATCACGCTCAAGAACTACTACCGCCGCAAGACGCCGCGCCTGCGCAACGCCGAGTCGCAGGGCATCCCCATCTACATCGCGCGCTCGAACTCCTCGACGCAGATCGCGAGCGCCCTCGCCTCGGTCATCGAGCTGCGCCGCGGACCAGAGGACAAGGCGCTCGAAGAGGCGCGCGAGGGGATCGAGCAGGTCGTGGGCGGGCAGTCAGACGAGATCGAGCTTGCGCCGCAGAACGCCTACGTCCGCAAGCTGCAGCACGAGCTCGTCGAACGCGCGAACCTCAGCTCGCGCAGTACCGGGCACGAGCCGTACCGCCGCGTTCAGATCTATCGGTGAGCGCCGTCTTCATTTCGTTCGAAGGCGGCGAGGGACTCGGAAAGTCGCTCCAGGCCTCGAAGCTCGCCGACGACCTGCGCGCGCGCGGTCGCGACGTGCTCCTCACGCGCGAGCCCGGCGGCACCCCCGCCGGCGAGCGCATCCGGGACGTGCTCCTCCATGCGCCCGAGGTCGCCCTTTCCGCCGAAGCGCAGGCCCTCCTCTATTCGGCGGCCCGCGCGCAGCTCGTCCGCGACGTCATCCGGCCGGCGCTTGCCGCCGGGCGGCTGGTGATCGCCGACCGTTTCTTCGACTCGCTCCTCGCGTACCAGGGCTACGGTCACGGCGCAGATCTCGAAGGACTACGCGCTTTGACTCGCTTCGCTGTCGGTGACCTGGTGCCGCAGCGTACGTTCCTCATCGATGCGCCAGTCGACGTCGTGCTCGCCCGGCTCGCGGCGCGCCAGGGCCAGTGGGATCGTTTTCACGACGTCGACCGCGCCTTCTACGAGCGGGTGCGCGAGGGCTACCTTCGCCTTGCCGCCGCGGAGCCGCGCCGGTTCGTCATCGTGAATGGCGACCGCTCCGAGGACCAGATCGCAGCGGACATCCGCCGCCAGGTGGAGCAGCTGTTAGGCGCTCCGGTCTAACGGCAGGCCAAGCCCTCGCGCCGCGCGCTCAGGTCGTGCGCATCACTCCCAGGTGAGATCGTTTGGGTCGAGGACGCAACCCGAGCAGGGATCGTCGCAGACGACGCATCCATCAGCCATCGCTTTGGACGACTGTCCGACTTGGAGAGCGAGCACAATCACCAAGATCGCTACGAGCCGCATGAGACCACTCATCGCCATCTCCCCTCTTGGCCACCAGTCAAGATGACGGGATAGGGTACGCCGACGTGCCTGGATCCGCGGACATCCGCCGCCAGGTGGAGAGGGCTACGCGCCCGGCCTGGCGACGGATGCCGCGTGGGCGAAGGGTGCGCCGATGGTGAGTGCTGTCCGCCGCGGCCGCATCGCCAGAATTGACCAAAGGCTCCTGACCATGTCCGAGCGTGCGGGGAGCCGCGGGGTATAGTCGCCGCCCGATGAAGCTAGTCATTGCGATCGTGCATCCCGAGGACGCCGGCGCGCTGGTGGACGCGCTCACCGACAAGGATTACCGCGTAACGCGTCTCCATTCACAGGGCGGATTCTTGAAGCAATCGCACGCCACGATCCTCGCCGGCGTCGAGGAACCGCAGGTCGACGATGTACTCGCGACGATCCGAGAGACCTGCCACGCACGCAGCCAGTTCATCAACCCGATGCCGCCGATCATGGAACCCGGCGAGTTCTACATGCCGTACCCGGTCGAGGTCACCTTCGGCGGTGCGACGGTGTTCGTGCTTGATGTGGCGAGGTACGAGCGCATCTAGTTCTGACCACAGCTACCGTCGATAAGTGATGCTCTAGTCACGTTGGCAAGTTGGCGGATTCTGGCGATGTACCGGTGTCGTCTGGTGGCCATCGTCGGCGCCCGTGTTCTTTTGGTTCTACGTCTGGTCAGCGTTCGTCTGCTCAGGGGTGATCAGCTCGGTCTCGGGCTAGTGCACTTCGAGCTCCTCGAGCTTCGC